>NZ_SGSS01000001.1:0-373090 GCF_004209135.1 Acinetobacter sp. WCHAc060006 | reverse complement strand
ACAATATTTCCGCGACTCATGAGTGCTCGGTTATATGCGGGCCAATTGGTTGTGCGGTAGATTTTGTGTGTAGGCTTCTTCATTTGAAAATTATATCGCTGAAAAAGCCTTTACAGATAGGTTTGTGCAACAAAGCCCATCCAAACTATAGCTTCTTCTATTGAAATTGAGTTTAAATTTGCTATATAAAAAATTGTATTTCTTATTTCGACAAAGTTAATATTCGCTAATTTAAAACTAAAAAATGTTTGCTGGGCAATTTGATTTAAATCATTATTTGATTTAGGAATTAAATTTAATACTTGCCATGGTTTTAAATATTCTAATAAGTTTTTTTGAGGTTCTAAAATATTTAAATTTTCATCGAGATCAAAATGTGGTGGAATTTGATCAGGATATTTTTTTAATAATTCTCTCACTAAATGTGTAGGTATGGCCCCATTTAAATGGACGTGTAAATCACCTTTTGGGAGATTAATAATAGTATCTTCATGAAGATTGCGAATTAAAGACATAAAATATAATGTATTTCATATACATATATAAATTTTAACATAATTGAATAATATTTTTAAGAAATTAATTTTTTTATTTTACTATTAACCTTTATGAAAAATCTTAGCCAGAAGCATATTTAAATTTAAATAAAATGGTGAAAAACCCCAATTAATATTAATAATGTCACTAATTGTATGAGAATTAGTGACAAAGAAACTATCTCTTAACTGCTGACCTTAATTAGACAATACTATAAGACCATGTTGCCTAACGAACTGCACTCATCTTACAGACCTCTTAAAGCCTCGCATAAACTAAATAGCTTATTTTTTACTTGTTGAATATTCACCTGCTCATTATGAAAAAAATGACAAGCTTCATTCCAATTAAAACCATACTTTTCAAGTATATGTTTCAATTTATCGGTGTATTCTCCTTGACCACCATCTTTAAAACATAGAGTAAAGTTGATTGCAGGTTTTTTAATCTCCATGAGATAGTTTTTTTTATCAATGACTAAACCTTTTATGACGATACCAGCATCTTCGTCTCGGGACTTAACAGCCTCATAGTTTATCAATGTAAAAGGAATAAGTTGTTCTTTGCTTACGTTAAGCTCAAGTTCTAAAGCTTTAGTGAAAAATTCAAAATGATAATGATTACGTTGAGACTGACCAAGCAATATAGTTTCAAAAGCATTATGTGAAATAAATCCTTGTTCACAGCAATCAAAGAGTTCTTTATGTTTTATTAGTTTATATCGCCAGTCATCCAATTCGGTATTTCGTAATGCTTTGTCGCAAATTGCTTGCAAAGAAATAGCTAAACTATTGGTATTAAACAACGGATCATCTAATACTGCCTTAACATAAGTTTGCTTCTTCTCACTGGTTTCATCACCTATACGCAATACCCTGCGCCAGCTATGGTCTCGCGGAATGTTATTTTTAGTACTTCTGCTACTGAGTAGATTTAACCTATCCCAAGTGGCTGATGTACAATAAATACCTTTACTCAATACCGCTCTTTCCCATGCATATCCAATTATTGAAGAACTTTTTTCAATCGTATTGAATACATTACTAAGCGACTGAAAATATTTGATAAATTTATCAAAGCACTGTTTGTTAAAAGTATCCTCCCAATCACAATGCTTGTATTTTCTATAAAAATCTAAGATACCTGAAAAATTTAAAATACAACCAATTTGCCCATTAAAAAAATGATGTTTCTCCGCCTTTATAATCGCTTCACGCCAATCATCAGACTTCAAGATTAAATGTGCTTTAATTTTTTCTTCCAATACTTGAGCTTGTAAAAAAGCCGATACTTTACAATCTGCCTTTAGGGCACCCAAAATTGGTACATTAATCTTACTTAATTCTTCAATGACAAACAGTGCTTGATAAAACTTACTCGGAGAATCTGTAATCGTATTTTCTACTAAGTTATAGATCACACGAATCCAATTCTTTAATTCCCCCATGTCTTTACTCTTTGCCAAATAAGAATAAAAAGCAAAAAAACGTAATTTATCATCGTAACTTGCACTATTGCTGATAATTCGTTTAAAAGTTTCTTCTTCCGCGTAATAATAGGTTTCTGCCATATAAAGTGGGATTTTATTATTCACTAAACCCTTATCACAAATCAGATCGATAAATTGTATAAAGCGGATAATCAAATTCTGACTAAAACAATTTAATTCTTCATACTTTGATAGGCTTGGTTCTTTTAAACGTCCCTGATCACCCAAAAGAGCATCTGTTACGAGAGTTAAGAAATCAGTTGATGATCTATTATTTAATAAGCATTCATACATGATAATCAGACGAAAGAAGTTCATAAATTCGTCATCAAATGTATTGTCATCTGAGCATACATTTCTATAAGGCCAAAATAAATCAGCCCAATCAGTATCTATCTTATGAATAAAATAGTCATAGCCATTCACTATTCCTTCACGGAATGAGAGGCGATAGGCAGGCCAAGGTCCAGCATAGTTTTCAATGAATTGTTCAAGTTTTGCTTTAAAGTTTTCAAATATAGTAAGTGGTTTGCCGCGAGCATTCATTTTAATATATAGCTCATCAGATAAACCAAAAGAATATAAATCCAAAAATTGGAAAGTGATAAATGGTTTATCTATTACTAATAGTTTATCAAACAAGCCATTTTCTCGATCAGCGAATATGGTCTGCATAGCATCCAGCATACAAAGGCAAGCCTGAACTGTTGGATCTTGTGTCCAAGACAAATAAAACCATTGACAATCAATTATTTGTTTACTAATAGAATTTTTATTATCAACTTTCACAAAATCACTGACCACTAAGGCATTAAAAAACTCTGTAGTACTAGGTCTTGTTTTATAGGTGAAGCGTGATCGCCCATCTTCAGTAACGAACTGTGATCTAAAGTCTTCAAGGCGACCATTTACTACGGCTAAGTACCAATGCAATAAGAATAAAGTGGTTAAACGTTGCTGGCCATCTAATACAGAAAAAACTTTACTCTCACTGTCTTCGTAATTACCATAAACAAAATCTAGATCTAGCGGTTGCTGTGCAGAACTATCCTGGTGGTTTAGTGCATTGAATAAAGAGCGTAAAAAAAGTGACCTTACCTCTTCTTCTTCTGATCGACCTTGCGCATAGTCTCGTTGCAAAATCGGAATTTCGACAGAATCAACTTGGTTAAAGAGGCTATAAAAAGTTAAACTTTTGCCACTCATATATGCACCCCCTCTCCGCAAAAAATGCCATAAAGACTGTCTACCATTGCCTGCTGATGGTCTTGACTATCTTTTACCTCCCAATACAGCATCTTATCGACTTGTTTACTGTAATATTTCAAAAATACGTTTTTCGTACATAGTGGAATAAAAGTCGCTTCTTTATCCAATGCAATGATTTTTGAGCGTTTAATTGGGAATACTGCATTTTTATAGCTACGGTTTGTTGTGCTATCCAACAAGGTTAAATTACCAATCGAATTATCGACTACATTATTACTCCCTGGATCATAGAAGGACAAAATGCGCAGATAAATCACTTGAAACTGCTGATCATTAAAGTCAGTTTTTAGTAACTCAGCTGCATCTTTCTTGATGGCATGTGAAATATCTGTATCTCCTGTCGATTTTTCTTCTATATGAATCATGTTTTCGTCAGAAATATAATCAACAACATTCTCCAGCCACTTTATCTGTTTATTTTTATCTGTAGGCATATCTGAAGCTACAGAACGTATATGTTCAATATCCCACTTGTCTTGCTTGTATTTATTAAATTGAAAACGTGAGTTAGTTACAGGGTTAGCTAACAAGCTAGCAATATTGAACAGTAGCAAAATTGATCTTATCTTCTTGGGATCAGTCTCATAATTTAGCTCTGATAGTTCAGCTTCAATTAATACTTTAGATACCTCACTTAAGTTTTTACCAGGAAAGTTTTTTACAAATATTAGCTCTATAAGACTTTGGCGGAAAACATATTTACTTTTACAGGTTTCGCTTAAATCGAATATTGTTTCAATAGTTACCTTTTGTGCAACCAAATAGCCGATTAAATGGAACAGTGCTTTATCATTAAACCACTCTTCTAGAGTCATAAAACACATTTTTACCTTTAGCCATTCTTTGGCCACATCAACTTCACTATTTTTGCTCTGCAGCTGTTTATTAAACTGCAGAAAAACTTTGAGTTTGTCGTGTTCAAGAATCCCTTCACTATTTAGTCTTCTTGCTGCCAATGCCAATACAAACTCTATACGGTTCGAGGCGATTGGTTGATTACTCACAAAATACCAAAATGCATCATCCTGTAAGCGCTTTTCAATGGCATCCCACTCTTGAGCGATATTGAGCTGTTGCAGATGCCTTGCAGTTTGACCTTCGTGGAAGAAATTACTGGATTTTAAAAATAAGGCTTTAACTAGCTCAGCATTCACTAAAGGAATTTTTCCCATATTCAAACGGGTAAAAACATCCGTAACATTTTCTGCTTCAGCCAGTTGATACCAAATAATCTTAACTTTATTTAAGAATACCGATTCGATATCATTAATTCTATGCACCTTATCTTTAAACCATGCTCTGATATTAGAATAGGCTTCAAAGATAAAATGAAAGTCAATATTCTGATCTCTTTTATTTTCTTCTAATGAGAGCAAATATTCACGACTTTCTGGGCGTGTTTCGTATTCTAGTATATATAATTGTTTTCTAAAATCCTCGGCAAAACGGCTATTGAAATAACCCAAGATTAACAAAATTGTTGTTAATCTTTGCTGCCCATCCACAAGCTCCCATTGCTCACCTTTTTGTTTTACAACAACAGGCTGCAAACAATAAAAATCTTCCTCTACTTTAATTTTTCTATCACAAAACTCATAAACATCTTCTAATAGTTCAATAACCTGTCTTGCAGACCATCGATATCCTCTCTGATAAGCTGGAATAAAAAATGACATTGTCAACAAATCATTAATGGTTTTGAGGGTTAATTCATTATGATCAAGCATTTTTTCCCCATAAACTTCAGTTAGAAAAAGACGTTTTGTCATTATCAACAACTCACGCGTCATCATAATCTTATATGATTTTTTGCATAAACATTTAAAAATAAACTTAGTCCAAACCTTTCAAAGTTAAGGCACAATAAAAATTAGCATTTTAAAAGAAGTTCATGAATCGAGTTTTTAAAAAAAACTAAAAAACACATATAAGTGATTAAATAACATTAAAATATATTGTAATTTATTTATGAACTAGACTTTAGGTGAACATAAGTTAAATGATTTATACCTGACAATAACTTCATAACACAGTCATGGTTCAATCTTATAGTTCTACTGCAGCGATAAATACTTCCAGCGGTGCATTTCCTGCACCTGACGCCATACCTGTGCTGGCATTAATACAGGTACAGCCATGTTCTATAGAGCGCAATACTATTCGCCATGTCTAAACTTAGATTGTGGTGCGCATGCATGCCCGTTTCAGTCTTTGGCTTGATTACATCTTTCATGGATTTTTGCAGTTTTAGATTTGTAGGTTAGATCTCAGTTTTTATTCATAGTTCATGAACTTCAATTTTTAAAGCATATTGTATTTTAAATAAGTTTTTGAAAAAAAATATATTATTAAATTAATTGTGAAGTGTATTTCAAGTGAACATAAGTTAAATCTACACTTAAGGATAACTTGATCTCATTCTTACTGAAACGAAATTCAATAACTTATGAGATTTCTATTTTATGCCAATTTTTATTAAATTACATAAAATATATTAGCTATATAGCTAATAATTGATAAATAATATAATATGTTAGCTATATGGCTACTTTTGTGGTGAAATTTCTATGGCAAGTAGAGCAGAAATTGGGAAAAAAGTTCGTATCGAACGAAAAGCCCTCGGTCATACACAGCAAGAATTATCAGAATTGACTCGAATCAACAAAACCACAATCTCAGAGATTGAGAATGGTCGATTTACAGGTTCGTATGACATATTTGAGCGTGTACTTGATGCAGTAGGTTTACAGTTTGAAGTATTTCCAAAGCAACATTCACTCCCTCACTGGGATGAAATTGAAAATATGTTTGTGGATGATAGCGAATGAGTACGCCAACAAAACTTCCTGCCAAAATCACGAATATTAAGGTATGTGCTAATCAAGCTGAATTAGGCGTATTGACATATGGTTCAGTGCACCACTATCAGCCAACACAGGAAAAACAGCATGTATCACTCACGATGACTCGTAAAGGCATGGATGGTTTTTCTTCTGGTGCACTTCACCCAATATTTGCTCAGAACTTGCCTGAGGGTTTTAATCGACGATTCATTGCTGAAAAACTTGCCAGATATGCCAAAGTTAATGACATGTATTTATTGGCACTGCAAGGTAGTCAAGGAATTGGAATGCTCTCTTATAAAAGTGAGCTAGATTTACCCGAAACAGATTCTTTGAGTTTGAGTGAAATCCTATCTTACCAAAGTCATGAACCCCTTTTTCCACAGCTATTGGAAAAATATTATCTCAGAAATTCTCTGGCTGGTATGCAACCCAAGGTGAGCATACCAAATGCAAAAACTGTTCAAACAGATAGAACAGTTCAACAAAAGGATCTAATCGTAAAGTCGTTTGATTCAGAATTTCCATTACTAACCGTTAATGAATTTGTCTGTATGCAGGCTGCACGACAGTGTGGACTTAAGCCACCACACACTTACTTGTCTGAAAATTTAGAAACATATGTTGTAGAACGGTTTGATAAATCCAGTGATGGTACAAAACTAGGCTATGAAGATTTTACGACGCTCATGAAAAAGTCAAATGACCCAGATGCAAAATACTCAGGGAGCTATGAAACACTTTTGAAAGCGACATATCTTTATACTGGTAGTGTAGCTGAAGTTGAAAAAATGTATAAGTACATTGTATTTAATTGCTTAGTAGGAAATGGTGATGCGCATCTGAAAAACTTTGCTCTACAGTATTCCCCGGATATGAAAAACATTTTTGTTTCACCGCCATTTGATATTACGCATACACTTATATACGAATCAATTGATAATAAAATGGCGCTTAAACTCGCTGGAAGCAAAGCATTTCCTGAACTATCTCATCTCTTAAAATTAGCTGAAAGCGAGCATTTTAGAATTAGAAATCCAAGAGAAATCATAGAATCTTTTAGCGAAAATATATTAGATTATCTCCAAGTATCTAATGAGGTACAGCTATTTGATGGATTGCGGACATCTATAGAACAATCAATCTCAAATATTATGAAATCAAGCTCTGATTCAAAAAATTATCGACATGACAGAAAGAAGAAATTTGAATAGTTATATTAAATATGTAATTCATACACATCTATACAAGCAATGGGTCGTTGTTCTCATACGTCCATAAATACCTTCCTATCCATGGCACTTTCTGAGAAAAGTGAATTTTGAAATTGTGGTAATTTTTTTGAGTTTTATATTCTAAGCGTTAGGTCGTCATTGCCAATTCTTCTTAAAAAGTCAGCTCAACGTTATTAATTTAATATTGTTGAGCTCAGGTCATACATCTTCTTTGAAATAAAGATAAAAAAGAAAATTTAAATTTTATATGCTCGCATTAAAACATCAACTGCCCTTTCCGTTGCCGCTTCGATCCATTCTGCAGTGATGATATTTTCTAAATCAAAAGTAAAGATCTGACTAAATTCAGCATCCACTAATGCACGAAAATGTGCCTCAACGACACGTGGTTCAGCCTTCATCAAAATACCATCATTCATCGCTTTTTGAAAAACAGCGCACATCATACGTTCACCAAGCTTTGGGCCTTTTTCATAACACAACTGCCCAAGATTTTTATTCGATGCATTTGCTACCAGCATACGGCGTGTAGCAATAATATTTTTTGAATATGATACTGTAATCATTTGTTTTGCCATTATTTTTAATGCTACTGACAGTTCGTGCTTTTCAAATAAATCAAATAGTGGTGCGCCATGCTGCTGTTCCATTTCATACATCATAACATCTAAAAATAATTCTTCTTTAGATGGGAAATAATTATAAAGTGTGGCTTTGGATACGCCAGATTCATCACGGATCATATCCATGCTAGTCGAGCTATAACCTTGTTTTTTAAAGGCAGATAAAGCAGCTTTTAAAATTTTTTGCTTGGTTATTTCACTCTTTGCTCTAGCCATTCAGCCACCCCTTAAGTAATTTCAAAGCGTAGTCTAAGTTTGACAGTGTTAAACTGTCAAACTAAACTAAACTGTCTAGTTTAGTTATTGGTGCTATTTTGAATATTTCAAGTCAGACCAAGTTTGGCTGTCTGATGATTTTATTTCCTTTGCTGCATGGATGTATTGCTTCAGGAAGCTATCAAGCGCCTGCTGCAAAAGTATCGGCTCAGTGGAATTCATCACCTGATCCAACTTCAAACAGTGTTGAGTTCACTCAATTTTGGCAATCATTTCATGAGATTGCTTTAACACAATTGATTCGTACCACCCTTGAAAATAACCAAAGTTTAGTCAAGGCTTTAGCCAATATTGACGCAGCACGTGCAAATTTAACCACACAGCGTGCCAACTTATACCCTGCATTGTCTGGCAACGGCACTGTCAGCCGTGTGAAAGATACCAGCGGTCAATCTAATCAAAACTCGATTGGCTTAGATGCCAGTTGGGAAATTGATTTATGGGGAAAATATCGAAATCAAAGTGATGCAGCAGCTGCACGTTTACAAGCGCGTACCGCAGATATGCATAATATGCAGATTTCTCTGGCTGCTGAGATGGCGGATTACTATACGCAGTATTTAGCTTGTCGTTCGATACAGCGGGTGTACACAACAGAATTAAGTTCCATTCAAAAAACTGAAAAAGCCACTGCCCTTTTAGTTAAAGCGGGTTTTACAGCCCCTATGGATCACGCCCTTATTGTGGCAAATTTAGAAAACACACGCTCGAACAGCATAAATCAAAATAAACAGTGTGAAATCTTGATTAAATCAATGACGGCCTTAGCCAGTATTGATGAATCAGAATTACGTCAAATTCTTGCCCAATCATCACTTAAATTTCCGCTACAGCATGGAAGCTTTGGTATTAGCGAAGTTCCTGCCGATGTCATGCGCAACCGTCCAGATATTGCTGCTTTAGAGCGTGAAGTATTTGCAAGCTATGCCGAAATCAAAAGCGCTGAAGCAGACCGTTATCCAAATTTGAGTTTATCTGGTGTCATTAATGCTGCGTCATCTGGCGGAGCCAGCCTAAATACATGGTCAATTGGCGCAAATCTATTACAGCCGATTTTTGATGCAGGTAAACGTAAAGCTAGTGTTGAAAGCAATATTGCTAAATACAATGCTGCTGTTGCTGATTATCAGTCAGGTGTCATTAATGCTGCCGCTGAAATTGAAAAACAGCTGGTCACGATTCAAGCCCTGAAAAAACAAGAAAAAAGCGCACAAAGCAGTTATGTGCAATACCAAAAATATTTTAATGCACTTGAAATCAGTCAAAAAGCTGGCTCAGCCAACCTATTAGATTTAGAAGCTGCACGTCGTTCAGCTCTCAATGCGCAAATCAGTGTGGTGAACATTCAGCAGCAGCATACACAGAGCTGGATCAGCTTGTATAAAGCCTTAGGTGGCACATTCACGCCAAAAAAGTCAGTACATATCGCTCAAAATGGTGAAATTCAATGAAAATCTCTAAAAAAATGGCCATTTTGATCGGTGCCGTGATCATCATTTGCTTGGTCATTGCCTTAATGTTCAATAAAAAAGAAGACAAAAAATCAGAACAGAAAGCTGAAAATGCCGATCAGCAAGCATCCATGACAGTCAATATTGTCAATTTAAGTGAACAAATTTGGCCTCAAGAGTTTTTTGTGACCGGTTTAATTGCACCATACGAAGAAATTATTATCAGTCCCGAAATTAGTGGTTACCGCCTATCAGATTTGTATTACAAAGTTGGTACTTCAGTTAAACAAGGCCAGCTTTTAGCTAAACTTTCTGATCAAAATTTGAAGAAGGAATCAGCAAAACAAAAAGCAGCTGTGACACAAGCAGAAGTGAATTTAGAAAAAGCGGCTTCAGATGTACGCCGCGCAACGATTGTGGGTCAAAGTGGTGCCTTATCTGCACAGAAAATTGAAGAATATAAAATTAATCAAGAAGTTGCAAAAGCAAACTTAGATGCTGCTAAAGCTGAGTTAGATATGATTCAGCTTAAAATCAGTCAAACTTTTATTAAAGCACCTGCAAGCGGAATTATTTACAGCAAGCAAGGTGTGGTCGGCAATGTAGTGAGTGCTGGCACTGAACTGTATCACATGATTAAAAATGGCGTGATTGAATGGCGTGCAGAGGTAGATGCATCACAGTCGCATTTAATCAAAGCAGGAGATCTTGCAGAAGTGACACTGCCAGATCAAACCAAGTTAACTGGTACAGTTCGAACAGTCAGCCCTTCTGTATCCACTGATACGGCGCGCAGCATTGTATATGTAACTTTAAAAGGCAGTAAAACGGCCAATGTTGGCACTTTTGTCGACGGCAAAATTACTGTTGGTCAAAATAAAGCATACGTGCTACCTCAAACGGCAATTGTGATGCGTGACGGCCGTTCATATATCTATGTGGTCAATGATAAAAACATTGCCAATAGTCAAGTGGTTGAAACCGCACGCCGTAAGGATGGTTTTGTAGAAATTGTAAGCCCCTTGGCACTCAATTTAAAAATTGTTGAAACTGGCGGTGCATTTCTCACCAATGGTATGACCGTCAAAATTGCACAGAAAACGACCGCGCAAAATACGCAGCATGGAGTAAATGAATGAACATTTCCTCCCTGTCTATTAAAAACCCCATCCCAGCGATCGTCCTATTTATAATGTTGACGATTATGGGATTGTACGGGTTTATGAAGCTGGGCATTCAAGATATGCCCGACATGGATTTACCCACGATCACAGTCAGCGCAAGTTTAGAAGGTGCTGCACCTGAACAGCTTGAAACTGAAGTTGCACGTAAAATTGAAGACAAACTCACTTCACTGACCAAGCTTGATCACATCACCACAACCATTACTGACGGTTCTGTAAATATTTCCGTGAGTTTTGAACTGGAAAAAGACGTAGAAGTCGCTTTGTCTGAAGTCCGCAATGCGGTTGACGGAGCCAAAGCCGATTTGCCTGCAAGCATGAATTCGCCAACGGTGTCTAAAGTCACTGCGGCAGGCTCTAGCTTACTGACCTATAGTATTACTTCAGACAATCTAGATGAGCAAGACTTGTCTTGGTTTGTTGATAATGACGTCAGCAATGCCATTATGGCAGCCAATGGCGTTAATAGTGTTTCACGTGTTGGCGGTGTAGACCGTGAAGTACAAATTGACTTAAATCCGACGCTCATGGCGGGTTTAGGCGTAATGCCTTCAGATGTCTCTAAACAGCTTAAAGCTGTGCAGCAAGAAGCTTCTGGCGGTCAAGGACGCGTTGGCGGAGAACGTCAATCTATCCGTACCCTAGCAACAGTAAAAACAGCAGATGATATACGTGAAATTTCTATACCACTGCAAGATGGCCGTTATGTACGTTTAGATCAAATTGCACAAATTCACGATACTACAGCTGAACGTACAACTCGTTCTTATTTGAATGGCAAACCGATTATTGGTTTTCAAGTTGAACGCTCAAAAGGCTATTCAGATGTTGAAGTCGTCAAGCATGTCCGTGAAGCGGTAGCAGCATTTCAACAGAAAAATCCTGCCGTTAAAATTGAAGAAATCAGTAATAAAGTTGATTCAATTCAAGACAACTATGATGGCTCAATGACCATGCTGTATGAAGGTGCATTGCTTGCAATCATCGTGGTCTTTATCTTCCTTAAAAACTGGCGCACCACGTTTATTTCAGCTGTGGCTCTGCCCTTATCGATTATTCCAGCCTTTGGTGTGATGTATTATCTCGGTTATTCGCTGAATGTCATTACCCTATTGGCGCTGTCTTTAGTTGTCGGGATTTTGGTCGATGATGCGATTGTAGAAGTCGAAAACATTGAACGGCATTTAGAGCAAGGCAAAACACCGTACCAAGCAGCTATGGAAGCTGCTGATGAAATTGGACTTGCGGTGGTTGCAACAACACTGACACTTGTCGCGATTTTCCTGCCAACCGCATTTATGGGCGGTATTCCAGGCCTCGTGTTTAAGCAATTCGGTATTACTGCTTCGGTTGCGATTTTATTTTCTTTATTGGTTGCCCGACTGCTTACGCCAATGATGGCAGCATATATGCTGAAACCAAAAAATAAGAAGGATGAAACCAAAAAACAGCCAGATGGCTGTGTCATGCGACACTATAAAGCCATCGTAAAATTTACTTTAAATCATAGGAAAACCACGATACTCGGGGCATCCGCATTCTTTTTTGTGACGCTATTTATTGGTATGCAAAACAGTGTCACCTTTATGCCTACACAGGATAAATCACAGACCACGGTCACCGTTGAGCTACCTCCAGGTTCTACATTAGATCAAACATCAAAGGCTGCTGAAGAAGCCAGTAAAATCATCCAGCAAAATCCAAATGTAAAACAAGTTTTCAGTTCTGTCGGTACAGCTTCAAGCGGTTCTGGCATGGACAGCTCTTCTACTGCTGATGTGGCCTCAGCAAAATTAACAGTGGAACTGACGCCGTATGATGAGCGCGATACCCGTCAAAGTGCAGTTGAGCAAGATATTCGTGAAAAATTAAAACCTTTGGCTGGCGTTAAAATCAGTGTTGGCGGCGGTAACACCGGTGAAAAACTTGATATTACCTTAGCCAGCGATAATGCAGATTTACTGACTGAAACAGCCAACAACCTTGAAGTGCAAATGCGTGGTTTAAAAGGCATTGGTAATGTCAGTTCTAGTGCTGCCATTGAACAGCCTGAAGTCCAAATCACGCCAGATTTTGCCAAGGCAGCACAGCTAGGCGTTACATCTGAAGCACTCTCCGATGCCATTCGTTATGCAACATACGGTGGCTACTCAACAACCTTGCCAAAATTGAACTTAGACCAGCGCCAAATTGCAATTCGCGTGCGTTTAGATCCATCTGTACGTAATGATTTATCGTCAATTGCCGCAGTACGTGTGCAAGGAAGCAATGGTTCTGTCAGTTTAGGCAGTATCGCTGATATTCAAATTCAAGGTGGTCCTACTCAAATCAGCCGTATGGACCGTATGCGTAATGTCACATTGTCTATTGAACTAAATGGTTTAAGTATTGGTGAAGTACAAAACCAAGTGATGCAGCTTGAAGCAATGAAAAACTTACCTCAAGGCGTGAAACAGATTCAGCAAGGTGAGCTGCAAAACATGTCGGAAATGTTTAGCAGCTTTGGTTTAGCAATGTTTATTGGCATTGTCTGCGTTTATGCCGTGCTAGTGCTTCTATTCCATGACTTTTTACAGCCAGGAACGATCTTGTCTGCTTTGCCGTTGGCTTTGGGCGGTGCATTTGTTGCACTGTATATCTGCAGCATGCCGTATTCAATGCCAGTGGTCATCGGTATTCTGATGCTGATGGGGATTGTGACGAAAAACTCTATTCTCTTGGTGGATTACACCATTATTGCCCGTAATGAGCATGGTCTCAGTCGTTATGCTGCCGTAATGGATGCATGCACTAAACGTGCCCGCCCAATCATTATGACCACAATTGCAATGGCTGCCGGCATGATGCCGAATGCTTTGGGGCTTGGCGCTGAACCAAGCTTTAGACAGCCAACAGCCGTTGTTGTGATTGGCGGTTTAATTACCTCGACCGTGTTAAGCCTTGTGGTGATTCCAGTGATCTTTACTTATGTTGATGATTTACATCATTGGATTAAATCCAAGTTTAAATCTAAAGCACAAGTTTAACGATTCACTAAAAAAGGAGCTCTAGAGCTCCTTTTTTATGCATTTAAATACATCTAAATCTTAAAGTTTGGGCCATTAATATTTATAAAAATTTAACTCATCAATAAACTGCAATTTCCTATGTTCAAAAGGTTTAATTTGAAACCTTCTCATTTTTCAACTCGCTCAGGTTATAATAATGGTCTCCCAAAATATGATTGATCTAATATGAGCACCTCCAATGACCCTTTACACGGCAAAAAACTTGCTGACATTTTGGATGAATTATTGGATTACTACGGTGGTTTTGAAGGCTTAAGCCGAAAAATTGAAATTAGATGTTTTTGCATAGATCCAAGCGTTAAATCATCACTACGATTCTTACGTACTACACCTTGGGCACGTGAAAAAGTAGAAAGTTTATATTTGTATGTCTTACGCCAAAAAGCCAAACAGAAAGCGTAACGATTAATACCTACGCTCAAATAATCTTGTATAGCAGTTTATGTTTTAAGATAAAATGAAACTGCTGAATCCTTCTAGCTATTCCTTGCACGCAGTATTTTCGCCTCAGATTTAATTCGATCCCTATTATGAGCAATACTTTTTCCCAGCATCCTCAAATTGGTGTAGTTACTACATTTTCTGAATTGATTCATCGTCATTTCGAAGGTCAAATGAATGCGCTCTGTTGGCAACGCAGCTTACAAGGCGACTTTAAAGAAATAGTCGAAAATCTCGAATTGATTGAAAATATAACCGAAATTTCTATAGATGATCTGATGGAATTAAAGCTCTCAGTGCAAGGTCATTTAGCTAGAGAAATCATTTTAAATGACATGCAACAATTAACAGCATTTGGTGCATCACCCTCGCTGAATTTGCTCAAATGTTATGAACGCGATGATGAATTCGATTTCATCTCAACCGATGTTTATTCTTTTCATGTCGACCGATCACCGATCGCTACCGATACCTTTTTATGTACATATTATGGTGCTTCCAGTGATATTGTGCCAAATGATCATGTCACACAAAAAATCTTAATTCCTGAAATACGAGAGCAACTCAAAGCTTTATACGATGGCCCAGAATCAAAATTTGATGATTTTTTAGCGGAATATTTTTTTGATTTACATTATCAGCTCAAAGAAAATGCTGTCCCTGTAAATCTAGGAAATGGTCATTTATGGCGTTTGGCGGTTGATCATCCTACACAGCCAGTTTTGCCTTGTGTGCACCGCGCACCTGTTGAAAATTCAGGTGAGTATCGGCTTATGCTGATTTGCTGATTTTAAATATTGATGGATCCTAAGTCCATACGATCCATTCTGTCTAATGAATGAACCGTATGGGTTAATGCAATATCGTTTTAATCTTGATTGATTAGTCTAGGTTATTTAGATCGAGCTGTATTAAGCCAGCGGTAAAGCACGGGTAATAGCACCAAGGTCAGCAAGGTGGAAGAAAGAATACCGCCAATCACCACAGTCGCTAAAGGCCTTTGTACTTCTGCACCTGTACCTGTTGCCAAAGCCATTGGTACAAAACCTAAAGAGGCAACACAGGCGGTCATGAGTACTGGGCGTAATCGAAGTACAGCACCCTGCCATACGGCTTCATGTAATGGATATTTGTCCCTCAGCTCTTTAATAAAGGTCAGCATGACTAGACCATTTAGCACAGCAACGCCTGAGAGCGCAATAAAGCCAATACCCGCTGACATCGAAAGTGGAATATCCCTAAACCAAAGAAACAGTACACCGCCCGTTAAGGCAAAGGGTACGCCAGTAAAGACCAGCAGGCTTTCTTTCACATTATGAAATACTGCCATTAATAAAATAAAGATGGTCAGTAGTGCTAAAGGAATAACAATTTGCATTCTTGCTTTGGCAGATGCAAGGTTTTCAAATTGACCGCCATATTCAATCCAATAACCGCTTGGTAATGCATATTGTTTCAGCTGAGTCTGCATATCCGCCACAAAAGAACCTAAATCACGGCCTTCAACATTGGCAGTCACTACAATACGGCGTTTACCATTCTCACGGCTGACTTGATTGATCCCATCTACATTAGACACTGTGGCAACATTTGAGAGTACAATACTGCCACCATTTGGCAACTTTAACGGTAGTTGTGAAATCGTGCTTACATTACGATCTTGATCATTTAAACGAATAACAAAATCAAAACGGCGATCGCCTTCTAAAATCTCTCCTACACTTTGTCCACCGACACTGGCTGCCACAGTATCCTGTATAGATTTAACGTTTAAACCATATTGCGCAGCCAAAGCCTTATCTATTTCAATATTTAATAAAGGTAAACCTGAAGTTTGTTCAACTTTTACGGCGCTGCTCCCCGCAACTTGCTGCATAATTTTGGCGATTTTAGTGGCTTCTGTATTGAGCACTTGCATATCATCGCCAAATATTTTAACGCCCACATCACTACGTACACCTGAGATCAGCTCATTAAAGCGCAGTTGAATCGGTTGAGAAAACTCACTGTTATTGCCAGGAATCGTAGCCACATAAGCCACCATACGGCCACGCAGTTCATCCACACTTTCTTTAGGGTTTGGCCATTCATTACGTGGCTTGAGCATAATATAACCATCGGAAATATTCGGAGGCATTACATCAGTTGCCACTTCTGCCGTACCTGTACGAGCAAATACAGCCTGAATCTCTGGAAATTTTTTCAACAGCAGTTTCTCAGCGTTTTCCTGCATTCTTAATGATTCTTCTAAACCAGTGCTAGGAGAGCGCATCAGTTGAACTGCAAAATCACCCTCACTCAGCTGAGGTGCAAACTCACTGCCAATTTTAGTGCTTAAAAGCCCAGTAATGAGCAGTAAACACAGTGCAAAAGTCATCACCACAGCCTTGTAATGAAAAGCTGTATTTAATATTCGAAGATACTGCTTTTTTAGCCAAGTCATCCAACTGCTTTCTGTTTCTTTAATTTCACCTTTTACCCAAAGCGCTACAGCAGCAGGTACAAATGTAATAGACAGAATGATCGCCGCCACAAGTGCCAATACCACAGTTAATGCCATCGGATGGAACATTTTTGCTTCTACTCCGCTTAAAGCAAAAATTGGCAAATACACCACTAAAATAATCAACTGACCAAATATCAGTGGACGGCGTGCCTGACGTGCAGCCAAAAAGACTTCTTTAAAGCGTTCATTTTGCGTTAATGGACGTTTCAAAATTTGCTGTGCATGGGCTAAACGTCGTATACAGTTTTCAACAATCACCACTGCACCATCAACAATAATACCGAAATCCAATGCGCCTAAGCTCATTAGGTTCGCGCTGATATTCTTTTGTGCCATGCCGGTTAAGGTAAACAGCATGGATAGTGGAATAACGCAGGCAGTAATTAAGGCGGCACGGATATTACCTAAAAAGATAAATAAAATGATGATGACTAGAATTGCGCCTTCAACCAAGTTCTTTTGAACGGTTTTAATCGCTTTCTCCACCAATGTGGTACGGTCATACACTGTTTCAATTTTTACCCCTTTGGGTAAGCTGGCTTGAATGTCTTTAATTTTGGAATCTACAGCTTTCGAGACAGTTCGGCTATTTTGTCCCATAGCCATCATGGCAATGCCTAAAACCGTTTCTTCTCCGTTATAGGTTGCACCACCTGTGCGCAAATCATGCCCTATCGATACTTGTGCAATATCACCCACCCGAATTGGACTGCCATTAGGGCTGTCAATCATGGTGTTTTCAATATCTGAAATGGTGTTTAAGGTTCCCGGCACTCGAACTGTTAACTGCTGACCATTTTCTTCAATAAAACCTGCACCACGGTTTTCATTATTTTCCGTAAGCGCTTGCTGTAATTGTTCTAATGACAGATTCAGCTGTTGCATACGGTTTAAATCAGGTGAAACCACGTAGGTTTTATTAAAGCCACCAATGCTATTGACCTCGGCAACACCTTGTACACGCTGTAATTGCGGACGCACAATCCAATCTTGAATTTCACGCAAATCCATCGCGCTATATGCCGTGCCATCTGCTTTTTTGGCCTTGGGTTCAGCTTTAAGCACCCATTGATAAATTTCACCCAAACCTGTCGAAACGGGCGACATCGTCGGAGAAACCTGAGCAGGCAATGTCGACTGAACTTCCTGTACCCGCTGATTAATTTGCTGACGTGCCCAGTAAATATCCGTACCATCTTTAAAGACAATCGTGACTTGTGATAGCCCATAACGTGAAATTGAGCGGGTCAGCTCCAAATCTGGAATACCTGCCATTGCATTTTCAATCGGATAGGTAATCCGCTGTTCCACCTCTAATGCTGTAAAGCCATTGGCCTGCGTATTAATTTGCACTTGGGTGTTGGTAATATCAGGTACTGCATCAATCGGCAATTTTTGATAACTGTAAATCCCGACGACAATCCATGTGCAAACAAATAGCATCACCCAAATTGCATTTTGAATTGAAAACTCAATAATGCGTTCGAATAGACCTTCTGGCTTTGGTAAATCTGTGTTCGGGTTCTCTGAATTAGTGTTCATGGCCAGCCTCGTCTTTTTCCAGTTCAGATTTCAGTAAAAAACTGCCTTGGGAAATATACTTTTGCCCTGCTTCAAGACCTGAAAGCACTTCTAGCCATTGACCATCACTGGATGCTTGCCCAAGTTTTAGCGCTTGTGCTTTTAAATGTACTTGACCTTTTTGCTCAGATTCGACAATAAAAATACTGTCTTTTCCCTCTATGCTTTGTACGGCAGACTTTTGCACCCGTAATGCATTCTTAGTACCTGAATCTGCCAATAGCACATTGACCATCACATTCGGGCGAAGCTCAACAGATTGTTGTTTTAATTTGGCACGTACCACTAAGCGTCCAGTTTGCACATCTGCCTGTGAAGTCAGGCTTTGTACCTCTGCGCTATAGAGCTGATCTGAGCCATTGATTTTGAAAGAGACGTTTTGACCTGCTTGCAGCTGGCCTGAATATTGATTTGGCAAATGAAATTCCAGCCACAAATCTTTTAGTTGTTCGATGGTGAACAATTGATCTGCCAATTGCACATTTTCACCTACAACAATATCTTTTTGACTGATTACACCTGCAATAGGCGCACGAATGATAAAACGTCCATTTTGACTGCCATTTACACCTAAAGCTTGCAAGCGCGATTGTGCTGACTGTACGCTAATTTGAGCCTGACGATAGGCATTTTCAGCACGCTGAAAGTCTTGTTTAGCAGAAATCCCTTGAGACCACAGCTTTTGCTCACGTTGATAATCTTGACGGGCTAAATCTAAATTAGCTTCAGCCATACGTAAATTGGCTTGCTGATCAATCAATTCAGGTACTGACAGCACAGCTAAAGTTTGCCCTTTCTGTACAGTTTGACCGAGTGCCACACTGACTTGCTCGACATGACCGCTGAAGTTTGGGGAAATATGTGCCTGCTGATCAGTATTAACGGCCAATTTACCCGGCAATTGAATAATATTTTCGACCAGACCATTTTCCGCAGTCGCAATTTTAATACCTTGCTCCACCATTTGCTGAGCGGTGAGTTGCAGTTCACCTTCTTCTGCATGTTCTGCTTCAGTATCACTCTTTTTGGCTTCGCTATTTTCACCTTCCGACTCAGTTTTATCCGCATCGGATTTATTTGTACTTAACCAAATAGCAGTACACAGCATCAGCGTTAGGCCAATCAAAACTGCAATCATCAAAGGCTGTGAAATTTTTCCATCTTGTTTAATTTTCATGTGATTAACTGCCTTATTGTGCTGATGCGCTGTTGATGAGATTTTGGGATGCCTCAATGGCTTTCTTATTGAGTTGGCTATAAGCATCTGAACGGCTGATTTCTTCATAACTGGTTCCAATACTTAAGGCTTCAGCACTGAGTGCGCTTTGCCAAGCCTGCGCCAAAATTTGCATTTGGCTAAGTCGAAGGTCTTGGAGTTGTTTTGTGGTTTGCTGTACGTCTGTAATAGCAAATTTACCTGCCTGAAAACCTTGCAAAGTTCGGTTTTGAACCTTTTCAGCCAAACCAATCTGATTGCCTGTGGCATCAAACTGCATACGCAGACCTTTAAGCTGGTGAATGCTATTGGCAATGTCCAAAACTTGCTGTTTTAACTCGCGCTGTTGCTGATGATTTAATAAAATTTGCTGTTTTTGCGCCATTGGAATGGCATATTGCTGGCGGTTAAAAATATTGAGCGGAATATCCACACCAAGTACCAAGGCCGTATCATTGGCGTCAGTTGGAGACTTGGTACGTGACATGCCCATATTTAGGGTTGGGTTTGGACGTGCCTGTACTTTTAAATGTTCAATTTGCTGATTTGCCTGCTGAACATTCAAGGCATACAATTTTTGTAGCCAACTTTCCGATAAATTACGCTCAACTAAACTTTGGCTCTGTTCAGGCCAAGGCGTAACGCTGTTATTCAACGCGATTTGCGACGTAGTTTCACCCCATAAATTAGAAAGCTGACGCGCCGCAGTTTGCTGTTTTAAAAGCGCCTGTTGGTATAGACGTTGTATCTCCAAAGCTTCAATTTGAGCACGCTCCACATCCACCAAAGCGATACTGCCTGCTTGATAACGTTTTTGTGCACTGTCCAAATTAGATTTGCTGAGTTTGAGCTGTGTAGCGTAAATCGATTGCTCATTTTGAGCGATGGCTAGCTGTGACCATGCAAACTTCACAATCAACTGACTTTGTGCATTCCAAATTTGCTGTTGCAACTGTATTTGCTGTGCAGAGGTACTCGCGAGTGCTTGATTGATTTTACGCTGACCGAATACATCCAATGGCTGGCTGATTCCGATACTGAGTTCTTGATCTTGATTTTTACCAAAACCATTTTGTTCAATCGATAGACTTGGGTTCTGCCAGAGCTTGCTTTGGCGCACATTAAAATCAGAGATTTGCTGTTGTTGTTGCCAAATATCTGTTTGTGCTTGGTAGTTTTGTACTTTGGCAAATGCAGATTCAAAACTGCTGACATTTTCCGCAAAAGTACTTTGTAAGGCCGTCGAAATACCGACAGCTAAGCCTAGACGTATAAACGCCGTAAAATATAAAGACATGATTTTTCCCACTCATTTATTAAAAAAAGTGGCGGGAATTTTTTAGGCTACCCCGCCATTAGCGGGGCATAAACAGGAGGAGGTGTTTGCAGTAATAAATCAGGGGCTTGATAAAGATTCTTCCAAACAAATTTTGGCGAATATTCAAAGGCCTGATGTGCAATAAAAAGAATCGATTGTTGATTTTGTACAATCAAATGCGTCATAGACGGCAAATGGTCTTGATGATCTTCACCAAGTTGCAGATCGTTAGCGATATTTTTGACTGGTTTGCTACTAGATTCATCAGATGCTTGATGTAATGAATGCTGTAGATTTTTTTCACTGCTGACGCATAAGGTATTTTGATGATGACCAAAATGATAGCTTTGAACAACTTGAGTTTGCTCTTCATGCACACAGAAAGCGGCTGCCACGTTCCAAAGGCTTTGGAACATGAACAATCCAACTAAGACTGTTATCCATGTCGCAGAACGCATAATGCATCAATCAAGAAAATTTTAACGATTATAAAGCTTAGGCAAAGTCATAGGTTAAGTATTTCGTATTATTTATATTGCATTCCGCTTTATAGTTCACTTAGACCTCCTTCAAATTAGGCAATTCAATATTGGCAATGTGATGAGCTTCTGCTGGATCTAGACCCAATGCACGCAAAATCAGTTCAGCAGATTCAGAACCAATTTCCCGCCATGTTTTAAAGCCTTCTAGCACCAAAAACATAGATGAAAGCACCGTGCCTGCAATCATGCTCATGACTGCAAAAATTTGTTTGCCTTCTATGTTATAGCGTGCTGAATCTAAACCTTTTTGAATATCAGATAATGGCGATGATTCACCTGTCCAAAGTCCCATTAATGACTTAGAACTAAAGGCAAATTTACATAAAAAACGCCCCCAATCTGGCTCTTCATGGGCGCGGCGCATATACATGCGAATACCAAAAGAAATTCGCTTGGCAGCATCTTCCTCTGCACCTAAGGTTTTGATGACACGGGCAT
Source organism: Acinetobacter sp. WCHAc060006 (assembly GCF_004209135.1). NCBI lineage: Bacteria > Pseudomonadati > Pseudomonadota > Gammaproteobacteria > Moraxellales > Moraxellaceae > Acinetobacter > Acinetobacter sp. WCHAc060006. The sequence goes on along the minus strand of NZ_SGSS01000001.1, from coordinate 351,073 downwards.
TCATTTCATTTGAAAGCTGTGAGGCAATATCTTCAAATAAGCTGTCTGGACGTAGCCCATTATTATAAATTGTGCCACGTGCCACACCCGAAACTTCTGCCAATTCACTGACTGTAATTGCACTTGAACCTTTTTCTGCAAATAAACGTAATGCAGCACGATGGATTCTTTTTTGTGACGCAGAAATTGCCATATAGCAAACCTTTTGAACAAAAAGCTTAAATTTGAACAAATATTAGCATAGTTATTTAAAAATATATGGCATTCATACACTGAAGCTATGATTTATAAATCCATCATTTCCATGCGTGATTTCATTTATACATAGCTCTTTACCCAATGCTCACTATGTTCCCAAAGTTGTTCTGCCAATTGCATATCTTGTGCAACTGCTGAGGATTGAACCACTTTAGATTGCTCATAATACAAACCTGATTCACCTGCGAGTTGTGCTTTGGTTGCACAGTGCAAAGAGGTTGTCGCATCTTGTTCAGGTGTCAATAAAAAGCGGTTCATTACTTTATGCAAAGGTTTAGGCAAACTGCGCCATATATCTGTGGCTACAATTCCCGGGTGTACGGCGTAAACGGTTACCCCTGTACTGTATAAACGTCTGGAAAGTTCTTTGACAAATAAAACATTGGCAAGCTTAGCCGTACAATATTCTTGCATTGCACCGAGACTACTTGCTGGCTGTAATAATTTTCCAAAATCAATATTTTTAGCATGTCGATGTGCTTTACTCGCCACCACAACCACACGTGCAGGTACAGATTGAATGAGTTTTTCCGTCAGCAATTTCACCAATAAAAAATGCCCGACGTGACATACACCAAAGGTATATTCAAAACCTGATTGAGTTAAACCCTTTTGCCCTGCAACACCTGCATTTGCAATCAATAGATGCAAATCTAAATTACGACTGAGAAAATTCTCAGCACAGGCTTTTACGGAGTTTAAATCACTCAGTTCTAATTGAATAAATTCCGCTTTGGCAGTTTGATCGGACAATTGATCAATTTCATCTAATACGGGTTTTGCTTTCGCAAAATTACGGCAAGTGATAAAGACATGATAGCCCTGTAGTGCCAATTGTTTAGCTGTTTCGCGGCCGATGCCTGAATTGGCACCTGTAATCAATGCAACCTTGCCATTAAGTTTGACCTGACTCATTTTATTCTTCCTTAAATCTGCGATTTATGCGGTTTTATTTTTTAATAAATCCAATGCCACATCCACAATCATATCTTCTTGACCACCCACCATACGGCGTTTACCCAGTTCGACCAATATATCGACCGTATTCAGTTGATAGCGCTGCGCTGCTATTTCAGCATGTCGTAAAAAACTTGAATATACACCCGCATAGCCGAGTGCCAAAGTCTCACGATCGACACGAACAGGCCGATCTTGTAGCGGACGAACCAAATCATCGGCTGCATTCATTAAAGTAAAGAGGTCTGTTCCGTGATACCAACCCATGCGTTCTGCTGCGGCAATAAACACTTCAAGCGGTGCATTCCCCGCACCTGCCCCCATGCCTGCCAAACTGGCATCAATACGGTCACAGCCTTCCTCTACTGCAACTATGGAGTTAGCTACGCCTAAACTTAAATTATGATGGGCATGAATACCCGTTTGCGTTTCAGGTTTAAGCACATCTTTGAGTGCTCTAAAGCGTTCACGGATGTCTTGCATGTTCATCGCACCACCAGAATCCACCACATAAATACATTCAGCCCCATAATTTTCCATCAATTTGGCTTGTTGTGCCAAAGCCTGAGGCGTAGTTAAGTGGCTCATCATTAGAAAACCCACGGTATCCATGCCTAAATGCCTTGCATATTCAATATGTTGCTTGGAAATATCAGCTTCTGTGCAATGTGTCGCGACACGGACAATTTTAGCCCCTTCTTGATGGGCGGCTTTTAAATCATGAATGGTGCCTATACCAGGTAGAAGTAAGGTTGCAATTTGTGCATGGGTTAAAACATCATGCGCAGCTTCAATCCACTCTAAATCGGTATGGGCAGCAAAACCATAATTAAAGCTCGAACCTTGTAAACCGTCGCCATGTGCTAGTTCGATACTGTCGACTTTGGCATGATCTAAGGCCTTGGCAATGGCTTGCACTTGTGCAATAGAATATTGATGACGAATGGCATGACTGCCATCACGTAAGGTCACATCGGAAATATATAGCTTTTTCATGCCACTGCTCCTTGTTGCAAATGTTGTGCAATTTTTTCAGCGGTGGCCAAGGCTGCCGAGGTCATAATATCTAAATTGCCCGCGTATGCAGGTAAATAATGTGCAGCGCCTTCAACTTCTAAGAAGACTGTGGTTTTCATGCCTGAACGTAAACCTAGCCCTGCAATATTTAAAGGTCGATCTATAGGAATAATTTCAAATTGAATTTCTTGTTTTAAGCGGTAACCAGGAACGTATGCGTTGACAGTCGCTACCATATCTTCAACGGCACGTTGAATTAAATCTTGATGTCTATATTCAGATAAAATATAGACTGTATCTCGCATTAACAAAGGTGGTTCAGCAGGATTCAATACAATAATTGCTTTGCCTTTTTCAGCGCCACCAATCACTTCAATGGCTTTAGATGTTGTCTCTGTAAATTCATCAATATTGGCGCGTGTACCTGGCCCTGCCGATTTACTCGAAATCGAGGCGATAATTTCCGCATAGTGCACTTTAGCAATTTTTGAAACTGCGGCAACAATTGGTATCGTGGCTTGACCGCCACAAGTGACCATATTGACATTGGTTTGTACTAAATGCTGATCGAGATTCACTACGGGCACACAATACGGCCCGATGGCTGCAGGTGTTAAATCTACCATACGAATATTGGGTTTATGCTGCCGTAAGAATGCATCATTTTGAATATGTGCCTGAGCAGAAGTCGCATCAAAAATCAGGTCAATATCTGCAAATTCAGGTAGTTGAACCAAACCCTCAATACCTTCATGTGTAGTTGCAACACCCAATCGCTGCGCACGTGCCAAACCATCGGATGCGGGATCAATCCCGACAACAGCACTGATTTCGACATGCTGGGCTTGGCGCAGAATTTTGATCATTAAATCACTGCCAATATTGCCACTGCCGATGATGGCGCTTTTAATTTTTTTCATCTTCTTGCTCTTATCGATATGTATTTTGATAGATGTTTTTTCAGCGTTTTAGATCAATTCACAACGAACCGTGCCTAATGCACCGATCTGTGCTTCAAGCACATCGCCTTTTTGTATGCTAACCATTGGCCCTAAAGCACCCGAGAGAATCACTTCACCTGCTTTCAGGCTTTGTCCTTGTTCAGCCATGGTACAGGCCAACCACCAAGCAGCACGTAATGGATTGCCTAAACAAGCTGAACCTTGCCCAGTAGAAACTACTTCACCATTTTTAAGCAGCTGCATGGGTAATTCGACAAAATTGACATCCGTCAGTGCAATGGGTTGCTGAGACAAGACATACAACCCACAGGAAGCATTATCAGCAATGGTATCTGCCAAGCTGATATTCCAATTCTCAATCACACTGTCGACAATTTCGATGGCGGCTAAAGCATGCCCCATACAACTCAAAAATTCAGTCCATGATGGGCGATGTACTGGCAAGTCTTTGGCTACAATAAAGGCCACTTCTGCTTCTGCCTTGGGTTGAAGCAGCCGAGCACTTGGAATTTGGTCTTGATCCAGATATTCCATATCATCGAAAAGCATGCCGAAATCAGGTTGATCTACACCGAGTTGGGTCTGTACGGCTTTTGAAGTCAGACCAATTTTTTTGCCTACGATGCGTTTGCCATTGGCGATATTCGTTTCCGTATTCAGCCAAGCCACAGCATATGCTTCTTGCATATTTCGAATGTTAAAGTTTTCCGAAATACGGGCAATCGCTTGTCCTGTTTCACGTGCCTGTCGAATGGCTTGGGCAGCTTCATAAAATTTATTGTCCGTCATGCCAATAACTCCTGCTTTGGCATTTGGGCTGCTTTTTGCGTCGGTATATCCAGCTGTAATTTCAACTGCTGAACCGCCATATTCAATTGTTCAGGTGATACCAGTGCAAAAACAAAATGATCAGGCCGGAGCAGCACAATACTTTGATCCTTGTGTGATGCTGATTTTTTCATCCACTGGGCAAAAGCTTGCTCAATATCTTCGACTTCCTGCAAATCTTGATTAAAATTACGCACAGTTAAGCCTTGTGGACGGGTGGCGTAGCTATAAATCAGTAGTGATTTGGTATTCAAATCTGCAAGAATTTTTTTTGCATCGGCAGACAGGCTTGCCGTTGGATCGCAATTGAGTCCAATCAAGGCATAACGATTATCTAAAATATCATCCAGCAAGACTCGCTTGCCGTGGGTATCTCGTACTGTAGGCTGTGGCGCTAAACTCCCTTCAGGTGAATAACGCTTCGGACGCGTCAAACCTAAATATTGACCTTTGGCATAGACAGGAGTTGGTTTAAACGCGCCATTGTCCATCCATTGCCTTAATGCAGGCACCGCTTGTACGGTTTTCATCACCGTATCACGCAGTTTAGATTTAATTGGATGGGTCATCGAGACGATATCTTTTAAAAATACCGATGAATCAATCATGGCTTTGGCATGCAAACGGCGTTCATTTTCATAACTATCGAGTAAACGATCACTTGCATGACCATTTAACACTTCACTGAGTTTCCAACCCAAATTATGTGCATCTCGAATGCCTGAACTTGCGCCTTGTCCCATAAATTGTGGCGTCATGTGTGCAGCATCACCCGCAAGGAAGACACGTCCTGCACGCCATTGATTTGCCACCAAAGCATTGAAGGTATAAACCAGTTTACGCTTCACTTCAAAATCATCTGGATTGACATATTTCGTGAGCAATTCACGTACGGTTTCAGGCCGCTCCATATATTCAGCAGTTTGACCCTTTTTAAGCATAAATTCGAAGCGATGAAAACCGTCTGGCTGTACACAGCTCACCATAGGTAAATCTGGATCGACCACAAAATTAAAATAAGGCAAATGTCTGAGACCTTTATTGCGGTCTTTTTGCTGTAAATCGACCACCAACCACGGTTCAGGGAAATTCTTTCCAGTCATTTCAATGGCAAGTTTAGCGCGTACCGTACTGCGTCCACCATCAGCACCAATCAAATAGCGTGCTGTCAGTTCTTGCAGATCTAAATCACCTTCCGCTTCGGCTTTTCCGCCATGACTGTCACTGAAACGATATTGCTGTGTGGCTTGGTGAGTCACACGCACATGATCTGCAGTTTGGCTAAAATTAATCAGTTCACGACCACGGCAAATTTGCACATTTGGATATTTTTCTAAACCTTTGGTCAGCGTGGTTTCCAAATATGGCTGATAAAAGAAGTTAATGATTGGCCAGCCATTCGGGCGCTGTAGCGGTTTATATTGCGACATCACCGTACCATCAGGGCGGGTTAACTGCACAGGTGTATCGACAAGCATGTCTTTATGTACTTCATTCGCCATGCCAATCGATTGGAAAATACGCATACATTCGTCATCGGTATAAACAGCACGCGCATTTCCATAGAATACTGGCTCACGTTCTAGCACCAGCACTTGGTGACCACGTTGTCCTAAAATATGCGCCAAAACCAAACCTGTTGGGCCGAGTCCTGAAATCACCACATCAATCATTTTATCTGCTGTTTTTTTTGTCGTTTTCATTGTATTTACCTTTTTTCAGGCGGAGTTTTCCTAGGAAAAGCCTTTTTCAAGCTTTTCCGATTTTTTGTGAAGCTCAGTTTTAGGGCTTAAATCGGTGAATATTCGTCACGTTTTAAGGATTTTAAGCCACGTTGCACATTGCCAAATTCATGCAAAATGCCATGTATCGGTGTGGCTTTACGTGGTTTATGCCCCCACACACTAATCGAGGTGTGTTTGGTCGGTTTCCATGTCTGCTCATCAATCTTGATCGGGTTCCAACCCAGTTCAATTTCAAAGTCGGATGGACTTGCCACATAAAAGGAAATTTCACGGTCATTGGTATGTAGTCCAACATCCCAAACCACGTTAAAGCCGTAATCCTTACAGCGTTGGTAAGATGCATTGACATCTTCTAATTCCAATACCTGAAAATTGACATGCTGAACACGGGTGCGGATTGGATCGAGCTGTACATTGCCGCGTGTACGTGCCACCGCCACAGAATGATGACGTTCATTTAAACGCAGGAAACTGACATCTAAAATCACCCCATTGATTTTTTGTTCAACGCTGTCGGTTAAACGTGCATCAAAAAACTCCTGCCAAAAGCGAATCATTTTTTCAGGCTTACGTGTGGTCAGTGCAACATGCCCCATCCCGCTGGCATCGGTATAAAAACCGCTGACTTTGGTCTCTAAAGGCGCATCACTACGAATTTCATCTACAAATATTTCAAGTTGAATGTCTTTAGGGCCACGGATAAACCAAAAAGCTTTGACGCCTCGAAGTTCCGCATCCTCAGCACTGCCTTGCTGATAACTAATGCCTCGAGTATCAAAACGCTGTAATACTTCATTCAGTACGGCGTCATCTGCAAGCTGTACCCCTAGATGCGTCACATCTTCCTGTGCGCCTTTGACAATCATCAAGCGTTTTTGATAATCATCAATACGAAAACTCAAATGCTGTTCAGTACGTTCAGACAATGCTAATCCTAAACATTTTTGAGCAAAATCAATCCACTCATCGAACTTATTCGATTCTGCAATCAAATAGCCGATTTTGACCTGACCAAAGATATTCATATCAAGCTCCTGAGAATGTGCTTGGGGTCTGTATTTGCAAATAACTACAGGTCACCGCATTAAACTGTTCGGCACGTTCCCACTGCACCCAATGTCCTGTTTGTGCAAAATAGTACAGATCACAATTTTTCATGGTTTGACGTAAAGTTTCGCCACCGCTTGGCCGATTCACTTTGTCATCTGAGCCCCACAGCACCAAGGTCGGTGTATTACAGCGTTTTAAACGTGGGTCACGGGTGAAATCCATACGGATTGCGCCTTTTAAACCATTCGGACGCTGTAAAGGCGGTGATGCAATCATTTCAGGGTCAATACTGGCTTGGTAGCGCAGTTCAATTAAGTCTTCCGATACTTGTGAACCGTCATAAACCAAATATTCACGAATAAAGGTTCTTAACTTTTCACGCGATGGTCCTTCACCACCGTAATAATTTAATAAGTGCTGTATACCTTTGGTGGGTAATCCACGTGTGGTATTGATGCCACCTGGTCCCATAAGAACCAAAGCAGTCACTCGCTCAGGCACTTCTAATGCCATACGTAAAGCACATGCACCACCAAGTGAATTACCGACAATATGAATCTGCGGAATTTTCAGTTGATCGAGCAATCCGAGCATCACTTCTGCCAAATCACCAAAAGGATCTGAACGTTTTACGCCTTTGCTGGACTGACCATAACCTTGCATATCCGGCACAATGACACGGAAATGCTGGGCTAAATATTCAATATTTTTTGAATAATTAGATAAGCCTGTAGCACCTGCACCGCCACCATGCAGCATCAAAATGGGGAAGCCTTCACCTGCTTCACTGACAAACACTTTTCGTGTGCCAAATTCCACAAAATAACTTTTAAGTCCTTTTATTGTTTGTAAATCCATCTTTTTTGACCTTGAATTGTTTAATTAACCAACATATTGAACAATAGTGTTCAAATTTGCAATAAGTGTTTTTTAAAATATTTTGTAAATTTTAATTGATCGTTTAATTTATATTTTATACATTGGTGTTCAATAATAGTGTAAAAAGTTTAAAAAATGGCTCTCAATATCGTTCGTTATATGCAAAAAAATGCAAGCTTTTGGGGCGTACAAGTCGACAGCGCTTACTTCACCTTAAAACCTGAACTTCAAAAAATCTCTAACACAGGTGATTTAATCCAATTGGGTTTAGATCATATTTGTAGCAACATCGACATAGATGCACCGATTGACGCATCTGCAGTGCAATGGCTCAGTCCAATCACCTCCAATCAAAAAATCATTTGCCAAGGTGCAAACTACCGCCAGCACATGATTGATTCAGGCATGGACCCCGATGCCAAAAAATTTAATATGTTTTTCACCAAATCCAGTGCCTCGATTCATGCACCTACAGGTGAAATTATAAAGCCCAAACATGTACAGCTTCTGGACTATGAAATCGAGCTGTGCTTGGTGCTGAAACAAGACATCAGTACGGAAATCAACGTGAATGCGTATAACTTGCATGACTATGTGGCAGGTATCTGTATTGGCAATGACATTTCTGCACGCGATGTGCAAATTCCAGAAACCCAATTTTACAAAGGTAAAAGCTATCGCACATTCTGCCCGCTTGGTCCTGTGCTGTGCTTATTAGCACCAGATGAAATGCATTACTTAGACCAGCTTGAACTGAGTTTAAAAGTCAATCAGCAGACTCGTCAGCAAGACTCCACCCGCAATATGGTGTACAAACCTGCCGAAACTTTGTCAGAAATGTCGCAGTTTGTGAACTTTAATGCCGGCGATGTGCTGATGACCGGGACACCTTCAGGCTGTGCGCTGTCAATCCCTTCACCGCTTTTAGTCAAAGTTTCTGCTCTTCTGCCTGAACAAAAGAAATGGCAAATTTTTATTCAAAAACAAAAAAGTAATGGCCGATACCTGTGCATTGGCGATGAAGTTGAATCATCGATTCAAAGCGCAGATGGCAAGATTGATTTGGGACGACAAAAGCATCGTATTGCTTAAAGAAAAGCCTTAACCCTTGAACATAGTTCATTGGAAAGTCGATGTTGAAATTTTAAGGATATTTATTGTTTTAACTGCATCACATCAAGGAAAACATAATGGATTATTTTTTCACAATTGAGTCTGAACTGCGTGATATCAATATCACGCAGGCCAAGCAAAAATTTAAAAGCCCTGCTTTTCACGAAGATATTTGTCAGCGCATTCCCTGTACTGAATTAGATATTCAGCTTTCAGAAATTTCAGGGCAAAACTATCGCTTAGAACGTGCTTACAATTTGGATTTAGACATCCCTGACATCATTCGCAAGCTGTTAAAAGGCGCATTTCGTTTACAGCGCAATGACCTTTGGGATTTGGAAAAACTCAGTTCTGAGTCTTCACTCAAAGCCAATCTTCCAGGGATTGTCACTTTTAAGACCAAACTGCTTGAAGCACAGAACAACATCAAAATTCAGCAAGAATGGAAATTAGATATATCTGTGCCACTGATTCATAAAGTCATTGCAAAGTTTGCCGAAACGGAAATTCGAAAATTTCATGCAATTGAGGTTGGCATTATCCAAAAACAATTAAGCATTTGAAGATGGGCTGAATACGCTCAAAAGCTCCGTGAATAAAAAGATTTAAAAAATTAGTAAAACAATATGTATCACTCAACGGAAAGAGAATAAGGGAATAAAATGATGAAAAACTTGAATAAAACATCGCTCTCGATTGCAATTTTATGTGCGGGTATTTCGACAGTACATGCGGCAGCGCTGGATCGTGCAGGACAATCTATCAGTGCCTTTTTACAAGACGGAAACTATGCTGAAGCATCCCTTGCTGTACTGGATGCAGATGTTTCAGGAAAAATTCGCCCGATGTATGCCATTCCAGGGACAGATACGGATACAGGACAATTTACCAACTCAAGCACCTACTATAATGCGGCACTGAAATTACAACTCACCCCGCAGTTTTCTTTCGGTCTGATTTATGATCAGCCTTTTGGGGCGGATATTGGATATCCGCAACGTGCGAATGGCACATTTAGCGGGCCAAATGGCGGTACTTCAGCAGAAGTTAAAACACAGAATTTATCCTTCTTATTTGGTTATCAGCCCAATCAAAACTGGAATCTTTACGCAGCACCGGTTTACCAAACCATTGAGGGTAATGTTGAATTACATGGCAATGCATTTAGTACATTGCAAGGTTATAAGCAAAGTACCAGCGAAGACCATGCAATCGGTTGGTTAGCTGGTGCAGCTTATCGTATTCCTGAAATACATTTTTTAGCTTCACTGACTTACCGCTCTGAAATAAACCATAAGGCACAATCCGTAGAAGAATTTCCAGCGACTGTTCCTCTGGCACTAATTGCTTTGGTCGGTCAACAGCAAAGTGAAACTTCCACACCGCAATCTGTCAATTTAGATATTCGTACAGCCATTAATCCAAGTACGGTCGTCTATGCCAACACTCGTTGGGTCAATTGGAAAAAATTTGATATTCAGCCCTATCAATTTGGTGCGGTGACTGCGCTTGCAATGGGTCATGACTTGAAGTTGGTGCAATACGATAAAGACCAAATTTCTGTCGATGTCGGCCTTGCACGAAAATTTAATGATCAATGGTCAGGCGTTGTGAATGCTGCATGGGACAGCGGCGCAGGTAATCCAGCATCCCTGCTTGGACCGATTGAAGGCTACACGGCTGTGGGATTAGGACTGCAATTCAATCCAGCACCGAATTACTTTTTACAAGGCGGTGTGAAATATTTCTGGCTTGGTGATGCTAATGGTCATTCATCTTCTTTCGTTATTCCGGGGATGGAAGAAATTGCTAAAGTGGCTGATTACTCCGATAACACCGCAATTGGCTATATGCTGAAAATGGGCTATCGCTTCTAAAGCATTAAAAATAGAGGATGTGCTTGTCATTTCATTGCAACACATCCTCTTTTAAAAACCGCCAAATTAAAAACGAAATTAATAATACCTGCACAGTTGCAATCAAAAAGATAAGGACATCCAATGTCAAAAATACCTGAACATAATTTGAATATTGACGTGCATCATCATTTGATCCCGCCTGCTTTTACCGCAGCTATGCAAAAACATGGCATCGATAAAGTTGCAGGTGCACCATTACCGCCTTGGAATGCAGAACGCTCATTGGAAGCAATGGACTTGATTGGGACACAAACAGCGATCACCTCTTTGTCTGCACCTGGGGTTTATTTAGGCAATCTTGATGAAGCTTGTGATCTTGCCCGTGCTTGTAATGAATTTTCTGCAGAGCTAAAAGTAAAATACCCAAGCCGTTTTGGTTCCTTTGCAACCTTACCGATGCCTTTTACCGAGCAATCCTGCAAAGAAGCTGAATATGCCTTAGATGTACTGAAAGCCGATGGTATTGTGCTTTTGGGCAGTACTGAAGGTATTTTTTTGGGAGATGCACAACTTGAAGAGTTGATGCATGTGCTGAATGAACGCAGTGCGACGGTATTTATTCACCCCAATATTCATGATTCGAGTAATCAAGTCAATTTGAATATTCCCGGTTTTATTTTAGAATTTTTATGCGACACCACACGTGCTTCGGTCAATCTGGTTGCTTCTGGCGTATTAGAACGCTTTCCAAAAATTAATTGGATCTTGGCACACGCTGGAGGTTTCCTACCTTATGTGGCTTGGCGCGTCTCACTTTGCAATATGATGCCGGAAATGGCGGAAAAGACCCCACAAGGCTTTTTACACTATATCCGCCGTTTTTATTTTGATACGGCGCTGTCACCATCACCTTATGCTATGGCAGCACTGAGTGAGTTGGTCGACCCAAGTCATATTCTTTTTGGCAGTGATTTTCCTTTTGCACCTAAGCAATTGTCGATCATTCAAAAACAAAATTTTGATGAGCTGAAAGTATTTGATGCAGATATGAAACATCAAATACTGCGTAATAATGCATTGAGTTTATTTCCGCAATTTAAAATTGGGCAGGAACAAAACATTCCTGAATTAAAACAATTTTCATCAGCAAATTTTGCCACCCGCTTTAAACACAGCATGATGAAACCTGTACTGAAAATGGGTGAAAATATACGAAAAAAATAAAAATATGGATTTATTTCAATCACACATTGCGTTAAATGTTGTGGTCTATGACTCAATGTGTGATTTGCTGTTGTCGCTTAAGCGAGAAGTTTATTTATTTCTATGAACAGGTTGTGTTAATCATCCATAACATGCATCATCATATTAGCGATGTATAATTTGTCGACTAAAATGTCTGCGATATTCAACAGGTGTTAAACCTGTCTTTTTTCTAAATAATCGTCTAAATGAGCTGGCATCGCTGTAGCCGACGTGTTGCATTATTTGCTCTATAGAATGTTGTGTTTCCTCAAGGTATTTACGTGCAGCTTCTATCCGTAAAGCCAATAAGTACTGATGTGGAGAAAGCCCAAGTGCCGTATTAAAGTGACGAATCAAGGTACGGTTGGTCACATTAAACTTCATTGCAACGTCATCAAAGTTGAGTTCTTGCTTTAAGTGATCAGACAAATAAATTTGTACTTTTTTAACCAACTGATCTTGATGCGCTTTGGCAATATTGAGTAAAGAATAAGAAGTTTGCAAAGCGTCTCGATGGTAAACAAAAGCCTTTGCTGTCTGTATCGCTGTTTCTATTCCATAAAAACGCTCAGTTAAATGTAAGGCTAAATCAAACCAAGCTAAGCCCCCGCCTGCACAATAAATTTCACCATCTCGGCTAATAAGTAAGTTCCTATTTAAATGGACTAAAGGATAACGATGGCTAAAAAACTCAGCATAGCCCCAATGGGTGGTCGCAGTTTTCCCATCCAGTAAGCCTGCTTCTGCTAGAAAAAAATTGCCTGTGCAGTTGGCAGCAATACTTTTTTGAGGTGTTGGAATGTTTTTTAAATACGTTATGAGCGCCGTATTGGCTTCTAGGGTTTGGATAATTTCTCGGCCAATGGTTGGTACAATAAATACATCCGCATCCATCACATCGGCATAACTATGTTTAACCGCAATGTGCATACCATTAATGCAATCCAAGGGTTGCCCATTGGGGCTAGAAATTTTCACCTGAAATAAAGAATGTACAGGGATATTTTGTATTCTTTGCCAACTGACACCGACTAAGCTCAGCATATCAACAATGCCTGTAATGGCTGATGCCAAGGCGCCATTAAATCCTAATACGGCTATTTTGATCATATCTTGTCGTTTTTTCATCCATAGATGTCAATATTGACAATCCTCAAATTAAAATTCAACTGCTAATCTTTGTATATACAATACGATTCAGGATGATGCACATGGGGCCTTTAATTCAGCTTAAAGATTTGGACTTTCTTTTATATCAGGTATTTAATGCCGAGCAATTAACAGAATTTCCGCGCTATCAAGACCATGATAGAAGCTCTTTTAACAGTATATTAGATACAGCACATGGCATCGCCTTAGACTTTTTTGCACCACATAACGCAAAAGCAGACCATCATGAACCCACATTTGATGGTAAAAAAGTTACTACCATTGATGAAGTTAAAATTGCATGGAAACAATTTGCCGATGCAGGCTTATTATGCGCACAACATGATTATGCTGATGGTGGTATGCAGTTACCTACGCTTTTAAACATGGCCTGTAATGCTTTTTTATGTCAGCGAACCCTTCGACTGTGGCCTATTGCTTTTTAACTTCGGCGGCGGCCAATGTAATTCATGCCTTTGCAACAGAAGAACAAAAAGCAATGTTTTTACCCTCCATGCTGAATGGTCGTTTTTCAGGCACTATGGCGCTCACTGAGCCAGATGTAGGTTCTTCTTTAGGTGATTTAAGCACCAAAGCAATTCCACAGGAAGATGGTACTTTTAAAATTAAAGGTCAAAAAATGTTTATCTCTGGTGGAGATCAAGACATTACTGAAAATATAGTGCACCTCGTACTTGCCCGTATTCAAGATGCACCTAGTGGGACCAAAAGCATTTCTCTATTTATTGTGCCAAAAATTCGCACACATGCCGATGGCACATTAGCCGAAGCCAATGATGTTAATTTAGCAGGCCTACTGCATAAAATGGGCTACCGTGGCACAACTTCAACCGTATTAAGTTTTGGTGAAAATGATGATTGTGTTGGCTATTTAATTGGTGAGGCTGGCCATGGCCTTAAATACATGTTCAAAATGATGAATGAAGCTCGAGTCGGTGTTGCACTTGGCGCATCCATGATTGGTTATCGTGGTTATTTAGAATCTTTAACCTATGCTAAAAATCGACCGCAAGGACGCTTACCTACAGATAAAACTAGCCACTCAAAACCAGTTAATATTATTGAACATGCGGATGTAAAGCGTATGTTATTGGCCCAAAAGAGCTATGTTGAAGGCTCTCTTGCGATTTGTTTATTTGCTGCACGTTTAATTGATGAACACCAAGTCAATGGCAATGAAGACAGTGCCATTTTATTAGACCTGATTACACCAGTAGTCAAATCGTTTCCTTCTGCATACGGGCCAAAAGCCAATGATTTAGCCATTCAAGTGCTGGGTGGCGCAGGCTACACTCGAGAATACCCTGTAGAACAGTGCTATCGAGATAATCGTCTCAATCCGATTCATGAAGGCACTTTTGGTATACAGTCTTTAGATTTATTGGGCCGAAAACTTTGGCAACATCATCGTCGTGGCCTAGAGTTATTGCTTCAACGTATTCAGCAAACTTTGGAGGCATCTACCTCTGAAGAAGTTGCACCTTTGGCCAAAATATTCAAAGTGCATTTAAATACGCTACAACAAACAATTGCTGTTTTGGGGCAATCTTTACACGAAGGCAAAGTGAATGAAACTTTGGCAAACTCAGCACTATTTTTAGAAATGATGGGCCGAGTGATTGTGGCATGGCTTTGGTTAGAAATGAGTAATAAGGCACTTATGACTTATGGACAATCTGAAAATCATGAAGATATTAGCTTCCTGAAAGGTAAATTGCAGGCTGCACAATATTATATACAGTGGGAATTACCAGAAATTGAGCATTATGCAAAATTACTCATGCAGTTTGATACGACTTGTTCAAATATGCAGATTGATTGGTTCTAATGTAGATATTTGCAGTGGATTTTTGCCACTTCGTATATGTAAATGCATTGAGTTAAATGAAAAATAAGGATCATGAGATCCTTATTTTTATTTGAGATACGGCGTTTAAATACCAATACACATATATTTAATTTCTAAGTAGTCTTCAATGCCGTACTTAGAACCTTCACGGCCAGTCCCTGATTCTTTAATACCACCAAAAGGCGCAACTTCCGTAGAAATGAGGCCTTCATTAATTCCAACCATTCCATACTCTAGCGCTTCTGAAATATTCCACGCTCGGCTTAAGTTATTGGTATAAATATAAGAAGCTAAACCATATTCGGTATCATTTGCCATCTGAATCGCTTCTGCATCTGTACTAAATTTAAATACTGGAGCCAGTGGCGCAAAAGTTTCATCTTTGGCAACCAACATCGCTTGAGTCACACCAGATAAAATTGTAGGTTCAAAGAAGGTATGACCTAAAGCATGGCGCTGACCGCCAGTCACTACCGTTGCACCTTTTGCGACAGCATCGGCAATGTGTTGTTCAATTTTTTCCACTGATTTTTCATTAATCAATGGCCCTTGCTCTGCACCTGCTTCAAATGCTGGAGCAACTTTTAATTGATTTACAGCAGTAGTTAATTTTGCAAGAAAGGCATCATGAATGCTGTCTTGAACCAAAATACGGTTGGTACATACACAGGTTTGGCCTGAGTTACGGAATTTAGACGCCATTGCACCTTGCACCGCTTTATCAAGATCAGCATCATCAAATACGATAAATGGTGCATTCCCCCCGAGTTCCATGCTCACTTTTTTCATGGTGGTTGCACATTGTGCCATTAATAACTTACCAACCGCTGTTGAACCAGTAAATGAAACTTTTTTGATAGCTGGATGTGAACTCAGCACGGCACCAATATCTCGTGAGCTACCTGTAACCACGTTCACTACACCTTTTGGAATTCCAGCACGTTCTGCGAGTGCAACCAAGGCCAATGCAGATAATGGTGTTTCAGAGGCAGGTTTAATGACAACAGTACATCCTGCAGCCAATGCAGGACCGACTTTACGTGTGATCATGGCATTGGGAAAGTTCCAAGGGGTAATGGCTGCAACAACACCAATCGGTTGTTTAATAACAACCAAACGACGACCTTGTTTGTCGTGTGGAATCACATCGCCGTAGGTGCGTTTTGCTTCTTCGGCAAACCATTCTATAAAACTTGCGCCATACGCAATTTCGCCACGACTTTCGCTCAGTGGTTTACCTTGTTCTGTACTTAAAATGACAGCCAAATCTTCTTGATGCGCCATCATTAAATCAAACCACTTGCGCAGTAAAGTGGAGCGTTCTTTGGCAGTCGTTTGTTTCCATGAAACTAAAGCTGTTTCTGCAGCTTCTACCGCTTGTTCTACTTGTTCAGTACTGGCACTTGGCACGCGTGCAATTTCTTCACCAGTGGCTGGATTGATCACAGCAAAATTTTGACCATCAGATGCATTGCACCATTCGCCATTAATATAAATTTGTGTTTTAAGCAGTTCAGAATTTTTAAGCTGCATCCATGTTCTCCTTAATTGACGCTAGGTGTCGCATTCATTGGAGATGAGACCCTATTCAAATTTGTTGTTCTTCAGATGAAATGAAGAAAGCAGATGGTAGTCTACACCCCATCTGCTCAATTCAATGTTTAATAATTTTATTTACATCGCACCAAATTGCTGATGAGACATATTTTAAATACTTAAATTAACGAAGTTAAAAGTTCACAGTCCACGATAACTGCGCTGTACGTGGTGTGCCTAAAAATAAGTAATCATCGCCAAAGTATGCTCCAGCATCACGCCAGTATTTTTTATTTAAAACGTTCTCTACATTTAAGCGTACCGAATGTGCATAGTCATTGGTTTTAAACTGATATATCGCGCCTAAATCAAATAAGGTATAGCTTGGCACAGATACATTGCCCAGCTTATTGGCATTTTTTCGACCGCTGTATTGCATGCCCACCAAAAGCTTTAAACCTTCAACTTGCGCTACGCGATATGTCAAATGGTTAGCAAAGCGTAATTTAGGTACGTTCTGAGCTTGATGGCCTTCATTTTCTAAGGTATTCGTGCCTTTTAAACGTGCGCGGGTAATGGCTACACTGGATGCCAACTCTAAATTAGGTGAAACATTGCCTTGCAAGCCCAGCTCAAGCCCAAGATTATGTTGTTCACCCTGCGTGACAAAATCCAAAGCAGTATTGGTATATTGATGGTCTTGGGTTAAGTCAAACAGTGCAGCAGTGAAAAGTAATGTTTGCCATTGTTGCTTTAGACCTAACTCATATTGCGTGGAATAAATTGGGGCTAATGTTTCAAAATTATTGTTGGCAAACCATGGCGCTTGGCCACCATCACTTAAACCTTTAGCATAAGATGCATAAATATGTGTGCCTTGCCAAGGTTGATACATCAATGCCAGCTGAGGCAAGAATCGATTGATGTCTGTATCACGTAATTGGGTTTGTGTTGCATCAAATGCTTGTTCATTTAAATGAAGCAGTTTTCCGCCAGCAAGTACTGACCATTCTGCATTTAAATCAATGAGATCAGAAATATTTAACGCAGTTTGTTTGCTATCTAAAGATTTATAATGATTGCCTAAGCTAACGGTTGTAGGTGTAACATCCCCCACATTTTGATGAATATTTCCCGTACCAATCCATTCATTAACTGCATCATATTGTGCATGTCTTTTGTAGGTATGTGTCAGCTCTACATTTAACTGATGTTGCCAATCGCCCGTCGCAAATTGACCATTTAAGCCAGTCTTAAATTGATTACTTAAATAGCTATCGTTCGGGCTATGGTAATCATAAAGATCATAGTAACCATTTTGGTCAAAGGTATTGCCAAAGCCTGTACTTTGGCATATTGCATCATAACATCCCCATGGAAAAGCCGAATAATCATCCACTACAGTACGACTTTGTGATGCATTGGCATAAGCATTCCATAAATCATTAATTTGATGACTAAATTTTAAATTACTGTTTAAACTGGTATTGGTTACGGGATTAGTCCAGCTTTGATAACCCAATAAACGATCCCAACTCACATCACTAGGGACAGTCGCATTGTCCAAAAGCTGATATCCCGGTACGGAGCGTTGACGCTGACGTTGTGATTCGATATCGAACTCAAGTTTTGAGCGGTCAGAAACCTTCCAATCAAGAGCCAATGAACCAAACAGGCGTTGACCAATAGCATGTTCTACATTGGGATGCATTTGTTCTTTGGCAAGGTTTAAACGGTAACCAAACTGCTGTTCTGTACCAAAAAAATCTCCCATATCTGCTGCAATGCGGTGACCACCATAGCTATCTGCATCTAAAGTCAGTGCACGTATATGCTCAGGGCGTTTAGTTACATAATTAACCACACCGCCCGGTGTAGACATACCACTTTGTATTGCACTAATCCCTTTGAGTATTTCGACTTGCTGTTTATTTTCAAGTGCAATATTTTGCTCGCCACGCAGTAAATTGCCATTCATTAAATAGCTAGAGCCAAGATTAAGGTAAAAACCACGCATGACAAAATTGGCATAGTAACCAATGGGCGCATAACCCTCACCTACAGCAGCGTCATTTTTTACCACATCTGCCAGTGTTTTAGCTTGTTGATTTGCAATAGTTTCGGCACTAATACGACTTATGGATGCTGGGATGTCAATCAGATTTTCTTGATGAAATCCTGTTAAGTTAATTTTTTCTTTCAGTACTTGATTAGTTGGTGCACTAATATGAATCGTATCTAACTGTTGTGGCTGCTCTTCATTTGCATGTGTCAGCGTAGCGTTCAGTCCTAGACTTGAAAGTGCGCCTACGGCCAATAATGCTTTTTGTAATTGAGATAATGAAAAAGGATACGCTTTCACAACTTGACCCGACCTTAAACTGTAGTGGTTTAATAAAGTTTTAAGACTGAAATTTAGGGCGTGAGTATTGACAATTTTATGGCGCATAACAAGTGCATTTTCGGTCAATTGATCGAGTTTTTTAAATCTTCACTCAATCAATTTTGACATATTGAACATTGGCCTTGGTTATGTGCATCAATATACGCTTTATGAGCAGGAATCTAGCGCCTTGCTAATCGTTTAAACCGCTTTTGAAGTGAAAGGCATGTCTATTGCCTAATAACAGTACCATCGAAAAATCAGTGAAACTATGCTTAGGCAAACAAACAGTTTTAAAGTCTTACAGCTGTTTCAATTGATGCTGCCAATTGAGTTGTTCGCGTAAGTTGACAACTTCACCAATGATCGTAAGTGTGGGTGCTTGAATTTCATGCTCAAGCACTTTAGCGCTAATATCGGCTAATGTTCCGACCACTACCTTTTGCTCAGGTGTGGTGCCTTTTGAAATGAGCGCCACTGGCATATCAGCACGTTGACCATGCGCAATAAGTTTTTGGCAAATGGTTTCTAGCCCCATTAAACCCATATACAGTACCAGTGTTTGATTTTCATACACCAATTCAGACCACGGCAACTCGGGAGAGCCTTCTTTTAAATGTCCTGTTAAGAAGCGAACACTCTGTGCATAATCACGATGCGTTAAGGGAATACCTGCATAAGCAGAACAACCCGAGGCTGCGGTAATACCAGGTACCACTTGAAAGTGAATATTTGCCTCGCAAAGCTCTTGTAATTCTTCTCCACCACGACCAAAAATAAAGGGGTCGCCCCCCTTCAGCCGGCAAACACGTTTGCCTTCTAAAGCATATTTCACCAATAAAGCATTAATTCCTTCTTGCGGTACACTGTGGTTAGAGCGCGCTTTCCCGACATAGATTTTTTCTGCATCGCGTCGGCATAGTTCTAATATGGGTGCAGAAACCAGCCGATCATAAATAATCACATCCGCTTGTTGCATTAAACGTAAGGCTTTGAGTGTTAATAGCTCTGGGTCACCTGGCCCAGCACCTACTAAATAGACTTCCCCTTTCGGTTTTTGCCAATGTTTTAAAGCTTCAGTAATCAGTTGATCTGCTTGAGCAATATTGCCACTAAAAACCTGTTCTCGTAGAGGACTAGCATACAAGTTTTCCCAAAAGATACGGCGTTCATCTGCGGTGTTTATTTTATCTTTTACAGCACTACGCCATTTTCCAGAAAATTCTGCTAAACGCCCAAGCTCATGCGGTATTGTTGATTCAAGTTGAGTGCGTATTTGTCGGGTGAGTACTGGGGAAGTCCCATTACTGGCCACTGCAATCATTAAAGGTGAGCGATCAATAATTGCAGGTAACATAAAGCGACAATGTGGAACGTCATCCACGCTGTTAACCAACACATTTTGGCATTCACTTAAGGCATATATTTCTGCATTTAATGCATGCAAGTTCGTGGCAGCAATCACCAACCGATATTCTGTAAGCGCAATATCGGCTTGAAATTCACGGGCAATATATTGACCTTTAGACGCGACTACTAATGCCAATAAATCATCATGTATCGTTGGTGCAATTACTGTAATAATTGCCCCTGCTTTCACCAAAAGTTGTGCCTTACGGTATGCAATGGCCCCGCCACCGACAATTAAACAAGGTTGATGTTGCAGTTTGAGTGAAATTGGTAAAAAGTCCATGTGTATCTGTCCAATTTTGAAATATTGATGTGTCTTAAGTTATTTTTCCGTGATCCATATACATCACCTGTGCATCCAAATAGCTGAGTTCTTCTAAATGGTGTGTGACATAAATTATTGGCAAGTTCGTTTGCGCTTTAATATTTTTTAAAAACGGTAAAATTTGGTCTTTTAATTTACGGTCTAAACCTGTTAAAGGCTCATCAAGCAAAAGTAAATCTGGTGAAGATAGTAGCGCTCGTCCGATTGAAATTCGCTGTGCTTCTCCGCCAGAGAGCTGATTGACACGACGCTTAAGGAGTGGCTTTATTTCGAGGAGTTCAACCACTTCATCAAAACTAAATTTGCATTCGGCAGTATTTTGAAAACGTAGTGAATATTGTAAATTTTGCATTACGTTAAGGTGCGGAAAGAGACACGCTTTTTGAAAAATTAACGCAATACGGCGTTGGTGCATGGGCACATGTAACTGGGTCTGTGCATCATCTAACAGATGTTCATTCAATTGAATAAAGCCCTCTTTGGGCTGTAATAATCCCACTATATTTTTTAAGAAAGTTGATTTTCCACTTCCCGACGGCCCCGAAATGCCCAGCAGTTGTGTTTGCATGTCTATTTGAGCGTGTAGATCAAAATTTGCATATTGAAAATGGAAGTCACATCGAAGCATGCTAGGCTCCTAACTTTCGTTGAAAGCGTTGTAAAATATAATAATTTGCAATTAAGGCAGACATGGCAATACAAACAGAAAGCACCACTAAACGCATGGCAGCTTGCTCACCATTGGGCTGTTGAATAAGTGAATAAATGGCAATTGGTATGGTGCGTGTTTCATCTGGAATATTGCCCACAAAGGTAATTGTTGCACCAAATTCACCTAAGCTACGGCTAAATCCTAAAATGCTACCCATCAAAATACCTGGTAAGGCCAAAGCCAAGCTAATGCTTTGAAAGACTTGTCTTGGATTTGCCCCTAAAGAACCTGCGACTTGCTCTAATTCTTGGTTGATCATTTGAAAAGACAAACGAATAGGTTGCACAATTAAAGGAAATGCAACAATCATGGAGGCCAAAACAGCACCCTTCCAGTTAAAGACCAACTGAATCCCCCAGTGCTGAAGCAGTTGCCCAACCCAGCCATTTGCACCAAATACAATCAGCAACATATAACCCAGCACCACAGGGGGTAAAACCATTGGTAACTGCAGTAAAGCTTCGACTAAAAATTTGCAATAAAAGTCATGCCGAGCAAGTACCCAAGCCAAGGCTATGGCAAAAGGCAGACAAAAAAGCGTTGCACACATAGCCACTTTGGCCGATAAATATAAGGCGCTCCACTCTTCAGGACTTAGCATTACATCACCCTAGCCTTTAGCGCTTAAAACCGTATTGTTTAAAAATGTGTTTTGCGGTTTCTTGTGTTTTTAAATAGTGATAAAACGCTACAGCATCTTTGTTTTGCATACCTTGTAGGGTTAAAGCGACAGGATACTCAATCGGATGGTGGCTATTCGCTGGAAACACACTGAGTATTTTCACTTTCTTGCTAATCATGGCATCTGTTCGATAGACAATACCCACGGTACATTCCCCACGCTCTACAAATGCCAATGCAGAACGTACATCATCTGTACCCACAATTCGGCCAGCCAAACTATTGAGCCAATTTAATTTAATTAAACTCTGTTTGGTATATTTGCCAACTGGCACAGATTCCATTTGACCTGTACATAGATGTCCCTGAAATGATTGTGCAAAGGCAAACTCTGGTACAGTTTTTATTTTGAGCGTACTTGTGCGGGGGCCAATTAAAACCAAATCATTAGATAAGAGCGTGTGAATGGAGTTTGCCTGTATTTTCTGTTTTTTGAGTAAATAACTCATCCAGTCTTGGTCTGCAGAAAAATAAATATCGCTGGGTGCACCTGCTTCAATTTGCTTGGCTAATGCAGAAGATGCCCCAAACACAGGAACAATTTTCACATCACTGTGCTTGGCTTGATACTGTGTTGCAATATCTGTAATTGCATTACTTAAACTTGCAGCAGCATATATTTTTACAGTTTCAGCGTGTGTGATATTCGACAGTACACACAACCCTATGATGAGAGTAGAAGGTAAACGCATTGGTAATTCCTATAGGATGAGTGAGCCCTTATACATAGCCATGATGTATTTAGAAATTAAATAAAAATGCCATTTAGACATTGCCCAATCTGTATGCTCTGGTTGGCAGGTACACGTACCAAACAATTGGCATACATTAGATTGCTTAACATATGTGATTGTTGCTTTGTTAAATTGCTTAAACGAAGGATGCCTTGTTCAAATTGAACAGACATACGTAAAAAACGTTCACGTGCATCAGGTTTTAGCGCATGGGTCATTTGCCCACTAAACCAGTTCGGTTGTTGTTGTTGATTTTGTAGCGCATTGAGTAAAGTGGATGCATAAATTTGCATGCCTACATAAACTGCAGCAGGGTTTCCAGGTAGACCGAGCAAGTAGCAATGATGCAAATTGCGCTCTGTATATTGCGCAAAAAACATGGGTTTGCCAGGTTTTTGCTTAATTTTCCAAAAGATTTGTTCAAAACCAACCTTTAGGGCCACAGGACGGACAAAGTCATAATCACCTACTGATACACCACCAGTCGTAATGATCAGGTCATATTGGTTTTTAAGTTGGTCGAATAAAGCTGAAACCGCGCCTTCATCGTCTGCTACATGAAATATGCTGACCTTTTGATTACGTGCTTTAAACCATGCTTGAATGAGCGGTGCATTGGCATCAAAGATTTTACCCGTAGCTAAATCGCTGGCCTCCATTGCAATTTCATCACCTGTAATCACCATTGCAACTTTCGGATAACGATAAACCTGTACATGCCTAACTCCCGCGATGCTTAAGGCTGCGATAGCACCGACGCTCAGCTGTTGACCGTGCTCTGCCAATCGCTGACCTTGTGCAATTTCTTCACCTATATCTCGAATATCGGTATGTGTGGCTAAATCATGGCTTAGCACAATTTTATCTGCATAGGCTTGTACAATTTCTTGCCGTGCAACAGTCGTTGTGTGCTGTGGAATTGCTGCACCCGTAAATATTCTTACAGCTTGACCTTCACGCAGGGAAATATTTGCCAATTGACCTGCGCGTAGTTCACCGACTAGTTCAAATTCTGTGTGTGCATGTACATCGCCTGTCGCACAAATTGCATAGCCATCGACAGCACTTTGTGAAAACATGGGTAAATTAAGACTTGAATATACAGCTTCCGCGAGAAAATGGTTTAAGGCATCAGAAAGAGCGACCGTTTCTGTACCTAGGCTTTGTACATTCTTAAAAATAAGTGCCAAGGCTTGATCAATTGAAATTAATCCAGCTTCCGCACCACAGGCTAAATGTCCGACCGATTGATTCATTGATATCCTCCTGCATGAGGGATATTTTTTTGCACATCAAATAAGTGAACCAAGGCGGGTAAAATGGCAATTAAAGATTCTTTAGCACCTTGACGGCTCCCTGGTAAGGTAATGACAAGGCTTTGATCAATATAGCCTGCAATACCTCGACTTAAAGCCGCATAAGGCGTCCGCTTTTGTCCAAAACTTCGCGAAGCCTCCATTAAGCCGGGAATTTCACGCTGTAACAGAGGCTGAAGTGTTTCTACAGTTAAATCTTTCGGACCTAAGCCTGTACCACCCACAGTTAAAATTAGCGGATATTGCGCTTTATGCTGTTCAACCAAAGCCAAAAGTTGTTCAGGACTATCTGATATAACTTGATAGCTGATGTTGCTAAAATTTGCTTCTTCTAAAATTTCTAAAACATTCTGCCCCGCTGTATCTGGTTTTTTACCTGCAGCAACAGTATCTGAAAGCACAATAATAGATGCGGACAAAGCTTCTTTAAGCACACGACTAAAGTGAGATTTTCCACCTTTTTTCTTCTGCAGCTTTACCTGATCCAAACATAAGTCTTCTGGTTCACAGTGCGGTTTGAGCATGTCATATAAAGTCAAACCTGCAAGGCTTACCGCAGTCAAGGCTTCCATTTCAACCCCAGTTGGGCCAATGGTTTCGACCACTGCACTAATTTCGACATGCGCCTCAAATAGTTGATATTCGACATCTGCACGGTAAATGGGCAATGGATGACACAACGGAATTAGTTCATCAGTACGTTTTGCCCCTAAAATACCTGCAATCCGTGCAGTTTTTAGCGCATCGCCTTTTTCAGTATTGCCATTTCTTAATAATTCAATGCAATGTGCCGGTGCATGAAGTATCCCTGTGGCAATTGCAGTACGATAGCTTTCAGCTTTCATCCCGACATTTTTCATTGCATTTCCTCAATCTAGTTTTTTAAATATATTTAAAATTTTTATAAATTTATAAAGGCCATTGATAGAAAACAGGCACTTTGGCTGATTCATCAATATCTTGGCTTAAATGGTGTTCATCATGCTGATGTGAGCAGTGTGTATGTGTCGCTGTGATTAAAGATCCTGTATGCGCGTTGGGGTCATGGTCTTTACGAATACAGCAACCTTCTACATATTGGCTACTGCCATCCATATAGAATTCTTCTTTCCACACGGGCACTTCATGCTTTACACGTTCTACTGCTTCTTCACAGGCTTGAAAAGCTTCACGACGATGCGCTGAATAGGCCATGGCAATAATTGCTGTATCGCCTATATCTAAAGCCCCAACTCGATGAACCACTCTTACATAAGACACGCCGTATTTTGTTTGAATGTCATGCTCAATTTGGCGAATCATTTTTTCGGCAACAGGTGCATAAGCGGTATATTTCAATGCTTTTACCGCTTTGCCATCATGATGATTACGTACAGTTCCAATAAATACTCCCACACCACCACATTCTGGAAAAGCATGGATTGTGTCAAATAGCGCTTGGTTAAATAATTCACTTTGAATACGCGAAAAATCTTTGAGCATGAGTTTTAACCTCCTGCGACAGGTGACAACAACACAACAGTGCTATTTTGCGTTAAATGTTGCTGTCTAGAGATAATGTCTTCGCCGATTGCACAGGCACAGCGCTCTAGCATTGCTTCAACTTGCGGATAGGTCTGCACGATCATATTTAAGACCTCTGCAACTGTGGCATTAAACTCACACTCAAAAGTCAGTTCTTGAGGAAGTTGTTTTTCGATTGCACCAAAAGCTTCTATACAGATGTTTATGCTATGCATCGGCTTAGCCTCCAATCATGTGCATGCTAATTTTACGAAGACCGCTTGACTGATTTTGTGCCATTAAGCTATGAAAGCCTTGTTCTTTTTGCCAAATATAAGAGGCCAATTTACTATTTAAAAGTGTGCCATTTTGCTGAGGATAAAAACTTAATGCCTCAATATCCTGCTTGATATTCAACCCTTGCAGTGAAAATAAACAATTATAAAATTCGCCTTGCGCATTTAGTCTCAAACGGTCACAGCGACCACAAAAGGAGTTTGTAATGGTGGAAATAATCCCCAAAGCTTGACCATTCACTAAGTATTGACGCGCAGGCTGTGCGCCTTGTCCTTCTAAAATCTGTACGTTAAATTGGCTGCTTAAGATTTCTAATATGTATTGTTCGGACACGACCTCTTGTTGAGTCCATTTTTTATCGCCATCTAAGGGCATAAACTCAATAAAACGTAATTCAACGTGTTGTTGCAAGGCCCATTGCACTAAGGGAATAATTTGATTGCTATTAAAACTCTGCATCAGCACAGTATTAATTTTGAGCTTCAATCCTACTTTTTTTGCTTCAGCAATGCCTTCTAGCACTGGAGCAAGTTTTCTTTGAGTGAGTTGCTGAAATTGTGTTGCATCTAAGCTATCTAAACTAATATTTAAGTCATCTAAGCCTGCTTGTTTTAAGGCCTGTGCATATTGCTTTAAATAATGACCATTAGTGGTCATAGAGATTCGTTTTAAACCCAAAGTTCTTAGTGCTTGTAGTTGTTGTACAAAATGAACAACTCCCTGACGCATGAGTGGTTCACCACCAGTAATACGAATTTGCTCAATACCGCGTTGTACCATAAATTTGCAAAATGCGTATAAAGCTTCAAAGCTGAGTAAATTATGTTTATGCATCCATTCAGGGTGCTCAGGCATGCAATACACACATTTAAAATTACACCGATCTGTCACCGATATACGCAATTTACGCTTGTACCGCCCAAATTGATCTTGGAACGGAGTCGCTTGTAATTTTGTGATGCTATGCATACGTCTAATCCATTGCATTCAAATGCGCTGTAGATGAACAGCTCATTTGAGATGCCCTATTTTCTTGCAAGTTATTTAGCAAAAAGTGTTCCAACTTTGAGTGTTGTTTCTAAATTTTAAAAAATAAATTTTTATTGTTTAAAAACAGGGATATATTTTTGTAATTTTTGAAATGAGTACACTTCAAAACACTTTTGAAACAATGTCCCTTTTATTTTTAGCTACACACTATTCACATTAGTCATTACATGAGGGTGAGTGCTTAAATATCGTAATTACAATCAAGTGAATTGCACAGAAAATGTGCGTAATTTAATCACTTGTATTTAATGTTTATAAAAAATTGAGCTGCTGATGTTGTTGTAACTCATCAAATGAATTAATGCTGTGAAAAAATAGTGCATGATTTTTAAAACGTGCCAATTGCATGTGCATTTCTGCAAAACAATGCTTTAAACTGCGCTGATTTTGTTCTAAATGCATGCATATTTTAGGCAAACTGCTACGTTTTAATAAGCAAAATGGAAATAATGCCTTGCCGTTAATTTCAACAACCGCAACTTCGCATAAAGGATGGCGTTGCATAGCCTGATGTAAGCGTGAAATGACTTTTTTAGGAATATAAGTCACATCACAGGGTACAAATAATACATAGTCAGCTTGTACGTATTGCCATGCACTTTTCATCCCCATCAAAGGCCCATGAAATCCAGCTTCATCATCTTTAAAAAACTGAATGGATGGAATTAAGCGTTCATAAATCGAATGATCGCGATGACTATTGACCCAAACTTGACCAACACGACTTTTTAAATGTTGATGAATTTTGATTAATTGAATTTCATCGTCAAATTTATGTAAGAGTTTATTAATCCCGTTCATGCGTCGGGCTTGACCTCCAGCCAAAATAACTAAGTCCGTTTGCGGGTATGTAACCTGTTTAAATATTTTCTTTTTCATTCTGCATACTCCATCTGACAGGCTTTAATGAGCCCTCGAATTTCTGCTAAACATGAACCACAGTTACCGCCTGCTTTTAAACAAGCTGTGACTTGTTTTTCATGACTAATATTTTTTTCTTTGATGGTTTCGATAATGATATTTTTGCCGACTTTGAAACAGCTGCACACCAAAGGTCCTGCACTGTTACTCATACTCATTGGCTGTCCTGCAAGCAGCGCCTTACGGTGCATGGCGCTTAAACGCTCACGTTTAAACAACCCCGCAATCCAATCGCGATCAGGCAATAAAGCTTGAGGTGCTATATAAAGACTAGCAATAAGCTGGCCATCTTTAAGTACTATGCTATGACTCAAGTGAGCTGTTTGATCTTGTAAATTAAGCCACTCAAAACTTTCATCGGTAAAAGGCAGAAGTTCCTTCAAGTGTTCAACCGTGGCGCTAAATTTTTGACGGTCTGCAAGTTCATAGCGTGTTGCTTTTGCTGTAGTGACTTTAGTCCACCAAATCGTGTTTTGAATGGTAGATTGCACAATGTGTTCAAAGCCCTGACGCACGTACAGCACGCCTTGCCACTGTGTATAGAATGGCTGCACAAAAACAGGTGTATGTTTAAACTCAGGTTCGCCTGAAAGCGCATCAACCACAGGGTTAACCACTTTACCAATTCTCGCATCGGACGCTACCTGATCATTCCAATGAATAGGCGCAAAAACTTGTCCACGGCGTATATTGCTGCTGACTTGCGCACGTAAGATGCACAGTCCCCAATTGGATTTAACTTCAACCAATTCGCCATCTTTAACACCAAACTTCAAGGCATCTTGCGGATGAATTTCACAATACGGCTCTGCACGATGCGTACTTAAGTTTGCCGATAAACCCGTACGGCTCATGCTATGCCATTGGTCGCGAATACGGCCAGTATTTAAAATTAATGGATATTCGCCACAGACCTGATGTACAGGGTTAATTGCGGCTGTCGCCACAAATTTAGCTTTGGCATCTGCATGGCTGAATTGGCCTTGGGCAAACAAACGACTAACAGCATCAACGGCTTGATCAGCTTGCCATACAGGCCACTGAGTCGGTGCAAATTGGTTATAGTCTTCTAAGCTTAATTCAGTTAAACCGTGCAAGTTAAAATAACGGAAATGTTCTGCTGCAGCTCTTTGCCACAAAGGCGCATTTTTATACACAGAT
The DNA here is from genome assembly GCF_004209135.1 of Acinetobacter sp. WCHAc060006. Taxonomy (NCBI): domain Bacteria; kingdom Pseudomonadati; phylum Pseudomonadota; class Gammaproteobacteria; order Moraxellales; family Moraxellaceae; genus Acinetobacter; species Acinetobacter sp. WCHAc060006. Next base: position 322,112 of record NZ_SGSS01000001.1, on the reverse strand, counting down.
AATTTCGCATGTTCAATGAATATTTCATGAGCATTATTAAAGTTAAAACCTGAAAAGCCCATTTTTTTCGCCACTTGCGCGACTGCCCACCAGTCTGCTTTTGCTTCCACTGGTGCATCTAAAAAAGCAGATTGGCGTGAGATACGGCGTTCAGAATTGGTTACTGTGCCGTCTTTTTCACCCCAGCCCAATGCAGGCAGCAACACATCTGCATATTGTGTGGTATCTGTGTCTTTACAAATATCAGAGACAACTACAAATTCACATTGCTCAAGCGCACGTTTGACTTGATCTGCATCTGGCAAACTCACGACAGGATTTGTCGCCATAATCCAAATAGCTTTGATTTTCCCGCTTTCGACAGCTTGAAATAAATCTACTGCTTTTAACCCAGCCTTGTTGGCAATATATGGACTTTGCCAGAACTCTTGCACCAAAGACTGATGCGCTGCGTTATCTAGGTCTAAATGCGCTGCCAGCATATTGGCTAAGCCACCAACTTCACGGCCACCCATGGCATTCGGCTGTCCTGTCATTGAAAACGGCGCTGCGCCTAATTTGCCAATTTTTCCAGTCAGCAAATGACAATTGATAATGCTATTGGCTTTGTCCACACCACGTGAAGACTGATTGACGCCCATAGAAAATAGGCTCATGACCTTTTCTGTTTTGGCAAATTTTTCAAAGAAAATATTTAATTTTTCTAATGAAATACCTGTGCGTTCTGCAACAGCTTCGATAGATGCTTCTGATTCACTTTGCTGCAAAGCCTGAGCTAAACCTTGTGTATGATTCGCTATAAACTCAAGATCGCTATAATTATTTTTAACTAAGTACTGAAGTAAGCCGTTAAACAATGCAACGTCTTGACCAGGTAAAATTGGCAAATGCAAATCTGCAGCTTCACATGTACTGGTAAAACGCGGATCTATCACGACAACAAATAAATCACGTTCTTCTTTGGCCTTCATTATGCGCTGATACAGCACAGGATGGCACCAAGCAGTATTTGAACCCACCAAAACAACCATGTCAGTGTGTTCAAAGTCTTCATAGCTTGCTGGCACAAGATCTTCACCAAAAGCACGTTTATGTGCAGCAACTGCAGATGACATGCAAAGACGTGAATTGGTATCAATATTTGCTGTACCTAAATAGCCTTTTACAAACTTATTGACCGCATAATAATCTTCAGTCAGCAGCTGACCAGACACATAAAATGCGATGCTATCGCGTCCGTATTGATCAATGCATTGTTGAAATTTATTTGCAATTGCATCAATAGACTCATCCCATGTACTCACTTTACGCTCAGTTTTACGCCCCATCATTGGGTAAAGCACACGAGTTTCTAAGCCGAGCGTATCTGCTAAGTTGCTGCCCTTAATACAGAGCTTGCCGTAATTTGACGGATGATTCGCATCACCTTTAGTAATTACCGTTTTACCTTGTGCTGTTTCATTTACTTCAGCAGTTACACCGCAGCCTACGCCACAGTATGGGCAAGTGGTTTGCGTTGTTTTAATTTTGTTTTCTGTGGAGCTTGGCAGTTCCACCATCGGGATACTATTCACTTCTGCTCGCTCCTTTTTCCAAACTTTCTTAAACACTTAACACGCTCAAATCGGTGTCTTTTCATTCACGTTTATATTTAAAGATTAACTTTCGGTTCGACCTACTTTTCTTTCGGGAAAAGTAGGCAAAACCATTGCCCGCCGATGACGATTTAAATTTTGTCTCTTTTTTATCAGAGCGGTTCCATTACCCTGCTTTCTTTAATGCAAAATTCTTACCAAACAATAGTTTGTTCCGGATTGAACTAATTGGTGTTTCATCGGCAATCAATTCTGCATACCACGCACCGTCTTCTGTATCACCAAAAAGAACTGCACCAATGACTTTATCTTTTTGAATAATAATGCGTTTATATATTTGACGCTTTTCATCATTCAAAATGATGTCTTCAAAATCATCCTGCGGTTCAAAGTTGCCAGCTGAAAATACGTCACATCCGCTTACTTTTAATTGTGTAGGCACTGTTGGCGCTTTAAAAGTTAAACTGCCATGTTCAGCCAAATGTGATGCACAAATGAAAGCCTGTCCCCAAAGCGGTTCAACTAGTCCAAATGTTTGACTGCGGTGTTCAATACATTCCCCAACGGCATAAATACTTGGGTCAAAAGTTTGCATGGTGTCATTCACCATCACACCGCGTCCGCAGCGAAGCCCTGTACTTTGTGCCAAGGCAATATTTGGGCGAATACCAACTGCAAACACGACAAGATCTGCATCTAATACCGTGCCATCCTGCAAACGTAATTGTGTCACATGACCATCTTGCCCAATTAACTCTTGGGTATTCGCTGCGGTCAAAATACGAATACCTTTTTGCTCAATCGCTGACTTCAGCATCAGGCTGGCTTTTTCATCCAGCTGACGGTCCATAATACGATCCATCAAATGCAGTACCGTAACATTCATGCCACGCTGTTTCAGACCATAAGCTGCTTCTAGCCCTAATAGACCGCCGCCAATCACCACTGCATTTTTCTTGGTTTTGCAGTAGTCGAGCATTTTGTTGACATCATAAATATCACGGAAGCTTAAAACGCCTTTTAAATCAGTTCCCAGTATTGGCGGAATAAAAGGTTTAGAACCTGTCGCTAAAATCAGGCGGTCATAATCGATGACTAAACCTTTTTCTGTATAAACCTGCTTACGCGGACGGTCTATGCGTACTGCAGCATCACCTGCAACAAAACGGATGTTTTTACCTTCATACCATGCATGCGGATGCAGCATAATATCTTCAATCGTCTTATCACCGGATAGTACTGGCGAAAGCATAATACGGTTGTAGTTCCCCCATGGCTCTTCACCAATGACCGTAATTTCATAACGCTCTGGCGCCATGTCTAGCAAATCTTCTAAGCAGCGCATACCAGCTAAACCATTACCAACCAAAACCAATTTCATCAGCTGGGACGATGGCGCATTATTGGTAATATAGGTTTTTTGAGCAGTTGGGCTGATCAGCACACGGCCATTTTCAATTTTGCTTGGAAAAACCAGTAATTTTTGGTCTTTGTCTTCTAAGCAGCGGCCCGTTGCAAGGCTAAAATGCTGTTTATAAATAGGTGATGCAACTACACGTTCACCTTGCAAGTCGCCAATGATACCGCGCGACATGACATAAGCTTGACTAAACGGGTCTTGATTGCTCAGCGCATAAACTCGCTTTTCAGCACCTACTCGGAAAATCGCAATTTGCTGATCGCCAATTAAAGCACCTACACCTGTATTTGGCGTAATGTCATCTAAGGCACAAACATCAAACCACTCTAGATCATTCATTTCTTTTAAAATTGTCATATTCTTTATCCTTCCTGAACTTTTATTCCAAACCTTAGAAATGGCTGTAAATGAAATAAAAGTTCCAATACCTAAATTTGTTATGCTTCTACAACTGGGATACGGTTTACATCGCGCTCAGATTCTGTTTTTGGGCGAATTTGACCGCGTACAGAAGCAAACTGAATATGCGGGTCTTGCTGTGCCTCAGCCTTAGCATTAATGAAGGTTTTAAAGCGTTTACGTACTTCTGGGTCTTCCACTGCAGTACGCCATTCATCTTGGTAAGTACCAACCACATGGTTCATACGGCGCTCAAGTTCAGAAGCTAAGCCAAGTGAGTCATTCACAACGACATCTTTCAGATAATCCAAGCCACCTTCCATATTGTCACGCCATACCGAAGTACGCTGTAAACGGTCTGCTGTCTGAATGTAGAACATAAAGAAACGGTCGATATACTTAATCAATGTTTGCGTGTCTAAGTCAGAAGCCAGCAATTCTGCATGACGCGGTTTCATACCGCCGTTACCGCAGACATATAAATTCCAGCCTTTTTCTGTCGCAATGACTCCGACATCTTTACTTTGCGCTTCAGCACATTCACGGGTGCAGCCTGATACTGCCATTTTCAATTTATGCGGTGAACGCAGGCCTTTGTAGCGGTTTTCTAGGAAGATCGCCAAACCAACAGAGTCGTCTACGCCATAGCGGCACCAAGTACTGCCGACACAAGATTTCACTGTACGCAATGATTTACCGTATGCATGACCAGACTCAAAACCAGCAGCAATCAATTTTTCCCAAATTTCAGGCAGCTGATGCACTTGTGCACCAAACATATCAACACGCTGACCGCCTGTCAGTTTGGTATATAGACCATATTCTTTCGCAATTTGACCAACAGCAATTAAACCATCAGGAGTAACTTCACCGCCCGCCATACGCGGCACGACTGAATAAGAGCCGTCTTTTTGTATGTTGCCTAGGTAGTAGTCATTACTGTCTTGCAAGCCTGCATGGCTTGGTTTAAGTACAAAGTCATTCCAGCAAGACGCTAAAATATTGGCAGCTGTCGGTTTGCAGATATCACAGCCCAAACCATGACCATGCTGCTGAATTAAATCATCAAAGGTTTTAATTTCATTCACACGTACCAAGTGATACAGCTCTTGGCGAGAGTAAGCAAAATGTTCACAAATATGATTATTTACAGTCACACCTTGACGCTGCAGCTCAGACTTAAGCACTTGCGTCACCAATGGTGCACAGCCGCCACATGCAGTTGCAGCTTTCGTACATTTTTTAAGTGCGCCTAAAGAAGTCGAACCATCCGCAATTGCAGAACAGATATCCGCTTTAGATACGTTGTTGCATGAGCAAATCGTTGCGCTGTCTGGCAGCAGATCTACACCGCTGCCGCCCGCTTTACCTGAAGCTTCTGCAAAGCCCGGCATAATCAGGCTTTCTGGGCTTTCTGGTACATCCAGATCATTCAGCATCATTTGCAAAAGATCGTTATATTCTTTTGCACAGCCCACTAGAACCGCACCTAGCAGTTTAGTTTTTTCAGCATTCACCACAATCTTTTTATAGACTTGCGCCGCTTCGTCTGCATAAAAATAGCTTAAAGCATTTGGTGTCATTGCATGCGCATCACCAACTGATGCAACATCCACACCCATCAGTTTCAACTTGGTGCTCATGTCTGCACCAGCAAATGCGTTACAGCTTTCATCCATAACGTGCTTTGCAGCTATACGCGCCATGTCATAGCCCGGTGCAACTAAGCCATAAATTTTATTCTGCCAAAGCGCACATTCACCAATGGCATAAATGTCTGGGTTTGAGGTTTGGCAATGATCATTAATCACAATACCGCCACGCTCGCCTATGGCTAAACCGCTTTGACGCGCTAATTCATCACGTGGACGAATACCAGCAGAAAATAAAATGATGTCGGTTTCAAGTTCAGAACCATCACCAAACTTCATGACGTGTTTAGCTTCCGCGCCATCTTCAATACAAGACGTTGCTTTTTGGGTGTGTACTTTTACACCTAAATTTTCAATTTTAGTACGCAGTACCTTGCCACCTAAGTCATCAATTTGCACTGCCATTAAACGTGGTGCAAATTCCACAACATGCGTTTCTAAGTTTAAATCACGCAGCGCTTTCGCTGCTTCCAACCCCAACAAACCACCACCAATCACCACACCTGATTTTGCATTCAAGCTTGCAGCACGGATAGCATCTAGGTCGTCAATGGTACGGTACACAAAACAGTTTTCACGTTCATTGCCTGGAATTGGCGGTACAAAAGCGTATGAACCTGTAGCCAGTACTAATTTGTCATAAGAAAGAATATCGCCATGATTCGTCGTCACCGTTTTATTGCGCTGATCAATTTCAACTGCTTTGGTGCTTAGGCGTAAATCAATACCGTATGCATCAGCAAAGTCACTACGGCAAAGGGTTAAGTCTTTTACAGATTTTCCGCTGAAATATTCAGTTAAGTGCACACGGTCGTAAGCTAGACGCGGCTCTTCAGCTAAAATGGTTAATTCAACATCATCACCTGCGTGTTCCAGTACAGATTCAATAAACTTGTGGCCTACCATGCCATGACCAATCATGATGATTTTCATATTCTTTCTCCGCAATATTTTCTTTTGCGCAGCCTAAGCCTCTATACGCTTAGGCTGCTATTTGTATTAGTTTTGAGCTTCAGCTAGATTTCTTTCATTCACAGCTTGTTCAAACAGACGCTGTTCTTTTTCTTTATGCTCTACAGAGAAGCGGATCATCAGCACACAGCTTGCAGCAATAACCACTAGACCGCCCAACACCATAAGCGTGGTTTGAATATCCAGCATCCCTTTAAGCAAGAAACCTGCAGCCACAGCACCAACGTTGCCGCCTGCGCCGATAATGCCTGCAACGCCGCCTAAAGCATCACGGTCAATGAATGGCACCAAGGCATAGGTTGCGCCACACGCCATGTGGGTGAAGAGTGCGAATACTGTCATTGCAAGAATGGCGAATATTGGTGTGCTCATTTGCGAGAACAGAATTAAAAACAGGCCTTCAAGTAGAATCATCGCAAACAGAACTTTGGTACGGCCATCTAAGCCTTTGGTGGTCGCGACTTTGTCTGAAACAATGCCGCCGAGCGCGCGGGCAAACAGTGCCAACAAACCAAAGATCCCTGCTGCCATGCCGGCTTCTTTTAATCCGAATTGGAAGTTGTCGACGTAATACAGCGCAATAATGTTGTGAATAAAGATTTCAATGCCAAAGCATGCTGCGTAAGCGCCAAATAAAATCCATACGCGATAATTGCGCGCAGCGTGCATAAGAATGGCCACACCGCCTTTTTTATCTGAACCAACAGCAACGCCTTGTTCACGTAGTTCTTTAAAGTCACCTTGTGGGCAGTCTTGGGTAAATTTCCAGTACATTGCACCCACGATCAGCATCATCACACCAGGTACAATCAGTGCAATACGCCAGCCCATCGCTTGCTCTACACCAAACATAACGAGTGCACCAAGCAGTAATGGCATTAAAGCTTGTGTTGCACCACCGCCTGCATTACCCCAGCCTGCGGTTGCCGCATTGGCTGTACCCACCACATTAGGCGCAAACATAATGCTGGTATGGTATTGCGTGATGACAAAGCTTGCGCCGATCGCACCGATCAGCAAGCGGAAAAATAGAAAGGATTCATAACTATTTGCAGAGGCCACGCCAAAGACAGGGATACTGCCGATGATTAATAATGCTGTATAAGTTTTACGTGGACCGTATTTATCACATAAAGGCCCAACGATCAGACGGACTAAAATCGTGATTGCAACTGCGGCAATATTGATATTGGCAATTTGATCTTTAGTCAGGTGAAATTCGCCAGCAATGACAGGCATCAAAGGTGCACAAGCAAACCAAGCAAAGAAACAAACAAAGAATGCGAGCCAACTCATGTGGAAGGCCCGCATCGCTGCTGAAGAGAAATTAAAAAGACTTATTTTTGTTGCTTTTTTAGCATTTAAATTTGAAGACATAGCTTCCAACTCCTGAACTGAACGTATACAAGTTGCTGATATGTAGTGACATAGCAGAAACGATCAGAACGGACATCGTTGGCCGTCTTACAAATTTTATTTAAGTCGTCTTTGACTTTCTTGAGTATATGCACTCATCATGCCAAGTTTGGCTTTGTAATTTTAAGTTACTGTTAAATATTAATTTATTTTTAACTATGTGTATAAGTGTTTTGATAAAACTTAATTACAATATGTAATTTTGCATTTTCCCCCAAATTAACATTTGCTCAAATAGCTTAATCTTGATGCATCATTGCATTATAAAGGTGCAGGCATGTATAAGCTGTGGCATAAAAGCTTTGAAAATTCATATAATTTTCAGTTTGTTCTGACTTTTATCACTTGGCATTTAAATTGCTTGTCTTATTAAATTTCATTTCAGGACGGCCCTGAGTTTTTGCATGCCAAAACTAAAAATAGCACTCATCGATGATGATGTAGAACGTGCATCTTTTATTAAGTCCTCTTTAATCGAACATAGTTTCGAAGTTGTGGCTTGCCTGATGATTGATCATTTGAATACTACAGATCTACAGACCTTACATGCCGATGTCATTCTTTTAGATATGGATCACCCACAGCGTGACATTATTGAAAGTTGCGTAAGTCAGTTTGATTTACCCACTGTGCTTTTTACCAAAAATTCGCATAAGGACACCATTAAAAATGCCATTGAAGCTGGCGTAACTGCTTATATTGTAGATGGCATTGATCCAGTAAAATTAGACAGTATTTTAGAAATTTCAATTGAGCAATTTAAAAAGCATAAAAAACTACTCAAAGATTTAAATGAAACAAAATGCAAATTGGCTGACCGTAAAGACATTGAAAAAGCCAAAGTGATGCTGATGCAAATCCATCACATTGAAGAAGATAAAGCATTTGCTTTGCTCAGAAAAAATGCCATGAGCCAACGTATGACCATGGGTGAAATGGCACGTCGATTAATCGATGCACAGGCCTTACTTCAAACTCAATTTAAGGACTAAAGATCGATCATGAATGATTTAGAAAAAACAGATATTCAGCTCGGCTATATACCTTTACTGGATTGCACTGCAATACTTTGGGCACAGCATCAGGGCTATTTTAGCGAGCAAGGTCTCGAAGTAACTTTGGTTAAAGAAGCATCATGGGCCAGTCTACGTGATCGTATGGCATTTGGTATATTAGATGCGACACATTGTTTGTCGGCGATGCTTCCTGCAGCTGCAACAGGAGACGATCATTTAGGTATTCCGCTACAAACTTCACTAGTGTTAAGTACAACACGTGCTTTTATTAGTTTAAGTCAGCAGTTGTGTTATGAGTTGAATATCGCATCTACAGATACACCTGCAGATTCTGCCAACAAAATTAGCCAAGCCATTCAGGACGGTAAAAAAATACAATTGGCACATGTATTTAAGCAGTCTATTCATCATTATTGCTTACGTGAATGGCTAGCTCTGGCCAATACTGAATTGGCCCAAAACTATCGCTTAGCGACTTTACCACCGCCGTATATGGTTGAAGCCATTGCCGCACAGTTAGTTGATGGTTTTTGCGTTGGCGAACCGTGGAATATTCAGGCACAGATTCAGGGCTATAGCCAAATTATTGCGGAAAGTCGCCAGATTATTCCCAAAGTTGCCGATAAGGTTCTTGCCACAACACAAGAATGGGCGTTGCAACATCCCAACACACTTATAGCTGTGAAGAAAGCAATACAGAAAGCACAGCACGATTTAACGCATTTAGATCGACTGGACGAGGTATGGAAAATGCTCGAAGCCAGTGAAATTATTCGTTTTAGTTGCTCTGATCATTTGCATGTTGAAAGTTTTTATAAGATTCAAAATATTATTCGTAGCTTTGGTGTGCAAAAAGCACCTCAAGTTGATAATTTTAAATGGATTGTGCAACAAATGTGCAAATGGGAACAATTAGAATTAAGTCTGTCAGACATAGAGCAGATTGCTCAGCAGTGCGTGGGTCTAACTAATGCGTAGAACTGTCAAATTCTCAATTTGCCTATGGTTTTTGTCATTATAGAATGCAAATTTCCAAAATTGCTTTCTCATTTTTAGAATTAAATTTGAATAAACCATTCAAAAAACTCAACATGGCACAAAAATCGCTTATGCATCATTAGCCCTGTACAGAGCGTATAGATGATCCTAAGCGATATGCCAAGTGCATGAATTTTGAGACTGATTTTTATGTCGATTACTTTTTCACGATTTTCCGAATATTTTATAGCAGTTGCGAAGTCTGGAAGCTTACGAAAAGCAGCAGAACAACTTTTTATCTCCGTTTCCGCAGTACATCGACAAATTGTATTGGCTGAAGAAGAACTAGGCGTCGAATTGTTTGAAAGACTGCCACAGGGTTTAAAGCTTACGCTTGCAGGTGAACTACTCTATGCAGACCTACTTAAATGGCAAAAGGAATTTCAATTAACACGGATACGTTTTGATGAAATTCAAGGTTTGAATCGGGGTAATATTCATATTGGTTTTATTTCTGCGCTCAACGACAGTTTTGTATTGGACAGTATCCAAGATTTAACTCAAATGTATCCATGGATTAACATGAACATTTGTATTCACAATAGTGAGGTTATTTCTAAAAAAATTATTGATGCTGAGCTCGATTTTGGCATTATTTTAAACCCACAAAGTCACCATCAATTAGAAATTCTCTCTTTTATTGAAATTCCACTGGGCTATACCCTTTCACCCTCACACCCATTGGCCACAGCAGAAAAAATTTATTTATCTGATACGCTGAGCGAACGTCATATTATGCCCAGCGAGCCTTTAGTGATTAGTGAATATGTGCATACTTTGTATAAACATCATAAATTTACACCCATACAAAAAATTGAATGTAATGATATTCGTATGATGAGTGCTTTAATTAAGCAGAATTTAGGCATTGGCTTAATGTCTTATATGGATGCCTTACCTTTAATTAAAACAGGCGAATTAATCTTTAAACCCCTGCATGAAAAAGGGATTCACCGTTTAACGATTGCACTATGTGTAGCATCAAAGCGTCAAACCACTAAAATATCTAAAATTATGATTAATCAAATGATCGAACAAATCGAAATCATTAAAAATCAGCTCAAGGTTATATAAAATAACGTTTTATTTAACTGGTGAACGAATTAAATCCACTTCATAAAAATTTAAAAAAATCATAAAACCAGTATCAAGTACTAGTTTTATGATTCATTTCGGTCAGAGCATCAATCTAAAGGATTACCGACAATATTACCAATAATCCCTTTCATAATGTGCTCACCTTGCTCTTGTTTTAAGTCTTCATACCATTGACGGGTAATGGCTTCGTCTTTCATGTGGGTCACATCACAACGCTTACGTGCACGTAGTACCAATTCATTGGCACGTTCATTTCGTTTATTTTGATAGCGTCTTAAGGCATCTTGTAACCCCAAAGTATTAATTTGCAAGGCACGCGCCAAGTAAATCGCATCTTCCATGGCTTGGCAGCCACCTTGGCCAATGTCTGGCGTCGTACTATGTGCGGCATCCCCCACAATGACCACACGGCCTTTATAAAAATCTGCAAAAGGTTCAATATCGTGAATTTCAACGCGGTTGGTTTTTTGCTCATCTACTGCCTCAATCAGCTTTTGTACGGGCTCACACCAACCTTTAAAATATTCTTTAAACAAGGTTTTATATTGGCTACGGTTATTTTCTAAACCCACTGGCAGTGGCACATCAAAAAAGAAATAGAAACGATTTTCTGCAACGGGCATCAGTGAAACACGTTTACCTTCACCGACAAAAGTTGTCCACTGATCTGCAGCTGCAAATTCTTCTGAAATATTGACCAAACCATTCCAATTAACATAACCGGCATAGCGACGATCAACCTGTGCACCTAATACATAAGCACGAGTAATGGAGTGTGTCCCGTCTGCCCCGACCAATAAATCGCAACTGGTTGTGCTTCCATCTGCAAACTGAATTTTGACGGTGTCGTTGTGCTCGGTAAAAGCCGTCATTTTTTTGGCCAAATGAATATCTTCGCGACCAAATTCATCCATCAGCATATTTTGTAAATCTGCGCGAGACACAGGATATGGACGCTGACCGACTTCTTCAATCAGTGGATACAAGCTGAACTGCGTCATGGTATCGCCACTGAGGCCATCTATATAAGCCAAGTAGTCCATTTTACCGCCAAGCTTTTCTACTTGTTCCGTTAAGCCAAGGTAATTTAAACACTTTACACCATTTGACCATAGGGAAATTGCGGCACCAATTGGTAAGATCTGTTCAGCTTGTTCATAAATACTGACTTGATGCCCAAATTTTTTCAGTGCAATGCCTGTGGTTAATCCTGCCATGCCTGCACCAATAATTGCAATTTCCATCTATAACTCCGGTATTTATTTCATCATCTGAGTCATAAAAAGCGAAAAGCGTGCCATTTTGCTCAAGTCGGATTGAAAAAAACAAAAGTTGGCACAGGCTGTGCTTCTAAACACCTTGTAAGGCTTGTTTTTATCGAATGTTCAAAATTCATCAAGATGATGCAAGTGTGATGTTTAAAACGATCAAACCTGAATGGATTTTTATAAATGGCAACATTATTCGCCCCTATTTTTGATATTCCTGCACAATTACAAACACTAACGAACTTAGCAGATGCCCGTATTGGTGCAAAAATTGTGGAATGTTCCGATGATTTTTTTGCAGAAGCTAAGCGTATGCTTCAATTTGAAGCACCCATATTTGTCGAAGATAAATTTGACGACAATGGCAAATGGATGGATGGTTGGGAAACACGCCGTAAACGCCACAGTGGTTATGATTGGGCGATTGTGCAATTAGGCGTTGCCGGTCGTATTCAAGCCTTTGATATCGACACAACCTTTTTTACCGGTAATTATCCAGCTTCAGCTTCGGTCGAAGCCTGCTATGCACCAGATGGCGACCTGAGTCAGGCAGAATGGGTGAGCCTTTTAGATAACTCTGTTTTAGGCCCAAGTCAGCATCATATTTTACATGCTAAGTCACAGCAGTTATTTAGCCATGTACGTTTAAATATATTTCCAGATGGTGGCGTGGCACGTTTTAAAGCCTATGGCACAGTTGAAGTGCAGCTACAAGATGTAGAACAAACGATAGATTTGCTGGCGCTTGAAAATGGCGGTCGCGTCATTGCATATAGTGATGCACATTTTGGGCACCCACGTAACTTAATTAACCCAGGCCGTGGCATAAATATGGGCGATGGCTGGGAAACCAAACGCCGCCGCGCTCCTGGTTTTGACTGGTGTATATTGGCTTTAGGCCAAAGTGGTGCAATTCATAAAATTGAAATTGATACTGCACATTTTAAAGGAAATTACCCTGCGCAAGTTTCAATTCAAGCAGTGTATATCGAAGATGCAACAGATCCACAGCTGATTCCGCAAAGTATGTTCTGGCCTTTCTTGCTGGAAGCGCAAGATATGCAGATGGATCATATCCACACTTTCCTTGCAGAAATTTTAGAGCATGAAAAAATCTCCCATATCCGTGTGAATATGATTCCAGATGGCGGCATTAGTCGTATACGTCTTTGGGGCAAAATTGCGGGATAAAAAGTGATGAGTATGCCTTTTGATCTTCAAACAATTCACATCGAACCACTCACAAAGGCCAACTTTGCCGCTTTTGGTGAAGTCATCCAATGTGCAGAGCAAGATTTCTTCCATATCAATAATGCACATACAGAGCGCTATCATGCGATTGCTGTGACCCAAACAGACCAAGCTCAATCGGGCATTAGTATTTTTCGTAATATCAAATCTACGGTATTACCTTGTACAATCTGCATGTTAGAGCGCCATCCCTTAGGGTCTCAGGCTTTTATTCCTATGCATGGACAGATTTTTTTAATTGTTGTGGCCCCTGCTTTAGATGCCAACCAACCAGATCTAAGTCAGTTGCGTGCGTTTATCAGTAATGGTGAGCAAGGGGTCAATTATCATGCAGGTACATGGCATCATCCTCTTCTGACGCTTGAAGCACCCAGTCAGTTTGTGGTGATTGACCGTATTGGTACAGGGCAGAATTGTGATGTGATTCAATTTGCTACTCCAATTCAGCTCTGTACTACTTAAAGCATGCTGTTTTAAAATTTATTCGTCATCTAAAACAAGCACTTTAGTGCTTGTTTTTTTATCTCAACTATTTGTGTTGTTTAAAATATCAGTCTGTCGTTCCACGGCATCAACAGTGCATATTCTAAAGTACCTACCCAATTTTAGACCTCATAAAAAGCCCACAAAATGTGGGCTGTATTAAAGTGTTCGTTATGAATCTAGCGCATGTACTTTAATGTGGTGTTTTCACCAATGTTTTAGACACATTCACAGTCGCTTTGGGTTTAAACAGACTGAGGTGGTTAAACACAATGTTCAGTAAAATTGCCATTACGCAAGTAGAGCTGATCCCTGAATGAAATAATGTTTGCACCCATTTTGGAAAATTTGCATAGAAAGAATGATCAATAATTGGAATCATCCCTGCTGCAATTGCGGTCGCGACAATAATTAAGTTCTTTTGTTCATTGTAGTCAATTTTGGCTAAAGTACGGATACCGCTGGCAGCCACTGTACCGAACAGCACTAAGCCTGCACCGCCTAATACAGGCACAGGAATGGCAGCAATGAGGCGACCCATGATGGGTAGAATACCTAATACCACTAAAATCATACCGCCGGCAGCCACGACAAAACGGCTTTTTACCCCAGTAATGGCCACCAAGCCGACATTTTGCGCAAATGCGCTTTGCATAAATGAACCAAAGATTGGCGCAGCTGCACTCGAGAGCATATCTGCACGCAAACCATTGGTAATACGCTCTGCATCCACTTTTGTATCTACAATTTCCCCAACAGCAATAATGTCTGCAGTGGTTTCCGTCATAATCACCAAAGTGACAATCAGCATGGCAATAATTGCGCTGAGTTCAAAGGTCGGCATGCCAAAAGCAAAGAAACTTGGGAACTGAATCCAGCTGCCGCTTGCAACTTTAGAAAAATCACCAAAGCCGAAGGCATAAGCCAATACAGTACCTAAGATAATTGCCAGTAAAATAGACAAGCGGCGGATCGTTGCATTGCGGGTTAAATTTAGCGCAATCACAATCGCCAAAGTTAAAAACGCTAAGCTGATGTTTTCTGCACTGCCCCAATCAGGCGCTTTACTGTTTCCGCCCATCATCCAACGTACGGCAACGGGTAATAAAGACAGGCCAATGACGGTAATTACACAACCAGTCACAATAGGCGGGAAAAAACGGATAATTTTTGAAAAATACGGCGCTAAAAAGAAACCGATAAGTGAAGCGACAATCACTGCGCCATAAACTGCAGAAAGTCCACCACCTGTTGTGACAATCGCAATCATGGTGGCAACGCCCGCAAATGATACGCCTTGTACCAAAGGAAGCTGTGCGCCAATGTATTTCACGCCTATGGTTTGCAGTATGGTCGCCAAGCCGCCGACAAACAGCGCAGCTGCAATCAATAAGCCGATTTGCGCCGCTTCTAAGCCCGCTGCAGTACCAATAATCAATGGTGGCGCAATAATACCTCCATACATGGTCAGCACATGCTGTAAACCGTATGCCAGGCTTTTGCCTGCACCTAAATATTCATGTTCTGGTGAAATGCTTTTTTCGTGTTCTGTCATTGTTATATTCCCCTATATTTTTCAACATTTATTTTCAATTGAAGCGCTTAACTGCCACGGTAAGTTGAATACGCAAATGGGCTGATCAGCAAAGGAATATGAAAATGCTGTGAGGCATCTTGTACATCAAAATGAATGACCACTTTTGGAAAAAAGGTCTGCAGTCCTAAAGCTTGAAAATAGGTTGCTGTAGAAAACTCTAAGCTGTAAGTGCCGGCGCTGAATTCAGTCAGGCCAAAGTCGGTAACTCGTCCATCTGCATTGGTGAATGCAGCGCCTAAGAGCTGCCCATCAGCATTAAAAAGTTCAATTTTTACATTGGCTGCCGGCTTGCCCAAACAGGTATCTAAAATGTGGGAACTGATCATGCGTTAAGCTCCTGCGTTAATCTTAATAAGGCAATTTCAGTCAGCTGCTGATGCACAATGCGTTTCTCTGTATCTGGATCATTCAGCAGCCGATAACGCAGTGCCTGTAGCACATCTTCACTGTTTAGGCCCGAAGCTTTAATTAAAAAAATGTAGCCGTATTTTTTTTCGTAGGCGGTGTTGCCTGCCAAAAGTGCTTCCTGTGTTGCGTCATCACTGGTAATGCTAGCCTGCTCACGCTTAGAAAAATCCTGTTCTTGATCGCTTAAAGTGGACTGTGCCTGTTTTTCACCTATACGCGGATGATTGTCTAAAGCGCTCTTAATTTCAGACCACTGCCAAGTTTTTGTCTGTTGTTTTGCCTGTATCAACAGGTCTTCAACAGATGCATAAGGTCGCTGCGCTGTTAGTTCACTGACCCAGCTTTTAATTTGCACACAGTGCTTTAAAAAAGATTTTGCATCCGATTCAGATGCTTGATTAAATTCAGCAAGTTGCACTGTTAAATCGCCTAAAAATTGAATATTTGTTCAAATTTTTATTTTGCAATATCAATGCCAAATCAGTTAAAAAATGAAATTTTGCTTTTTTAAAGCAAAAAAATAGGAGCTAAACTCCTATTTTTTTAAATACTTATGATTAATTTTGGCGATGCGTTTTCTGCCAATGCAAAGCAATATCCCCACGTTTGCAAATCCACACTTTTTCGTGAGACTGTACATAATCTAAGAACCGTTGCAGTGCCTTAAAGCGCCCAGGCCGCCCTAAAAGACGGCAATGCATTCCAATCGACATCATTTTTGGCGCAGTTTCACCTTCGGCATACAACACATCAAAACTGTCTTTTAAATATTGATAGAAATGCTCACCCGTATTGAAACCGCCCGCTGAGCTGAACTTCATATCATTGCATTCTAATGTATACGGTATGATCAAATGGGGGCGGCTTTGCCCTGCACTGTCCGTTAAGGTGCTCCAAAATGGCAAGTCATCGCCATAGTGGTCGCAATCATATTGAATTTGCGGAAACTCAGCCAGTAGCTGACGGGTATTTGGGCTGTCACGTCCGGTGTACCAGCCAATGGGCGCTTGACCAAACAGCGCTTCCAGCACACTTATCGCCTGATCCATGTGCTGACGCTCAATCTCAATCGGCAGGTTTTGATAGTGTAGCCAGCGCTGCCCATGCGACACCACATCATAATTGGCTTCCTTAATCGCTTGTACCACATGAGGATTACGCGCTAGCGCCATGCCAACACCAAAGATGGTCATGGGTAGCTGACGCTTTTGAAATTCTTCGTGAATACGCCAAAATCCAACTCTTGAACCATACTCATACATTGAATCCATCGACATGTGCTTCGCTGGAAAGCTTGCTGCACCAACAATTTCAGATAAAAACTGTTCTGAACCAGCATCTCCATGTTCGACGTGATTTTCGCCACCTTCTTCATAATTTAAAACAAACTGCACAGCAATGCGGGCTTGATCTGGCCACTGTGCAAGGGGTGGTTTTCCATGATAGCCAATTAAATCTCTGGAATAGTCCTGCTGCTGAATTTCATCAATGAGCGC
Organism: Acinetobacter sp. WCHAc060006; assembly: GCF_004209135.1. NCBI lineage: Bacteria > Pseudomonadati > Pseudomonadota > Gammaproteobacteria > Moraxellales > Moraxellaceae > Acinetobacter > Acinetobacter sp. WCHAc060006. The sequence goes on along the minus strand of NZ_SGSS01000001.1, from coordinate 305,003 downwards.
TTGTCCGCGCAAATAAGGTACTGACACTGGTATTTCCTAATTATCTATATCAAACAGTAAAAAATATTTAACTGAGTGCTAGCAATTAGTGCGCCAAGAATTCAATTTGCGTGATATGAATGCATCTTCTTAATCAGCAGGCTCGAAATAAGTGCTTTCTATGCATCAGAAAATTTCATGCTTCAAAATAAATCAAAGCATCTGAATTACTAATGCATTTCAGCATCAAAGGTAGTGCTATAAAACTGTATTCAGCCTTTAGAAAAAACTGATCTGTTCTAAATTTTCTTCGACTATTTCCAGCCATGCCCGAACAGCTGGGGTCATCGGAACAGTTCTGTTCCATGCCATGCTTAAAGTCCAGTTAATATGTGGCTCTTGTAAAATACTATAATTAAACTTTTCAGCACTGAGCTGTTCGCAATACTTTTCTGGCAGTAATGCAATTCCGACATCGGAATCCACCAGTTTGCTGATAAAGTCCCATTGACTGCTTTTACACACGACTTTGGGTTCAAAGCCCACATCATTGGCCGCCTGCAAAATAATTTGATTCAGCCTAAACGTATCATTAAACAGTAAAAAAGATTCTTCTTTCAGTTCAATTAATGACACGGTTTTCCGTTTGCCCCAGCCGGACTGCTTACGCGAGAGCAGACACATCGGGGAATCTACAATTGGAATACCGCTTAATGCAGGTTTGAGATGGCCTAAAATAATCCCAACATCTACTTTTCTAGCCAAAATAGCCGTTTCAATACTGGTTGCGCCGACTTCAAAAAAACTCAGTTCGATATTGGGATACAGCTTATGAAATTTTGCAATTAATCTGCTAAACATAGATGAGCCTATCGGTGGCAAACCGATGCTTAATGAACCTTGTTTGAGTTGCTGGATGCTGGCGACAGATGCATACATTTGTCGCTGTTGCTCTAGCATCGACAACGCATGTTTATAGATTTGTTCACCAATGGCCGTTAAAGCGACATCACGTTTACGCCCAGCCTGCCCCTTGTGAAATAAAGATCCGCCGATTTCTTCTTCTAAGGCATCAATGATTTTACTGACCGTCGGCTGACTGACAAAAGATTCATCGGCTGCTTTTGAGAAACTTTGCAACTGCACAATATTCACAAAAACATTCAGGCTTTTCATGTCCATAATTAATTATTCAAAATATGCATAATTATTTTTCAATTATTCATAATTTGCCTATCTGGTCAATTTTAAAATAGTCCTCAGTTGTTTAGTACAGTCTGATCTCTATGTTTAATTTAGCTAAAATTCAGCATGCTTCTATTATTGCACTGCAATTAGGGCTGCTGACTGCGATTTGGTGGCTTGGCGCATGTATTCAGCAGTGGCTGAATTTGCCCATCTCTGGCGGCGTGATTGGATTACTGCTGGTTTTAGTTGCCTTGCTGTCAGGTGTAATGAGGCTAGATTGGATTAAAGCAGGGTCCAGCTTTATTTTGGGCGAACTGGTGCTGCTATTTATTCCTTGCGTTGTCGGCATTATGAAATATAAAGACTTATTTATCAGTCAAGGCTGGCAACTCGTTTTGAGTGTTGTCATTGGTACCATCATTGTAATGACCATTACTGCGCTCACTGTTGCATGGGGCTTTAAGATGGAAGCTGCTTGGACGAACAAACGCAGTGCTTTAAAAACACAGCCACAGCAAGGAAAATAAGGTTTATCACATGAATACTGTTTCAATTGTTTGCCTTTTTGCCACCATTGCAGGCTACTTATTGGGTAAAAAGTTTTATAAAAAATACCCACTGATTATTTTTGCACCTGGCATTTTTGTCCCTACGATTATTATCATTGTATTGGTGATGAGTGGCGTGAGTTATGAAACCTATATGCTGGATGCGAAATGGTTGATCTGGATGCTCGGCCCTGCAACGGTGGCCTTTGCACTGCCCATTTATGAATACCGAAAGCTAATTCAAAAGCATGCCTTTGCAATTTGTTTAGGCATTATTGTGGGTATGCTGGCGGGCATTGTGAGTTCTTTTTATTTGGCCAAATTATTCCAGTTTGATGCTGCCACATCTTATAGTTTAATGGCGCGCTCAATTTCAACGCCATTTGCGATGGAGTTGACCTCAAATATTGGTGGGTCTGTTGAATTAGTTATCGTATTCACCATGATTACCGGCACTGCTGGTGTGATGCTGGGTGATATGATTTTGGCAGCGCTAAAACTAAAATCACACTTTGCGCAAGGCGCATCTTTAGGAAATTCTGCGCATGGCTTTGGCACCAGTCACGCCTTTTCCCGTCATGCTGAAGAAGGTGTAGCAGCTTGTTTAACTATGGTGCTCGCTGGGGTATTTATGGTGCTGGCAGGGCCATTTTTAATCCGCTGGACAGTAACTTTGCTCTAAGCAAAGATAATCAATTTTCACTTAAAAACTGTAGCATTTTATTTATATGTTGCAGTTTTTTTTAGTGATTATTTTTTTCAATATGTCTGTCCTTAAGTTAATCCACATCTTCTAAGCGCTTATTAGCCCAGCCCTCTGCAATTCAGCGTATACTGTTTGATTAAATTTCATATTTTTTGCGCATAGCGCAGCCTTGAGCAAGCAATTTCTAAAAATCTAGCTACCCTCATCGGTTTTAGTGCCATTTTGCAATGGTCTTCGATTGTCGGTCTGTTAAAAACAGTTAGTTTCAGTATTGGCCCAGACCTTGCCGTCACGTTTATGTACACGTTCAGTACTGTCATTTTGCTTTTGCTATTTCGTATTCCAAAACTGAAAGACATTCCGCGTGGCTATTTAATTTCTGCAACGTTGCTCTTTCTGATCTATGAACTGTGTTTTTCTTATGCGATTGCCTTAGCGCAAACAGCGCAACAAGCCATAGAAGTCAGTCTGGTCAATTATTTGTGGCCAAGTTTAACCATTGCCGCATTAATTGCCTTTAAGGAATTGAAATTCAATATTTTTGTAATGCTTGGCTTAGCAATCAGTCTCGGCGGTATTGTCGTTATGCAGGCGGGTGCGGGTGATTTTTCATGGGTTGCGGTTATTCAAAACGTGCAGACTAATCCTGCGAGTTATATTTTAGCGTTTATCGGCGCCAGCTTATGGTCTATTTATTGTGTTATTACCAAAAAATACAGCCAAGGCCACAATCCAATTGCGTTATTTTTCTTGGCTATTTCTATTGTGCTATGGCTAAAAATGTTCTTATTTCATGATTTTCAAGGGATTCCAGAGATTCATTTATCTACGGGTATTTGCATGCTACTGGTTTCAATTGTCACGGCATTGGGCTATGCCGCGTGGAATATCGGCATTATTAAAGGCAATATCACTTTATTGGTAACCCTTTCATATTTTAGTCCGCTGTTTTCTTCCCTGCTGTCTATGCTGATTTTAGATACCGTACTGTCCAATGAATTTTGGCATGGCGCCATATTGGTCACAGCTGGGTCATTTGTCTGCTGGATTTCAACAAATTGGGCAGATCTAAAACGAAAACTTAACTTTAAATCTAAAGCATTTAAAATTTAAGATATAAAAAAACAGCCATGATTTCATGGCTGTTTTTTTATGATTGTGCATAGCAAGATATGCATCGCACTTCAAAATTTTACTTAATAAGTCACGCGTTTGTATTCTCGATATTCTGGTGTCCAGAAATTTGCTTCAATTTTTTCACGAATCGTTTCTTCACTAACCCGTGGCGCAACACCATCATCCATAGCGGCAAGTGCAACACGCAACGCGATTATTTTAGAAATTTCTTGCAACTGATCTAAGCTTGGCAGTAAGTCTGCTGTTGGGTCTTGTAACTTTGGTGAGCATTCAGCCAAAGCATTACTGGTTGCCATGAGCATATTATCTGTAACCCGCTTAGCACGTGAGGCAATCACGCCAAGACCAATACCAGGGAAAATATAGGAATTATTACACTGAGAAATATTAAATATTTGATCATGATAATTCACTGGTGCAAATGGACTGCCTGTAGCAATCAGTGCGCGCCCTTCAGACCATTGAATTACATCAGACGGAACTGCTTCTACCTGAGAAGTTGGGTTTGAAAGCGGAAATACAATTGGATTTTCACAATTGGCTGCCATTGTTTCAATAATTTCTTTAGTAAATAAGCCAGCTTGCCCAGACACCCCAATGAGCACGGTAGGTTTTGCATGTCGCACAACATCGAGCAAAGAAATCACATCGTCAGCTTGCGCCCAATGAGCAATGTGTACAGGTTGCTGCGCCAATTTACGCTGGAAATTCAATAAATTTGGCTGATTTTCTGTAATAAGACCAAAACGGTCTACCATAAATACGTGCTGGCGAGCTTCAGCATCACTCAAGCCCTCTGCACGCATTTGTGCAACAATTTGTTCTGCAATACCACAGCCTGCCGAACCTGCACCTAAAAATGCGATGGTTTGATCTTTCAATTTTTTATTTGATGCATGTGATGCTGCGATTAAACTTCCGACAGATACTGCTGCAGTGCCTTGAATATCATCATTAAAACAACAGATTTTATTTCGATATTTTTCCAATAAAGGCATCGCATTTTTTTGTGCAAAGTCTTCAAACTGAATTAATGCTTCAGGCCAACGCTGTTGAATCGCATGAATGACCTTATCTACAAATTCGTAATATTCATCACCACTAATGCGCGGATGACGTAGGCCCATATACAATGGATCATTCAGCAATTGTTCATTATTGGTGCCCACATCGAGCGTGATTGGTAAGGTATAAGCTGGGCTAATGCCACCACAAGCTGTATATAAAGACAACTTTCCAATAGGAATACCCATCCCACCAATGCCTTGATCGCCTAAGCCTAAAATGCGTTCACCATCTGTAATTACAATGACTTTTACATTTTTTCGATTTACGTTATGCAAAATTTGATCAACATGTTCACTGTCTGGATATGAAATAAAAACCCCGCGATGACGGCGGTAAATATCCGAGAAATGTTGGCAGGCATCGCCTACTGTTGGTGTATAAATGATCGGCATCATTTCTGTTAAATGATTTTCAATCAGATGATAAAACAGCGTTTCATTGGTATCTTGAATGTTACGCAAGTAAATGTGTTTATTGATTGGGTCGCTAAAAGAACTGTATTGTTGATATGAGCGTTGGCTTTGTTCTTCAATATTTTCAATTACATGTGGCATAAGGCCATGTAAGTTAAATGCTTCACGTTCTTGCTCTGAAAAAGCTGAACCTTTATTAAGAAGAGGTAACTCAAGCAAAGTATTTCCAGCGTATGGAATATATAAAGGACGTTTGTTTCGATCTACACTAGACATTAAAAAAGCTCTTTTGAATCAACTTTAACAACTGGGTCAAAGTATCGCGGTTTTATCGTTTATTTGTATAGGATAGCTTAAAATAAGCGAACTTAGTCATTCATTAAATAAATACCTATTTGTCATTAATTTAACCGTCGAATAACGGTAATATTTTATTCTTCTATACCATTTATATTGGCCAAAGGTCTTTCATATCCTTAAAATAATGGGTTTTATGCTTTTTTATGCATACGATTTATAGTTATGAAAAAAATAACAATATATACCTTATTGTTATGTTTTGAATATAAACAATACAGCAAAATTTTTGTCATAAATGTAGAACTATCTGTTTTAGCTATTATTATTTCTTGATAACAAGTTGTTAACTCACTCAAATACCACTCCAAGCTCAATAGTATAAGTTAGTGTTTAAGCTCAATATTTTAAAATATGAATGCCTACATTCCGCTACAATGTGTATAAATTTTGCAGAAGCCTTACACATATATATGTGTAATATTCATATTTAATCCCACTTTATTTTAGAAAATTAGGACTGTACTAATTGCCCTAGCATATATTTACACTCTTCGATTGAAGGCTTTAAATTCTCTAGCTTGGGCAAATAGCCATCTTCAAGGAATGTATGAGGTTTTAATGATGATAAAAAAAATAGCCACTCTTCTTGGTTTATCTGCAATTTCAGCAATGACTTTGGCAGCCGATCCGCTCCATGGTACTAAATGGAAAACCATTGATGATCAAACCAAAAAGCCACTCTCTATTGTAGAGTTCCGCGAAGCACCAAATGGGGCACTTACAGCTAAAATTGTAGATGTGTTCACCCCAGGTGAGGCTGAAAGTTGTGCAAAATGTGTAGGGAAATTTCACAACAAACCCTTGAAAGGGGTTCAAATCGTTTCTGATTTAAAAAATACCGGTAAGAATAGCTATGATGGCGGTAAAATTACTGACCCTAAAAATGGTAAAACATATAGCTTTAATGCCAAACTTTCAAATGATGGCCAAACATTAAATGGCCGTGGTTATATTGGTGTTTCTGCGCTAGGGCGTAGCCAAACTTGGGTTCGTGCGAATTAATCCTTCAGCACATAAAAAAATGGCTCTGATGAGCCATTTTTTTATTTTTAAGCCTTATATTTGCTTAAGTACTACTCGTCTGAATTAGGCATTAGTTAATAAACATCACGTTTATAGCGTTGCTGTTGTTTTAACTGTGCTAAACCTTCTACACCTAGTACCTCAATTAATGCTTGTTCTACACCTTGCGCCATCCCATGTAAACTGCCACAAATATATAGCGTTGCACCCTGCTCGACCCAATTTTTGAGTTGTGTCGACTTTGCAATAATTACATCTTGTACATAAGATTGCGCTTCCCCGTCCCGAGAATAAACCCGATCAAGTTTTGGTAAATAACCTGCATCTTCTAAAGTACTCAATTCTGCATTGCAAATTGCATCATACTGTTGTTGTCGTTCACCAAAAATCAACCAATTTTGCTGATAACCCCACGCTTGACGCTGTTGTAAATGTGCCATTAAACCTGCTAAGCCAGAACCATTCCCAATAAAAATGCATGGTGTATCTTGCATCTTCAAATGGAAACTTGGGTTGTGACGTATAGATGCTCTAAGCGTTTCATCAACTTGTAAATCTTGCGTTAATAAACCTGATCCCAGACCTAAACCTTGATTTCCTATTTCTTGGCGGACAATTAAATCTAATGTCCCATGTGTTGGAATACTGGCAATTGAGTATTCGCGAATGGGTAAATCTATAAGATGATTAATCCATGACTCGATACTTTGTTTTGTACTTTGCTCTGTCGTTTGCAAAACATAGTTAGGAGCATTTTTAAGATTTTTAAATCGTAAAGCTTCAAGATGTGTAGCATTTAAATGCGACTGTTCATTTACAAAGGATTTTAAGGCTTGATTGCTATTTGCACATTGAATTTCAATAATATCACCTGCATGCCATTCAACCTGCTGAGCGACTTGGAAGCTTAAAAAATATAATCCAGTGCCTTGACTGCCTGCATTGAGTAAAGATCGGGATTTAAGATGTATATCAATCCAGACTTTTCCCGTTGCCGTATGTTTTAGCTCGGTTTGTGTAAATTGACTTAACTGTGTATGCCATGCAGTTAAATCTGCATTTGCCAATTGATCCACACAAACTAAATCAAAAGCAGGCTGAGCTTGTTGCTGATTCAACCACGTTTGCACGCGTTGGCCAAAAGCACAAAAATTACGATAACGACGGTCACCAAAAGCCAGAATTGCAAAAGTTTGATGTGATAAATCTAAAGTCAGTTGGCTTAATTGATGCTGAAAGCTTTGAGCACTATCAGGAGCATCACCTTCGCCATAGGTGCTGACAAACCATAAAGTTTGCTGTGCTTGTTTCAGTTGATCAGCTGTTAAATCTTGAATATTAATACAAACACAATGTTCACCCGCTTGTTGTAGCTGTTCAGCAGTATGTTTTGCATAATTCTCAGCATGACCAGACTGGCTAGCATAGATGATTAAATAAGTCTGATCATGAATCTGATCGGCTTTTGGCTGTGTAAGTCGGCTATAAATCAACACACAAATATAGACCAAACATAACAATAACAAGCAAGTCAAAATTGTTAGAAGCAGTGCTACTGCAGAAGTCATCACACTGTCCTTAAATTGCAGTCCATATTAATAAGATAAACAACGCCAAGCTACTCGCAGTTAATAGCAAGTGTGTGAGCAAACGCGTTTTAATACTTAAAAATAAAATAAAGCCGGCAATGGACAATAATAAAATAACAACCGAAGCAACATCGATAAACCAATGCCATGCTGTGCCTGCATTTTTACCGCGGTGTAAATCATTAATGAGAGATACAGTTGATGCAGGCTTTGAAGTGACTTCTACTTCGCCAGTGTCTAAGATTGCCCAAACATCCGTTTCGCCAGCAGGACTTTCGAGACGGATCATCACTTCACCATCCATCACTTCGCTACTTTTATAACGTCCGACGACAGTACTGTGTGCACGAACATAGTCCAATAGTGCGGTACTTGGGTTTTCTTGATCAAGCAATTGTTGGCTTACAGTATTAGGTAACTGTAATTTGACTGGTGCTTCTTCTGGTGCGGGTTTAAACCAATCTGGATTATTTAAAAATAAGCCAGTGAGAGCAAAAAAGAAAAGTGCAATAAATGCAAATGCAGAAAGCCAGCCATGCACATAGCGTGCATGGCGGTAAAAATCACGTTGTTGGTACACTGTTTAAAACCTTAAACTCAATCCGCGTTAATGCGCTTTTTGGAAACTCATTTTGACTGCGCCAATTTCGGTTTGAGCAGGCAAAGATTGTGTAGATGCTTTAGATTTTACATTCAAATCGAGTGTTTGATAACTATGGTCACCATGCTCACGTGAGGTTTCAATATGAACAATATAACTACCAGCAGCTACAGATTTTCCGTGGTCATCTTTACCATCCCAAGCCAGTTTGTAGTTACCTGGTTGACGTGAAGGTTTAGCAACCGCATCCAAATTTGTCATTTGACGACCATAACGGCGCCACCAAACGTAGTTTGAATTAATCCACTTCTCATCTTTGCCCCATACTGCAAGGGTACGGACTAATTTTTTATTTTCATCCGTCACCCATACAGATACGTAAGGCATACGATATTTTTCAACATTAATTTTTGGAATTGTTAAGTCAATTAAGGCTTGATAACCTGCTGGCCATTTTGCTGATGCGCCTGCAGCAACTGTCAGCATTTCAGGGCTAGTATCGGTTTGTAGTAAGTGATTCCAGCCTGCACTTTGATAAAACTGACCATTGCTCATGGTGAGTTTAGCTTCATAGCCAACAAGGCTTTCCACCAAAGCCATACCATCTTCAGGTGACATCGCAGTCAATGCTGTTGCCAACGCATCAGCGTCTGCAGCACATGTACCAACAACCACACATTGTTCAACGTGTTGCAGTGCTAAACCAGTATTTGGGTCTAATAAATGGCTTTGACCAGCGACATCACGATAGCCCTTACCACTGAAGGCAACAGCATGATCACGTAGTTTTAAAACTTCTGATGGAACGGCTAAATCATGATGATTAAACGCATCTTGTACACCAATGCTCCAACCATCTTTTTGTGGCGCATTACCCCACACACGCATGTCACCACCAATATCAATCAAAAGACCTTCAATATTGGGCACTTTGCTACGTGCTGCCAGCATTGCACGGTCAATGATATAACCTTTTGCATAGGCATCTGGTGCAAATTTTACAGCGCGTTGAATAGCAACAGTCTGTTGTTCTTTATCTAATGTTACGCTGTCTGGTTTCATTAATTCGCTAGTAATGGCTACGCGAGTTGATTCGTCAACTTTATGAATGCCTTGGGCTTTTTCCCACATTGCAATCAGTTCACCTAGTCGTGCATCAAATGCACCACAGCTTTTGGCACGCCATGCTTCACAAGCTACAATCACTTCAAATAATTCAGGTGAAACTTGCGCCGATTTTTTTGCATTTAATGCAGATATTTCGCTGTCAGCACGCCATACAGAAAGTTTTTTATCTAACTGTGCAATTTCTGCTTCAATGGCATCTAAAGCTAATTTTGCATCTTGTTTATTCGTTCCTGTGACAACAACATCAAGTGATGTGCCCAGTACATAGTCACGATGAAAACGATGTGTTTGTGATACATCTGGCTGGTTCAGTTGGGGGCTTTGCACCAGATCTGTTGCGTTGGTCTGCAGTGGAGAAATCAGGGCCAGTGCCATAACCAGTGGGGTTAGATTAAACACTTTTTTATGCAGTTTTTTGTTCTCAGCGAATGGCATGCTGAATCTCCAAAATATTTTTATAGCATCTTATTGATATTGATAACGGTTATCAAGTAGATTAGCGCACATTGAAGATAAATAATTTTTAAACTGGAGAATTCGATGAATAATTGGTTAAAAATCGCTTTAGTTGCGTCTTTACCTGTACTTGCGAACGCACATACAGCAAGCCCGTTTTTACTTCCTGACACATTTGATACAACATCATCGAATGTAACTTTTCAAAGTGCAATTACCATCGAAAAATTCTTTGCACCATCTATGAATTTTAAAACGACTTACGTTGTGACCAATCCAGATGGCAAAACAGTTGCGATTAATCCAGCAACAAGCTTAAAACGCTTCAGTATTGCGGAATTTGATTTACCATCTGAAGGTACATACCGTATTCGTACACAAGACGCGACTGGCAATAGCACAAAATATGCATTGATTGATGGTCGTTGGTTACGTGTCCGTCCAGTGCGTAATCCACAAAATGCACCTGCTCGCCCTGCGCCAGAAAAAGCGCCTGAACAAGCAAAAGCACCTGCAACTACACCAGCTCAACCACCTCGTATGATTGCCGCAGATCAAGTGCCAGAAAATGCACAAATTTTAGAAGCAACGAACACATTTATTGCTGAAAGCTTTGTGACTAAAGGTAAACCAACAGCAATTCCAGCCGTGACCAACAAAGGCTTTGAAGTTAAACTTATTACTCATCCAAATGAATTATTTTCAGGTGAATCCCTAAAAGCACAAGTGCTCTATAACGGCAAAGCTGTACCAGATTTAGAAGTTGATGTGTACAAAGGTGCAAGCACTTACGAGCCTAATGCAAAACGTGAATTACCTCATGTGCTCACCAATAAAAAAGGCGAATTTGAAATTAAATTTGATAAAGCAGGTATTTATTTAATTTCAGCATCTCATCCTGAAGCAAATACAGATAACACCAAAAAACCAAATACTGAAAATTTCACTTATGGTTTAACTGTTGAAGTTGCTGAATAATTTGTACATAGCACCTTAATTTCAAAATATAAAAAGCACATCTTTCGAGATGTGCTTTTTCTTTGCTTTCATAAAATAAGATTATTTACTTAGCACTTTTAATTTCAAAATGTATGGCCTTTCTTAGCTCAAATAGCTTTTGACTAAGGACTTATCCACCATAACTATATGGAGCCAAATAAATAGACTTAGGCCCATATCACCATGATGGCAGCAATCACGACCAATAAAAGCCCCCAGTGATCTGTACGAGCAAGCTTTTCTTTAAAGAAAAAGGCGGAAATAAGTAAGCTAAATAGCACTTCTATTTGCCCAAGTGTTTTAACAATCGCCACTGACTGCATACTCATGGCTGTAAACCAACCTAGCGATGCCAAAAAGCTACACACACTAACTTTAAATGTCAGTCCAATTCGCTCATACATGGCCACTAGCGTTTTTCGACTAAACAAAACCAAATACAGCAACATAATTAAACACTGAAAACCGATCACACATAGCAAAACCCAAGAAGCGCGATGTAAAAATGGTAAGGCTGTCAGTTCTAAACTGGCTTCGCGGACTAACAACGATGTAATGGCAAAACATAAACCACTGCCAACACCAATGAGCAAAGTAGGTACAGATAAGCTTTTTAGCCCCTGACCTTTACTGAGTAAAAATACGGCAATACCGCCTATGAGTACGCCAATCCATGCAAAAAAACTCAGATATTCCTGTAAAAATATCACGCTAATCAGTGCTGCTAATATAGCTTCGCTTTTAGCCAGACCAACACCAATCGCATAATTTTTTTGCTTAAATAGCATGACCATTAAAATGGTGGCTAAAATTTGGCTGCAACCTGCAAAAAAGATATAGAGCCAAAATTTAGAGGTAAATTCCGCATGTACAGTGATGGGATGGGCTTGGTACAACCAAAAGATATACGCGCCAGCAAAAGGAAAACCAAATAAGAAACGTGCCAGTGTCACGCCATAAACATCTACAGTACTGCTGAGTTGTTTTTGAAATGCGTTACGCCAAGACTGCATAAATGCAGCCATTAAAGTAAAAAGGATCCAGCTGGAGAACATGAATATTCCAATGGCGGGAGTGTTTAAAGAGAGTCTTTAATCTACGCCTATTTACACCAATTTTCGAGTTGCAACGGCTATTTAACCTATTGAAGTTTTTTATTGATTGCTCAAAATATCGTTATTATTCATGCTTCATTTGAATAACTTAAAACTTAAACCTGAGGTTTCTATCGCCAGTTCATTATCGAAATGTATTATTTGGGGAAACGAATAACACTGTTATCTACATAGACTTCAATTGCAGTAATATTTCGCGTGTAGCACCCACCCATCATATATTTTGAAATTTGGCCATAAGCATAAAGTTCAACGGGTTTGTTGTCAGGCAGTACCAGACATGCCCCCTTATTGATGACAACTTTATGAATCAATATAGGTTTTTCTGAAATAGATTGTACTTCTATCATAGAATTTGGGCTAAACGAATACTGTTTTTGAAGGTCATAGGCATGAACAATAATGGGGTCCTGTTTGGTTTTTGCTTTTGTTTTAGCAAAACTTGATGTACTGATACAGACAAAACAGCACATCATGATGAGTTGCGAAATAGTATTGAAGTAATTCATATTTTTATTCTTAATTTTAGTTATCTGAATATACATTGAATTGGAAAATCAATTCTTTATGCTTTTAACAGTAGGTTTAGATCTTACAATAAAATTTAAACTTTAAAAAAACTGCAAACTTCACCAAGCCCAATTCAATAATTTTCATGGTGAAATATTAATAAACCACAATGCCATACCAAGGGGTATAGCATTGTGGGCTTAGATTAAATGCGTAATTTTGGCACTACTTAAGTACTTAATAGCACTTTACCAAACTGCTCACGCAAATCTTTTTTCAGCATTTTTCCAGTACCACTTAGTGGAATGCTCTCTACAAAAATTACTTTATCTGGAATTTGCCATTTTGCTACCTTATCGGTATAAAAATCAAGAATCTCTGATTCATTTAAATCTACATCAGGCTTTTTAATTGCAATTAAAATAGGTCGTTCATCCCATTTTTCATGCTCTGCCGCAATCACAGCCGCCATCGCAATTTTAGGATGCCCCATGGCTAGATTTTCTAAATCAACAGATGAAATCCATTCACCACCAGATTTAATTAAATCTTTAGAGCGGTCACTAATTTTAAGGTAGCCATCTTCATTTAAGGTTGCAATATCACCCGTATCAAACCAACCATCACTAGTTAAGACACTGTTTTCTTTAGCAAAGTAGTTTTTGATAATCCAATGACCTTTGATTTGTAAATTGCCTGTGGTTTCACCATCACGGCTGACTTCATGGGTCCCATTTTCTTCATCGGTAATTCTTAAATCGACACCAAATGGTGGACGACCTTGAGAAAGACGAACCTGCAATTTTTCTTCGTCAGATAAGCCCATATGCTTGGCTTTAAATTGGTTGGCAGAACCTAAAGGACTGGTTTCCGTCATTCCCCAAGCATGGATGGTTTCACAGTTAAACTGATCTTTAAATGCTTTTAGCATCGCAGGTGGGCAAGCCGATCCCCCCACCACATTACGGCTTAAGCTTGTAAGCTGGCTACCTGATTGTTGCGCTGCATTAATGAGACCTTGCCAAATGGTTGGTACGCCTAAGGCAACACTCACTTTATAGCGATCAATTAAACCCACTAAGCTTGCACCGTCTAAGCCTGGCCCTGGCAGTACCAAGGTACAGCCTGCCATCGCGGCTGCATAAGGCGTTCCCCAAGCATTGACATGAAACATTGGCACAACTGGCATCATGACATCACGTGCAGAGATATTTAAGGAATCTGGCATGCTAATCGCGTAGCTATGTAATACAGTTGAGCGGTGGCTATACAGTACGCCTTTTGGATTACCTGTAGTGCCTGATGTGTAGCACAATGAGCTGGCGCTAAGTTCATCAATCACGGGCCATGTAAATTGTGCAGAATGACCTGCAATTAACTCATCATAAAATAAAACATCTGGAATGGCTTCACGTACAGCATCATCAGGTGCATCTAAGCAAATATAATGTTCTACACTTTTTAGTAAGGGCTTAACGGCTTTAATCAGTGGTAAAAATGTTTTATCAAATAAAAGCGCTTTATCAGCTGCATCATTAATAATAAATACCAATTGCTCTGGGAAAAGTCGTGGATTAATGGTGTGACAGACCAACCCACTCCCCGAAATGGCATACCACGATTCTAAATGTCGATGGTTATTCCATGCGATCGTAGCGACACGATCACCTAAAACAAAACCAAAGGATTGTAATACTTGGGCAAAACGTTTGGAGTTATCGTGTATTTTTCCCCACGTCGTTTCAGTAATACTTAAATCGGTATTTTTTGAAATGACTAAACTGTCCGCATGATAACGTCCAGCATGTTCAATCATGCTACTAATCAGTAGTGGCTGAAACATCATATTTCCAAGCATGCCGTGCTCCTTATGCTATGTTGTTATTTCCATTTGCCCATCATTGGGTTTTATATTTCAGTGATTTTTATAAAAGTTCGTCAGTCAAAATACGTCGCTATGCATTTTGCTCAGTTTTATATTTAACTTAGTTTATTCATTTTGACTAGCTTTTTTGCAAAAGTGTGCAAGTGCTTATTTGCGTAACTATTTTTAAATTAGAATAGAGCGTTTGAAAATGATCTTTTACACCAATTTAATGTCTGAAAATCTCATTGAGTAAAAAATTTAGCTAAAAATAGGCAACTAAAAAAAAGCTCAACACTATTGAGCTTTTTTAGCAGAATGAGAGCACGTTAAAAATGATTATGCAGGCTTAATGGTTTTGTTTAGCCCATATTAATTTTGTCTGCATTCACTGCAATCGCAACACCAAGGCAAAATAAACCTGCATAAATCGCAAACCAAATAATCATATTTTTAAAAGCTTTGTCTGAAAGACTGCTATCCGCATACTGTGGTGCTTTATCTTGGGGCTTTTGATTCATAGACTCACCTGTAAACTCAATGAAGTGATAACTCATTATGAAAGCCAACAATCCCTTGGGCTAGATACAGAAATACATTAAAAAAATATAACAGTTAAGTTTAATTGGCATTAAATCCCTTTAAATATATTAAAAATAAGTTATTTTAGTTAAATTATAGATACAGATATTTAGGCTGTAGCATGTTTAAGTCTGAAAAATTAGCCCATAGCATTGAGCAATTTATTGAAAATGGTCAGTGGAAAACCCACGAGAAACTGCCTTCTTTACGTGAGCAAGCCCAACTTTCGGGTTATAGCCTTATTACTGTTTTAAATGCTTATCAAATACTTGAAGCTAAAGGCTTAATTTATGCCAAAGATAAGTCGGGATACTATGTTTCTCAGCCTAAATCTGTCATACACCCACCGCTTACTCAGATGCAACACAGCAAACAAATTCAGATTAACTCTACGGTTTTTCGTTATTTAAAAAGTATACAGCACAGCGATATATTGCCTTTTGGTTCAGCCTTTCCAAACCCTGAGCTTTTGTATAACCCTAAATTTATGCAACTTTTAGCACAGCATGCAAAACGTAAGCATAGCTATTTAAACAGTGACAATATGCCACCAGGCAATCATGCATTACGTCAAATCATTGCAAATCGCTATATTTTACAAGGTGTGCAATGCGAAACAGATGACCTTGTCATTACATCAGGAGCTTTAAACGCTCTTAATTTGGCCTTAGAGGCTCTCACACAGCCTGGGGATTTTATTTTATTACAAGACACCGTGTTTTATGGTGCATGGCAAGCAGCTGAACGCTTAGGTCTAGAAGTGGTCACCATTCCTACAGATGCCGAACATGGTTTTGATCTTGTTGCCTTTGAACAAGCGCTAAAACAGTACCCGATTAAAGTCTGCTGGCTCATGTTGAATGTGCAAAACCCAGTGGGCTATACAGTGCCAAATTCGATTAAGCAAAAAATTGCAGATCTTTTACATCACTATCAAGTGTATTTGATTGAAGATGATGTCTATGCAGAATTAAGCTACGGCAAACATAAACCTTTACCCATGACTTATTTTGATCGACATCAACGTGTATTACATTGCTCTACTTTTTCCAAAACACTCGGTATGGGCACACGTGTAGGCTGGGTTCATGCTCGTCAATTTTCAGATGCGATTCAACATTTGCAACTTATGAGTACAGTTTCAGTGAGTCCCTTGGTGCAAAATGCCTTAGTCGACTTTTTGTCACACCATCATTATGAAAAACATTTACGTCATTTGCGTAGTCGTTTAGCTCAGTACAAACAAGTATTTTATGATTATTTAGCGCAGCATTTACCTGTAGATTGCCAAATTCATTTTTTTGCCAGCGGTTATTTCCTCTGGATTGAACTAGCCCAACACTGTGACAGCTTTAAAATTTATGAAAATCTTTTAAAACAAAATATTGGCATAGCACCTAGTGTTTTGTTTCGGCTAGAAAAAAGCACACAAAATTATATCCGTCTGAACTGTTCCTTTGAATGGAACGATACGATGCAATATGCTATGCAACAATTATGTCTATCCATACATCAACATAGTGAATTGCGTTCCTAAATTTTGACTTAAAAGCTAAAAAGCCTGCATCAATACAGGCTTTTTATATATTTAGATTTTTTATTGTAAAACTATAGGCTTAAGCTAAGCGATTAAATCGACTAGAAGTTATACATTGCGACAGCATTTACTCGATTGTCTGTGCCTGTTTGACTACCATTTGGTGCGGGAGCAAAGGCTTCTCTTTCACCATAAACATATTCTAGTCCTAAACTGATCGGTTTAATTGGGCTATAAAAAAGATTGGCCCAAGCTTGCCATAAGTCTTTATTGGCTTTGGTTTTATCCGTTAATGCATTGATATACGCATCATTTTGATCAGCCTTCATATAACCATAACCGAGTGTGCCTCGTAGTTGTGGACTAAATTGCTGTGTAATACCTAAAGTGATCGAGTCAAATTCATTCCTAGCAATGATGTCTTTATTGGCATTCGTAACAAAACCTTGGTTACTCCAAGACACAAAACTACTATCGCCCTTCACATGGTAATAGTCTGCCTTAATCATCGTTTTGTCGGTCACATCCCATTTTGCACCTAAACCAACACCCCATGCCATTTCAGCATCGGTATCCGTTTTTTTCTCTGTGCCCATTGCACGTGCACTGAGTTGTACGCGCTCATTCAGTTGATGGTTTAAGCGTGCAGTTAAAGCAGGTAAACGCATATTTGAACTTTCATCCTTTGCATCTTCAGCCGCCAATACAACATTGGTGATTGGACTGAATTTGTGGCTATAACGGACTTGTGGAGTTCGTTTGACTGCACCACCAACATACCCTAAAGCATCTATTGTTTCAGGCATATAATCAGGTACGGCAAAGTTTGACCATGTTTGACCAATTAACCAATTGCCATAATTCATATAGGCATGACGAATACGAAGTGCATCATTGGTACCTAAAAAGTCGACCTCAAGTTTAGCGTTAATATCTTTGCCAGATGTAGCCGTTTTAAAGTCTAAGCCTAAACGTGTGGCAGCAAGCGAAGCTTTTAAGCGATCTGAACTTTCATTATTACCCGTTAATGGCACTGTATTTATTTGATTGTATAAACGCGCTGCGCTACCGCCTTCCGATTGGTATGACGCATCGGCTCGCACATTGCCATAAAAGGTCAATTCTGCACCTGCTTTGGTTTTGAGGCGCGTTCCTTCCACTTTTAATGCAGGTGTATTTTCAGTATTTATTTTAGCCGTGCTCGCTTGTATCTGTTGCAAGCTCTGTTGTTGCTGCGCATATTGCTGCATTAATAGCTTTAAAGCTTTTACTTCGTCACGTAGCTGTTGGATTTCGGCATCGGTAGTTGAGGCTGCAAAGCTCATTATTGGGAAACTACACGCACATGCTATGACAAGTCGGTTTAATTTGAAACTTAACATTTTTTGATTCATCCTGAGTTTGGGTATAACCCCATTTTCCATTTCATTGACACATTAAACCCATGATTTTTACCTTTCAAATCAATGTATAAACTTAATGTGTCATGTCAGTGTGTATTTAAATTAATGTGCGGTACTTTTGACTGGCGTGGCTTTTTCTGATGAAGTATGCGTACTCGTTACACCATCTACAGATGCCTTTAAGTTCACACAAAATATGGCAATTGCAGCAATTGCACCTGGTATTGCAATCGCAAGAAAATTCATTTGATGTGGTAATTCTAAGGTGAGTAATGCCCCAGTCAGTACAGGCCCGACAATTGCACCAATACGACCAATACCTGATGCCCAACCCATACCCGTCGAACGGACTGCAGCTGGATAGAACTGTGCCACAAAGGTATAAAGTAAGATTTGCGAGCCAATAGTCGCTGCTCCTGCAACCGCAATGAGCAAATACAATACAAATTGAGGACTATTAAAACCAAGTAACACCAGCGCAATCGCACCAACGGTAAACATAATGCTTAATACAGGTTTTAAGTGGAATTTATCTGCCAATGTGCCGCCACCAATTGCGCCTACCATGCCACCGATGTTGAGTGCAAATAAGAACAGCATGCTTGCACCAAGTGAATAGCCTGCTTGAATCATGAGTTTAGGCAACCAACTACCAAGTGCGTACACCATGAGTAAGCACATGAAAAATGCAATCCAAAACATGATGGTACTAAAGGTGCGACCTTGCTGGAATAAGGCTTTAAATGGTGCTTCATTGCTATTGCTTTCATTTAATACAAACTGCGTTTGTGCTGTGACAGCTTGTTCGGGTGCAATTTTTTGCACAATTTCTGCAACTGCTGTTGTTTGGCCTTTTTGGGTCAAAAACATCAGCGATTCGGGTAGAAACTTCCAAATCAAGGGTAAAGCTAAAAATGGAATACATGCGATATAAAACATGATTTTCCAGCCATAATCGGCAATCAGCCAAGCCCCGAGTAATGCAGAAGCCATACCACCAATGGCATAACCACTAAACATGAGTGCAACTAAGGTACTGCGGATACGTTTAGGTGCATATTCAGTCATGAGTGCAACCACATTCGGCATTACACCACCAATGCCAAGGCCAGCTAAAAAGCGCAGTAGGCCAAACTCAATGGGATTAGAGACAAATGCACCCAAAAAGGTAAAGCCACTAAATAGTCCAACGCAAATCATAATGGTTTTTTTGCGTCCTAATTTATCTGACAAAGTCCCAAATGACATGGCGCCAAACATCATGCCAAAGAGTGCTGTACTGGCCAATAACCCTGCTTGTACTGCACTGAGCGACCATTCTTGCATCAAAAGTGGTAAAGCGACGCCATAAATGACCAGATCATAACCGTCAAAAATAATAATCAGTAAGCACCAAATTAATACGCCCCAATGAAATGGGCTAAACTTGGCTTCATCTACAATCGAATTGATATTGAGTTGTTGTGTATTCACGCTAAGCCTCCTGCTTGTGAATTTTTTATTCACAAAAACAATGAAGCAAAGGTGTTTTTATGTCCAAAACTGATGAGCTCTATATTTATACCTTTAAAGTAAAGCCTAAATTTCTTTCTTTGAAACAAATAATTAAGTCACTAAAAGCCATAAAAAATAGCATAAAAATATTTTTAATTCGAAGTGCTTTACTAAACTGATTCATAAAAAAAGCAAATCTAAAATCAATATTAGATTTGCCTTAAAATATATATTTCACGTAATTAAAAAGGTATTTACGGTTTATTTTTAATTATTTTAATATAAGCATTCTATACATTTTCTCAATGATTAAATGGTTGCTCTGTCGTAGCTAATCGCTTCTAAGTCATATACTTGATAAATACAATCAAATAAGGAGCGAATATCATCGCTTTCATCCATACTTCGAATAGCAAGAAAAATAGGACTCACCGCCGAATCATCAAGGATAGGTAAATAATGTAAATGCGGAAATTTAATGGTTTGTGCACTTTCAGGCACTACACAGCAACCTTCTCCTGCTGCCACCAACCCTAGCGCCAACTGAATTTCACGGACTTCCTTTAAATTTTTGGGGTCTAAACTATGTTCAGCAAACAAATGTCTGACTTGTGTGGAAAAGTTGGGTTTTGGATGGCTTGGATATAAAAACATATGTTCATCGACAATATCTGCCAAATACACGCCTTGTGCTTGCTCGGCTAAAGGATGGCTGGCATGTACGGCCAACATTAAAGGTTCTTCTCTTAATAAGACCCGACGCACAGCTGAATCTGAAATTCTTAACCGTCCAAATCCAACATCAATACGCCCCTCTTTTAAAGCCGAAATTTGGTCTTTGGTGCTCATTTCAATGAGCTCAATTTTCAAATTTGGATGTTGCTTGCGAAACAAATACACAATTTTGGGCAATAAACCATAAAGCAAAGAGCCTACAAAACCCATTGTCACTGTTTTTTCGACCAGTCCAATACGCTGTGCCATGGTTTTTATTTCTTCAGCATTAGACAAAAGTTTAACAGCATGCTGATAGAAAAATTGCCCTGCTTCCGTGGTCTTTAATGGGCGGCTTCCACGCTCAAAAAGCTGTATACCAAGCTCTGCTTCAAGGTTCTGAATTTGACGGCTCAAAGGCGGTTGAGCAATAAATAATTTTTCAGAAGCTTTGGTAAAGCTTTGCTCCTCTACAACTGCAACAAAATAGCGAAGGTGTCTGAGTTCCATTCAATTCCATACCTTTTATGTATATAAAAATGCAAATTTGATCTTCGACAGTCAAATTTTATTCTTTTAAGGTATATCACAAGAGCCATGAAACGCAAGTTTGCGAAGAGTAAACATGTACAAATCAGTCGAAACACTTTTAGTCGAAATCCCGACCATCCGCCCACACAAAATGGCGGTGGCGACGATGCAAACCCAAACTTTGGTTCTAATTAAAATTACCACTGAAGATGGATTTGTCGGTTGGGGCGAAGCAACCACCATTGGTGGCTTAGGTTATGGTGAAGAAAGTCCTGAAAGCATCAAAACCAATATTGACACTTATTTTTCACCATTACTTAAAACTTTAAAAGTACACAACATTGCGCAAATTATGCGCGTGTTGAAAAAAAATATTAACGGTAACCGTTTTGCGAAATGCGCCATTCAAACTGCACTTTTAGATATTCAAGCACAGCGTTTGAATCTACCGCTATCGGAGTTATTGGGTGGCCGTTTACGTGAAAGTGTACCTGTGCTTTGGGTGTTGGCTTCTGGTGATACCAGCAAAGATATTGCCGAAGCGCAAAAAATGATAGCGATTAAACGTCACAACACTTTCAAACTCAAAATTGGTTCACGTCCTGTAGAAGCAGATGTTGAGCATGTGCTTGCGATTAAACAAGCTTTAGGTACAGATATTTCGATTCGCGTAGATGTAAACCGTGCGTGGTCAGAACTTGATGCCCTTAAAGGCATACAGCTTTTACAAGATGGTGGTGTTGATCTCATTGAGCAACCTTGTGCAATTGACAATATTGATGCCATGCAACGCCTAAGTCGCCGTTTCGATATTGCCATTATGGCGGATGAATCTTTAATGGGTCCAAGTTCGGCGTATCGCCTTGCACGTACCAATGCCGCCTCCGTATTTGCAGTCAAAGTTGCGCAGTCTGGTGGACTTTTAGAAGCTAAAGATGTTGCCACCATTGCCAATTTGGCAGGAATCGATCTTTATGGCGGCACCATGTTAGAAGGCCCTATCGGGACAATTGCATCTGCGCATTTATTTTCAACCTTTGAAAATTTGGCCGCAGGAACAGAACTTTTTGGCCCGTTGTTGCTTACCGAAGAAATTTTAAAAACCCCTTTGCAATATCAAAATTTTGAACTTGCTGTGCCAAAAACATCAGGTTTAGGCATTGAGTTAGATCAAGACAAACTTGATAACTTGCGTCGCAAATAAACTTAAATCAGGAGCTTCACATGCTTTTTCAAGTACGAATGGACGTGAATATTCCTCTGGACATGCCAGCGGAAAAAGCAAATGAAATTAAGGCTGTAGAAAAAGCCTATTCACAAGAATTGCAGACTCAAGGTAAGTGGCGTCACATTTGGCGTATTACAGGCCAGTACTCGAACATCAGTATTTTTGATGTGGAAAGCAATGAAGAACTGCACAACATTTTGCAGGGTCTACCGCTATATCCTTACATGAATATTGAAGTAATGGCTTTAAACCGTCATCCATCTTCTATCCGTGACAATGACAGTTAATTAAAACAGTCAATCACATCCAAAGGGTTATTTAACAAGGAATGTGGCAGCCAAGTGAAATTATAAAAATCACATCAGCCACCCAAAAAACATACTTAAGGAGCAATAGTATGAACCGTCAAGACATTGATACTTTAGTCAAAACAATGAATATAGATACGGCAACCAAACCTGTAGATGCACGTGTTCAGCAAGTTGTTGTACGCCTTTTAGGTGATTTATTTCAGGCCATTGAAGACTTAGATATTTCACAATCAGAACTGTGGAAAGGTTTGGAATATTTTACCGATGCAGGTCAGGCCAATGAATTAGGCTTATTGGCAGCAGGCCTTGGCCTAGAACATTACCTAGACTTACGTGCCGATGAAGCAGATGCCAAAGCAGGTATTACAGGCGGTACGCCGCGTACCATTGAAGGCCCGCTTTATGTTGCAGGTGCACCTGAATCTGTTGGCTTTGCTCGTATGGACGATGGTACTGAAACAGATAAGATTCCAACTTTATTTATTGAAGGTACAGTGAAGGATACTGCAGGCAATATCATTGAAGGTGCAAAAGTTGAAATCTGGCATGCCAACAGCTTAGGTAACTACTCTTTCTTTGATAAGTCACAATCTGACTTCAATCTACGTCGCACAATTTTTAGTGATCAAGACGGCAAATATATTGCACAAACAACGATGCCTGTTGGCTATGGCTGTCCGCCTGAAGGCACAACACAATTTGTATTAGACAAACTTGGCCGTCATGGCAACCGTCCATCTCATGTGCATTATTTTATTTCTGCACCAGGCTACCGCAAGCTAACGACTCAATTCAACATCGAAGGTGATCAATACCTATGGGACGACTTCGCTTTTGCAACCCGTGAAGGTCTCGTTGCAACGGCTGTTGATGTCACTGACGAAGCTGAAATTACCCGCCGTGGTTTAAACCAACCGTTTAAACACATCACGTTCAATGTTGAGTTGGTGAAAGAGCAAACAGAAGCTCCATCAACAGAAGTTGACCGCCGTCGCGCTAGCGCTTAATACCCATAGATTAGGAAACTCAGATGTCTGCAGGATGACATTGTCATGACATCTGTGTGACTTCCCCCAAATTTGGAAAGTTGGAGAAAGGATATGCCACGTATTCCAGTCATAAATACCAGCCACCTCGATCGTATAGATGAATTACTTGTAGACGATTTTGAAAGTGGTGAATTTAAACTTCATCGTTCTGTATTTACAGATCAAGCCCTGTTTGACCTAGAGATGAAATACATCTTTGAAGGCAACTGGGTGTACTTGGCACACGAAAGCCAAATTCCAAATAATAACGATTTCTACACCACCTATATTGGCCGTCAGCCGATCATCATTGCGCGTAACCGCCAAGGTGAACTGAATGCCATGATCAATGCTTGCTCACACCGCGGCGCACAGCTTTGCCGTCATAAAAAAGGCAACAAAGCAACTTACACTTGCCCTTTCCACGGCTGGACATTTAACAACTCAGGAAAATTGCTGAAAGTCAAAGATCCATCTGAAGCAGGTTATTCAGACTGTTTTAACCAAGATGGTTCGCATGACTTAAAGAAAGTTGCACGCTTTGAAAGTTATAAAGGTTTCCTATTTGGCAGCTTAAACCCTGATGTGCCTTCACTAGAAGAGTACTTAGGTGAAACCAGCAAGATTATCGACATGATCGTCGGCCAATCCGAACAAGGCCTTGAAGTGCTGCGCGGTTCATCAACTTATACCTATGAAGGCAACTGGAAACTGACTGCCGAAAATGGCGCAGATGGTTACCACGTGTCTGCGGTGCATTGGAACTATGCAGCAACCACACAGCACCGTAAAGAAGCGCAAGCAGCCGATAACATTCGTGCCATGAGCGCAGGCTCTTGGGGTAAACAAGGCGGCGGTTCATACGGTTTTGAACATGGCCACATGTTGCTTTGGACACAATGGGCAAACCCAGAAGACCGTCCAAACTATGTTAAAGCTGAAGAATATACCGAGAAATTTGGCGCACCGATGTCGAAATGGATGATCGAGCGTTCACGTAATCTTTGTTTATATCCAAACGTGTATTTGATGGATCAGTTTGGTTCGCAAATACGTGTGCTGCGTCCAATTTCAGTGAATAAAACTGAAGTAACGATTTACTGTATTGCCCCTGTGGGTGAAGCGCCAGATGCTCGTGCACGCCGTATCCGTCAGTATGAAGATTTCTTCAATGCCTCAGGCATGGCAACACCAGATGATCTAGAAGAATTCCGTGCCTGCCAAGCCGGCTATGCAGGCATTGAACTGGAATGGAACGATATGTGCCGCGGTTCAAAACATTGGATTCAAGGCCCAGATGAAGCCGCCAATGAAATTGGACTCAAACCAATCCTCAGCGGTATTAAAACTGAAGATGAAGGTTTGTATCTTGCACAGCATCAATATTGGTTAAAAATGATGAAGCATGCCATTCAAGCGGAAAAGGAATTGGCAGAAATTGAAGCTTCTGCAATGGGAGAAAGCGCATGAATGCAGCCGTTCAACAAGATGCGATCACGCTCGAAACTATTGCACAATTTCTCTACCGAGAAGCACGCTTTTTAGATGATGAACAATGGGACGATTGGATCGAGTGCTATGCCCCATCGGCCTCATTTTGGATGCCAGCTTGGGACGACGACGACAAATTAACGACCAACCCTCAGTCTGAAATTTCATTAATTTACTACCCTGACCGTCAAGGTTTAGAAGACCGCGTTTTTCGAATTAAGACTGAACGCTCATCAGCAACCATGCCTGATACCCGTACCAGTCACCACATTAATAATATCGAAGTCATTGAGCGTGATGGCACTAAAGTCACTGTGCGTTTTAACTGGAACACCTTGAGTTTCCGTTACAAAACCAATTACAGCTACTTTGGCATGTCACGTTATGAAATCGACTTTTCAGCAGAACAGCCGCAAATCTTAAGTAAATACGTGGTGCTGAAAAATGATTACATCAATCAAGTCATCGATATCTATCACCTCTAAGTATAGACAGCAATGTCACCTTTCAGCCAGAAGGATATTTGGCTGAAAGGTCTCAGTTACACCGATTTTTAAAAGGATATTCAGCCATGTCAAACCACAATGTTGCACTTCAATTTGAAGATGGCGTTACGCGTTTTATTTCAGTTGCACAGGGTGAAACGCTTTCTGATGCTGCTTACCGTCAAAAAATTAACATTCCGCTAGATTGCCGTGATGGCGCATGTGGTACTTGCCGTGCATTCTGTGAATCGGGCAGCTTTGATATGCCTGAAGAAACCTATATTGAAGATGCCCTTACACCTGAAGAAGCGGCTGAAGGTTATATCTTGGCTTGCCAATGTAAACCGACTTCAGATGCAGTATTCCAAATTCAAGCCACTTCAGATGTCTGTAAAACTGAAATTAAAGCCTTACAAGGGACTTTGGTCAGTGTAGACAACCTATCTGACTCGACCATTACATTTGATATCCAACTCGACGAAGGTCAGCCGGATATCAACTTCCTTGCGGGCCAATATGTCAATGTCGGCATTCCAGGTACCACAGAAACACGCTCTTATTCTTTTAGCTCAAAACCGGGCAACCGTCTGACAAGTTTTGTAGTACGTAATGTGCCGAACGGCAAGATGAGTGACTTTTTAAGCGCCAATGCCAAAGCGGGCGACAAAATGACTTTTACCGGCCCTTTTGGCAGTTTTTACTTACGTAATGTGGCTCGCCCTGTATTGATGCTTGCAGGCGGAACTGGCATTGCACCGTTTATGTCTATGCTACAAGTTTTAGAAGAAAAAGGCGCAGAACACCCTGTTCGTTTGGTCTTTGGTGTGACCAATGACTTCGATCTTGTTGCCATAGAAAAACTCAATGCCTTAAAAGCAAAGTTCAATTGGTTTGACTACCGCACGGTAGTGGCAAGCCCTGAATCTAAGCATGAACGCAAAGGCTATGTGACCAACCATATTGAAAACGAATGGTTAAATGCGGGTGATGTTGATGTCTACCTATGTGGCCCTGTGCCAATGGTAGAAGCTGTACGTGGTTGGTTAGATGGTGAAAACATTAAACCTGCTAGTTTCTTATTTGAAAAATTCTCTGCGAACTAAGCATCTGACTACGTTAGACATATAGAGGTAGAGACATAAATGAACCATAACAACCGTTTTGAAAATAAAGTGGTCATTGTGACCGGTGCAGCACAAGGTATTGGCCGTGGTGTCGCTTTACAAGTTGCAAGCGAAGGCGCTCAAGTTGTATTAGCCGATCTTTCTGACTATGTGGAAGAAACACTGGCTGAAATTGAAGCGCATGATGGCGATGCCATTATTGTTAAAGCCAATCTTGAAACTTTTACAGGTGCCGAATCCGTCGTAGCCCAAGCCATTGCAGCCTATGGCCGTGTTGATGTGCTCATCAATAACGTTGGCGGTGCAATTTGGATGAAACCATTTCAGGAGTTTTCTGAAGATGAAATCATCAAAGAAGTGAACCGTTCACTGTTTCCAACAATGTGGTGCTGCCGTGCGGTATTACCTGAAATGATCAAAAATCAGCGCGGTACGATTGTCAATGTGTCGTCTATTGCGACACGTGGAATTAACCGTGTGCCCTATTCCGCCTCCAAAGGTGGCGTAAATGGCTTAACGGCTGCACTTGCTTTTGAACATGCTCAAAATGGTATTCGTGTGAATGCTGTGGCAACAGGCGGTACAGAAGCGCCGCCACGTAAAGTCCCACGCAATGCCAATCCATTATCGGATGATGAAAAGCAATGGATGCAGCAAGTGGTGGATCAAACCATTGACCGTACTTTCCTCGGCCGATATGGCACGATTCAAGAGCAAGTGAATGCAATCCTATTTTTAGCATCCGATGAATCATCTTATATGACCGGAACTGTCGTACCAGTAGGTGGCGGTGATCAGGGCTAAAACTGATCGAGTTCAGGATCATTTTTGAAAGCATGGAGGCAACAACAATGGCGACCCTGTTGAAAACATTAAAAGAAGATTGGTCACTTTCAGCGACTGTTGCAGGATTTTTAGCTGTGCTGATTTCCTATTCAGGGCCATTAATTATCTTCTTTCAAGCTGCACAGAAAGCAGATGTTGCACCTGAGATAATGATTTCATGGATTTGGGGCATTTCTATTGGTGCAGCGGTTGCAGGTATTTTTTTATCCATTAAATACAAAGTACCTGTGATTACGGCTTGGTCTGCGCCGGGCACTGCACTTTTAGTCACGCTTTTTCCCAATATCAGTCTGAATGAAGCCGTCGCCGCCTACATTACTGCAGCAATTGTGATCTTAATCATTGGTTTAACAGGTTATTTCGACAAACTTTTAAAATGGATACCGCAATCCATCGCTGCAGGCATGATGGCAGGTATTTTATTTCAGTTTGGGCTTGGTCTGTTTAATGCCACTGACAGCATGCCATTGATTGTATTTGGCATGCTGATGGTATTTTTAGTGTCGAAACGACTCAACCCGCGCTATAGCATGCTTTGGGTACTCGTGACAGGCGTAGTGCTTAGTTTAATCTTTGGCAAAATGAACCCTGTCGACATCCACTTCAGTTTAGCCATTCCGCAGTGGATTAGCCCTGAATGGACAGTCAACAGCCTGCTTAATTTAGCCCTTCCCCTGATTTTAGTCAGCCTTTCAGGTCAATTTTTACCGGGCATGGCCATTATGAAACTCAGTGGTTATGACACACCTGCTAAACCCATTATTACCGTAACCAGCTTAGCGTCATTAGCTGTCGCATGTGTCGGCGGGATCACTATTGTTCTCGCATCCATCACTGCTGCTTTATGCATGGGCAAAGATGCACATGAACTTAAAGACAAACGCTACATCGCAGGAATTGCCAACGGCATTTTTTACATCTTCGGTGGTCTCTTTGCTGGAAGCATTGTTTTGCTCTTTAGCTTATTACCTAAAGAACTCGTTGCAGCCCTTGCAGGTCTAGCGCTTTTAGGCGCAATTGCCACCAATGTATCCGTGGCGATGAAAGATGAAAACCAAAGAGATGCGGCGCTCATTACATTTTTAGCAACAGCTTCAGGCATGCATTTTATGGGGCTGAGTTCAGTTTTTTGGGGGATTTGTATCGGGATTATTGCGCATTTGCTTTTAAGTAAACCGAGTACAAAAACAGCCTCTCAAACAGCTATGACAGGCTCAACAGATTCTAAAACTTTATAGTATAGGTACGTATATGATCGATAAAAGTCAGACTTCATTAACTGAAGTACTTTCACAAATCAAAAATGGTTCAACCATTATGATTGGCGGTTTTGGTACCGCAGGCCAGCCAGCAGAACTGATCGATGGCCTGATCGAACTGGGCATTAAAGACTTGGTTATTGTAAATAATAATGCTGGTAATGGTGATTACGGCCTTGCCAAATTGCTCAAAGCCGGTGCTGTACGCAAAATTATTTGTTCGTTCCCTCGTCAATCGGACTCATGGGTTTTTGATGAATTATACCGTGCCGGAAAAATTGAGCTTGAGCTGGTTCCTCAAGGAAACCTTGCCTGTCGTATACAAGCTGCAGGTATGGGACTTGGGCCAATTTATACACCTACAGGTTTTGGAACTTTACTTGCCGAAGCTAAACCTACGCTGAACTATGAAGGCAAAGATTATGTGCTAGAAAATCCAATTAAAGCCGATTTCGCACTGATTAAAGCCTCTCAAGGTGACCGTTGGGGTAATTTGGTTTATCGCAAATCTGCCCGTAATTTTGGGCCGATTATGGCAATGGCCGCGGATATTACCATTGCCCAAGTTTCTGAAGTAGTTGAACTTGGTGCTTTAGACCCTGAGCACATTATTACCCCAGGCATTTTTGTTCAGCATGTTGTTGCTGTCACACCTGAACAGTAATTGGAGATTTTTATATGAGCTATACCAAATTAACTCGCGACCAAATTGCTGAACGTGTGGCGCAAGATATCCCTGACGGTGCTTATGTTAACTTAGGCATTGGTCTCCCGACCAAAATTGCCAACTACTTGCCTTCAGATAAAGACGTATTTTTACATTCAGAAAATGGTTTATTGGCCTTTGGTGAAAAGCCCGAGGTTGGACAAGAAGACCCTGAACTGATTAATGCAGGCAAAGAATTTGTCACTATGCTGACAGGCGGTGCATTTTTCCATCATGGTGACTCATTTGCCATGATGCGTGGCGGTCACTTAGACATCGCAGTTTTAGGAGCATTCCAAGTTGCACAAAATGGCGATCTTGCCAATTGGCACACTGGTGCACCTGATGCAATTCCAGCTGTAGGTGGTGCAATGGACTTAGCTGTAGGCGCAAAAAAAGTCTTTATTACGACCGATCATGTCACTAAAAAAGGTGAACCAAAGATTGTTGCAGAACTGAGCTACCCAGCGACAGGCTTGAAGTGTGTAGACCGAATTTATACTGATTTATGTGTGATTGATGTGACTTCAGAAGGCATGAAAGTTCTTGAAAAAGTTGAAGGTCTTTCTTTTGAAGAATTGCAGTCGCTAACGGGTGCGAAGCTGATTGATGCGACAGCTTAAAGCAAAATATTCCCTCTTATTTAAAGGAGGTATTTAGGGAGGATTAATAATAAAAATTAACTTCCTGTAAATCCCTCCCAACCTCCCTTTTACAAAGGGAGGAGCTGTGTTTCTAGGATTTAAAAAATGAAAAATGCCTATATTATTGATGCTATTCGTACACCTTTCGGCCGCTATGCAGGTGGTTTAGCACCAATTCGTGCAGATGATCTCGGTGCTTTGCCAATCAAAGCCATTATGGAACGCAACCCAACTGTAAATTGGGAAAAAGTAGATGACATTATCTTTGGCTGTGCCAACCAAGCCGGTGAAGATAACCGTAATGTCGGCCGTATGTCTGCGCTACTTGCAGGCGTCCCTTACCAAGTCCCTGCTACCACAGTAAACCGCCTATGTGGGTCATCTCTTGATGCAGTAGCTATGGCTGCACGTGCGATTAAATCGGGTGAAGTAGATCTGATTATTGCTGGCGGTGTAGAGTCAATGTCACGCGCACCTTTAGTTATGGGTAAATCTGAAGCAGCCTATGGTCGTACTCAAAAAATTGAAGATACCACTATGGGTTGGCGCTTTATCAACCCTAAACTCAAAGAAATGTATGGTGTCGAAACCATGCCACAAACGGCAGAAAATGTCGCCGAGCAATTTAAGATCAATCGTGAAGATCAAGACAAATTCGCATTGAATAGTCAACTACGCACTGCAGCAGCCCAAGCACGTGGTTTTTTTGCCAATGAAATTATTCCCGTACACATCGCTCAGCGTAAAGGCGAGCCTGTTGTAATTGATACGGATGAACACCCTCGAGCATCAACCACACTTGAAGCTTTGACAAAACTTAAACCTGTGGTGAAAGCAGATGGAACAGTGACTGCAGGTAATGCTTCAAGCATTAATGATGGTGCGGCCGCTCTACTCATTGCATCTGATGAAGCCGTTACACGCTATGGTTTAAAACCACGTGCCAAAGTGATTGCTGCAACAGTAGTTGGGGTTGAACCTCGGATTATGGGCTTTGGCCCTGCACCTGCGATTAAAAAACTACTTTCGCAAACTGGCTTAACACTTGCACAAATGGATGTAATTGAACTGAATGAAGCTTTTGCAGCCCAAGCACTTGCAGTGACACGTGACTTAGGACTTGCTGATGATGATGCTCGCGTCAACCCGAATGGTGGTGCGATCGCCATTGGACATCCACTCGGTGCATCAGGCGCACGTTTAGTTACCACTGCTTTGAATCAACTCGAAGCAATCAACGGCAAATTCGCGCTTTGTTCGATGTGTATTGGTGTCGGTCAAGGGATTGCTTTGATCATAGAAAAAATTTAACTAATTTAAAATCCACTCCCTTTATCAAGGGAGTTTGGGAGGGATTCAATGCCAACATTCAATTCAAATGATGCTCAGATTAACTATCAAACTTTTGGCAATAATACAAAGCCAACCTTGATATTTTCAAACTCATTAGGCACCAATTTTTCGATGTGGAAACCGCAAGTTGATGTGCTGAAAAAACTATTTTATATCATTTGTTATGACACCCGTGGTCATGGTGAATCAACTGCACCCAAAGGCCCATATACATTGGCGCAACTCGGCCAAGATGTTATTCACTTGATGGATCATCTCTCCATTAAAACGGCATCATTTTGCGGTATTTCTATGGGTGGGCTTACAGGCCAATGGTTAGCCATCCATCATCCTGAACGTTTTAATCATGTGATTGTATGTAATACGGCAGCCAAAATTGGGCAAGAACACGCATGGACTGAACGCGCAAAACTCGTGCGTGAACAAGGCCTAGAACCGATAGCTAGTACAGCTGCATCGCGCTGGTTTAGTGAACCCTTTATCCAAAGTAACACAGCAGTGATTGCAAAACTTTCTAACGACTTAGGTGCTGGCAGCCCTGAAGGTTATGCAAGTTGTTGTGAAGCTTTGGCTAAAGCGGATCTAACGACAGAGATTTCACAAATACGAATCCCACTTTTAGTCATCGCGGGTACGCTCGACCCCGTAACAACTGTTGCAGATGGACAATATTTAGTGAATCAAATTCGTAGTAGCGCACTATTTGAAATTGAAGCTTCACATATTTCAAATATTGAACAAGCACAGATCTTTACTCAAACAATTTCAGAATTTTTAGAGCAAAGTTAAATACAAGTTCATCTAAACACAATATAAAATGCCTGCTTAAAACAGGCATTTTTTTAATAGAAATTAGATTAGAAAGTACTAAATGCGTTGTAACTCATTAACAGATGTACCACTTTGCGCTAACCATGTGGCACGGCGTTTAAACAGTTTAGGTGCAGCCATATTTACGTCATCAATCAATTTTTGTAAATCTGCATTCAATAACTGGCCATTTTTAACCAATGTTTGCCCTGCTACCATCGTCATGACAACATCTTGACCTTGTACAGCATGAACCAAATTGTGATGTAGGTTAAATAATTGACCTTCTTTAATCAGTGGCGTCATACGTGGTGTTGCCGTATTTACCACAATCATATCTGCCTGTTTTCCCGTCTCTAAAGAGCCAATTTTGTCTTGCATACCTAAGGCTTTCGCTCCTAAAGAAGTGGCCATTTTGCACACAGACCATGCGTCTAAAGATGCCGCATTTAAATTGGAGAATTTTGCCAATAAAGACGCTGTTTTCATTTCTTCAAACATGTCTAAATTATTATTCTCTTTTTCACCGTCTGTGCCTAAGCCCACGGCCAAACCTTTGGCCAGCATTTGCGTAATAGGTGCTGCACCAGAAGCCAACTTCATGTTTGAAATTGGGTTATGTGCCACACCTACACGGTAATTTTTTAAAATATCTATTTCTGTCACATCTGCCCAAACACAGTGTGCAAGTAAGCACTTAGGTACATCAAATAAGCCTAACTGCTCCAGAGTTTGGATGGGGCGCACACCATAACGCTTCAAATTTTCTTGCACATCAAACTGACTTTCATTGCTATGGGTATGAAATCCCGTTTGATAATCCTGACAGAGCTTTTGTATGCGATCTAATGCTGGTTCTTGTGCATAAAATAAATGCTCTAGCCCCACCCACACCTCTATACGACCTTGTGCGCTTTGGTGCCAACGGTTGAGTAAAGCCTCATTACTTTTGAGCGTTTCAAAGTAGTTGTGGTCAGGGTGCTCTGCCACATAAGGCACCAATACCGCTCGAATGCCAAGTTCTTTAGCTGCTTCAGCACTACCATCCATAAAACGCCACATATCAACTATTGTGGTCGTACCCGACAGAAGTGCCTCTGCATAACACAAGTAAGAGGCAATTTTGGCATCTTCAGGCAGAAGTACGCGGTGCATTGGATCAATAAACTGTTGCAACCAATCCCATACGGCCAAGCCTTCTGCAGTCCCTCGTAAAAAACCAGAGTGACAATGTGTATTCACTAAACCTGGCATGAGTAAGCCATTTGCATAATGTTCAACTATTGCGTCTGGATACTGCGCTTGAAGTATTGCTAATGTCCCAACTTGCTGAATGATTTGACCATCGATGAGCACTGCCCCTTGTTCAATACAGTCTAATTGCTCATTCATAGTCAGAACATAATCTGCACTGATAATTTTCATTCGTATCTCTATTGTTATAGCTGTGGGAGTTATGGCGTAAATGTCTTACCTAATGATGCAGGTAAGTTCATTTTCAATAATTTTTTGTCACGTGAAATTATGACGAGCACGACAATCGTAGCCACATAAGGCAATGCAGAAAGCAGCTCATTTGGCACGTTTAAACCCAATGCTTGCGCATGAAATTGTAAAATTGTGACGCCACCAAATAGGTATGCACCCAACATAAGACGTGTAGGTTTCCATGTCGCAAATACGACTAAGGCAATTGCAATCCAACCACGTCCTGCCACCATGTTTTCAATCCACATTGGTGTATATACCGTTGATAAAAACGCACCGCCAACGCCTGCCATTGCACCACCAAACAACACGGCACAATAACGAATGGCCAAGACGTTATAACCCATTGCATGTGCACTTTCTGGTGACTCACCCACTGCTTTTAATAGCAAGCCTAAACGTGTTTTTGCCAATACCCACCAAATCACGACAAAGGCCAAAATCGACAAATACACCACATAGTTTTGCTGAAATAGCACAGGGCCTATAAATGGAATATCTGCTAATCCTGGAATATTCATATTTTGTAAGCCAGGTAAAGCCATGCTCACGTAGTTTTGACCAATAAATGCCGAAATACCAATCCCAAAAATAGTCAGTGCCAAGCCACAAGCTGACTGGTTTGTACTTAAGGACAGGGTAAAAAATGCGAAAATGAGTGACATAAACATGCCAGCCAAAGCCCCAACCAATAAGGCACTGGCAACGCTTGCTTCATAGTGGGCAGCAAATGCAAAACCTGCGATTGCACCTACTAACATCATGCCTTCTACACCAAGGTTAATTACCCCTGTACGCTCAGCAACTAATTCACCTAAACCTGCAAAAATCAGAGGTGTTGCAGCTGCAATCGTTCCCGCTAAAATCGCGGTCATTTCAATACTCATGATTTATTCCTTTTGATTTAAGCCACGCCAGCATTTGGTACGGGTGCAGTTTTCTTTTTGGCAAAACGGTAGCGCTTTTCAATTAGCACATCCGACGCCAATAAGAAAAAGAGTAATAAGCCTTGGAAAATACCGGTAATTGCGACAGACAGTTGTAATTGCATTTGTGCCATTTCTCCCCCAAGGTAAAGTAGTGCCATCAATAGACCAGCAAGCACAATTCCGATCGGGTTTAAACGGCCTAAATACGCCACAATAATGGCTGCATAGCCATAACCCGGTGAAATATTTGGATTTAACTGACCAATTGGGCCCGCAACTTCACAAATACCTGCAATACCTGCCATCAGACCAGAGATCCCTAAACTTAACCACACTGCTTTTTTAGATGAAAATCCTGCATATTGTGCAGCCAAAGGCGCCTGACCACTGACTTCAAGTTTGTAAGCCGTCATGCTTTTTTTAATAAAAAACCAAAATACAATCACGGCTAAAAGCGTTAAAAAGATGGATACATTGACACGGGTGCCTTCCACAATAAAAGGCAAAGTGGCACTTTCACCAAACATTACAGACTGCGGAAAGTTCATGCCATCTGGGTCACGCCATGGTCCATTCACCAAATACAATAGAACAAATAAAGCCACGTAATTCATCATGAGCGTGGTCAGTGTTTCTTCTGCATTAAAATGTGTTTTGAGAAAGGCAGGAATAAGCCCCCAAAATGCACCACCAATTGCACCCATGACAATCATTAGGGGTAAAATCCACCAGCCCATTTGGTCATGAAATAAAATGGCAATACCACCACCAAAAATGGCGCCCATGGTGAGCTGTCCTTCGGCACCAATATTGAAGAGCTTGGCGCGAAAGCCAATGGCAAGGCCGAGCGCAATTAATATGAGCGGGCTGGCTTTAATCACCAATTCACTTAAGCTATAGAGCGAAGTTAAAGGCTCAATAAAAAAGATATACAACGCTTTAGCGGGGTCTACCCCCAAAATAAAAAACAACAAACTTCCAACAACCAGCATGGCAATGAGTGCGATGAGTGGTGACAACCATCTCATCAGTTGTGAGGGCTTTTCCCTCGGTTCTAATAAATACATGGATTCACCTCTATGCCTTGCTAAGCATGTGATTCTGGCTGTTTGCCATCATGTACATCGGATTGTTCTGATGCAATGCCCGACATGAGCAAGCCAATTTGTTCCGCATTTGTGCTTGTAGTTGCTTGTGGCACCGAAAGCTTGCCTGAAGCAAGCACACAAATTTGGTCACTAATTTCGAATAACTCTTCCAATTCTTCTGAAATCACTAAAATAGCCACGCCAGTGCGCGACAGATCGATTAAAGTTTGTCGAATAAACATGGATGCACCAACATCTACGCCCCAAGTTGGCTGAGAAATAATTAAAAAATTGGGTTGTTGTAAAATTTCACGACCGACAATAAATTTTTGTAAATTACCACCAGACAGTGATCGTGCTTCTGCATGTGCGCCAGCAGCCTTGACGCCAAATTTTTGAATACAATGCTCTGCAAATGCTTTAGTTTTGGAAAAATTAATAAAGTTAAAACGCGTCAACCCATGACGAAATGCCGTGAGTAAAGCATTTTCCGCTAAGGTCATCGCAGGGACTGCACCTCGGCCTAAACGCTCTTCTGGGACAAAGCCCAAACCTAAATCACGGCGTTCACCAGCATTTAATTTGGTAATATTCTGACCTTTTAGCCATATCTCACCTTGCTCAGAAAATGATTCGCCAGAAAGCAAAGCCAAGAGCTCAGCCTGACCATTGCCCGATATTCCCGCAATCCCCATGATTTCGCCTGCTTGAATATTTAGGTTAATTCCAGCTAAAGACACGCCAAAAGGATCATCAGAAGTTTTGGATAAATTAGAAATCTCAAAGCAAATAACTTTCTTACCTTCATAATCCGCATGTACATAGGTCGGCAATTCACGCCCAATCATCAGTTTGGCTAAATCACTGGTCGAGTTATTTTCGGGTAAAACATGACCTGTCACTTGACCATTTCGAAGAATGGTCGCTTCGTCACAAAGTTCTTTAATTTCATGTAACTTATGACTGATATATAGAATAGATACACCTTGAGATGCTAAGAGTTTTAGCGTTTTAAATAACTGCTGTACGGCTTGTGGTGTCAGGACAGAAGTTGGTTCATCCAAAATAATTAACGATGGGTTTTGCAGTAGGCATCGAATAATTTCGACACGTTGTCGCTCACCTACAGATAAAGAATGGACTTCACGTCTTGGATCTACAGGTAGGCCATATTGCTTGGAAACCTCTAGAATTTTTTGATGTAGGTCGTCCAAATCAATTTTATCGTCCAGACCTAACAAAATATTTTGTGCAACGGTTAAGGTTTCAAACAAAGAAAAATGTTGATAGACCATGCCAATACCTAGCTTACGGGCCATCGATGGATTATCAATTTTTACTTCTTTACCATTCCAAATGATTTGCCCTTGATCAGCTTTGGTCGCACCATAAATAATCTTCATCAAGGTACTTTTTCCAGCACCATTTTCACCCAATATTGCGTGAATATGTCCTGCTTGTACTTTCAAGTTAATGTTGTCATTGGCTTTCAATGAATTGTAATTTTTACAAATATTGAGGAGCTCAAGACGAGGAATGGCTGTACTTGGTGCTCGATTTAGTTTTATGTCAGGTTCATGTTGAAATGCATTCATACCTCAAGCTCTCATTTTTAAAATCTAGGGTGTATGGCTTGAGCCTAGATACTGCGTATCTAGGCTAAATTCGGCTTTATTTAGGTAGAGCGCCTTCTACACCTTTAACATAAAAGTTCATTTTGCTAAGTTCAGCATCAGTCATAGACTTACCTTTAGCCACGACTAAGCTGCCATCTTGTTTATAAATAGGGCCTGTAAATGGGTGCAATGTGCCTTTCTGAATCGCACTTTGTACGTTAAGCACTTTTTGTTTTACATTGGCTGGGACAAAAGGTGCAAAGTTTTCAATTTTTACAGCATCTTGTTTTACGCCATACCACATTGCGCTCGGTTTCCATGTTTTATTCGCCACTTGTTGCATGACAGGCGTATAAATTTTTTCCCAATGTAAAACCGATGCTGCCAGTTGCGCTTTGGCACCAAATTTACTCATGTCCGAATCCCAACCAAAGGCATAAACACCTTTTTGTTCGGCAGCTTGCACCACCGCTGGTGAATCTGTGTTTTGCATGAGTACATCTGCATTTTGCGCAATGAGCGCCAAAGCGGCATCACGCTCTTTACCAGGATTAAACCAAGAGTTCACCCAAATCACTTTGGTTTTAATTTTTGGATTGACACTTTGAGCACCTAAGGTATAGGCATTAATGTTGCGTACCACTTCTGGAATTGGGAAAGACCCCACTACGCCTAGGGTATTCTTTTTAGTTTGTTGACCGGCAACCACACCTAACATATAGGCACCTTCATAGGTACGTACGTCATATACCCCTAAATTTTTGCCTTGCTTATAGCCAGTTGCATGCATAAATACAGTATTAGGAAATTGTTTCGCCACTTTCTCCATTTGGTTCATATAACCAAAGGACGTCCCAAAAATCACTTTATTCCCTTGCTGTGCCAAATTTCGAATAACACGTTCTGCATCAGCAGTTTCAGGAACATTTTCAATATGAGAGGTTTTATATTTTCCAGCCAATGCTTTTTCAGCTTTAATACGGCCTTGGTCATGTGAATATGTCCAGCCATGATCACTGGTTGGACCAATATAAACAAAGGCTGCTTTATCCGTAGCATTGGCAGCAGTAATAAACGAAGTCCCCAAAAGCGTCGCTGTACTGAGTGTTAGAACGATTTTTTTTAACTGTGTTTTAAAGCTATATTCTTTTGGCATGAAGCTACTCCTACTCATTAAATGCATTTCTAAATTGATGTAATTACAAGGCATTAGAAATATAAAAATTGAACATCGGTTTAAATGTCTGTGTTCACTTTCTGTTAATTAGCAAGTTCCATTCCAAAGTTAATAAAAATTAGAACATAGACACTTTGTTCGATTTTTTAGAACGCATATATGAATTTTTAAACAATAAATACAATGACTTATGATTTTATAGACAATGCAATTTGTGAGTTTTTCGTATCCATTTCAAAACACTTTTTTTAAATTTTAACGATTAAAACAAAAGTGCATTTTTTTAGCGCAAGTGCTTTTTTGTATGCACCCAAAATAAAAAAAGCCCTGTACCATCAATCGTACGGGGCTGTTTTTAAAAATTTTTAGTTAGATTTGTTCTAGTATTTTCTGTTCATCTTGGCTTAAGTCATAAGCTTTCATATACATTTCTTCCATGTGTTCACCTGCCGTACATGGGCGGTATCGATATACCTCGCCATCATTCAATGTGCCGGGTAGCGCATTAATCGCAGTCATATAATTTGGCCCATAAAAAAATGGAATTGAATAACGAGACTGCCCACTAGCATATACATTACGCACCCGATGTGGATTAGATTTAAATAAACCATTACTCCAACGTGGAATAAGATCTCCTAAATTCACCACAAATGTTCCATCAATGGGCGGTGCTGTCACCCATGTGCCATCAGGTAAACATACTTCTAAACCACCACAACTGTCTTGCGCTAAAATGGTAATTGAACCCCAATCTGTATGTGCACCTACGCCATAACTGTCTATATCTGCATCTGCAGGATGTGGCGGATAACGGAGCATTTTTAGCGTGATCATTGGGTCAAGATAGCTTTCATCAAAATAATGCTCGTCTAAATTTAATGCCAAGGCCAAAAGTTGCATAATGCGTTTGGCTAATTCGCTTAGTGCCTGAATATATTCCTGACAATGTTGCTCCATTTCTGGCACTTCGGCATGTGGCCATTGGTTAATGCCATAACCTTGATAATGAGCCAAAACGTAGGGATGATCACTGGCATAATTTTTCCCGCAGTAAAATCCTTCCTTAAGATCAGGTTTACCACTGTAATCGGACTTTTGCGCAGCGAATTGTTCGAATCCCAAATGACTAGCATTTAAACTTTGGTCATATTTCAGTTTTGTAGCTAAGGGTAAATCGAATATTTTTTGACAGAGTACAAATTGGCGCTGAATAATTTCAGCAGAAATGCCATGATTTTTAACATAAAAAAAACCGGAATGCGTGGCTGCTTCACGTAGTAAAGCGACAACTGCATGGGCCTGATTTGAATCAGATACAAGCGCTTCACTCAAATCTAAAACTGGAATACTGGTCATGTTTTTATTACCTGTAAAAATCAATGTGCGCTTGGAACAGCGCACAAAACAATATTGAAATTACGCCCGAATAGCTGATCTATTTGTTTTATTTAGGAAATGTTCCTTCTACACCTTTAACGTAATAATTGGTTTTCGCTAAATCTGCATCTGTTAAAGACTTCCCTTTTGCAATCAACAAACTGCCATCTTGCTTATAGATTGGGCCACTAAATGGATGTAATGTCCCTTTTGCAATCGCATCGCGTACAGCCAAAGCTTTAGCTTTCATTTCAGGTGTGGTATTTGGGCCAAAGTTTTCAATATTCACAGCGCCTTGTTGAGCACCATATTTTATAGCACTACTTTTCCATTTATTTGCGAGTACATCTTTCATCACAGGCTCATAAATTTTTTCCCAATGTAGTACTGCGGCTGCCAAGTGTGCTTTAGGGCCAAACTTAGTCATATCGGAATTCCAGCCAAAGACATACACGCCTTTTTGCTCTGCCGCTTGGACCACTGCAGGCGAGTCCGTATTTTGCATGAGTACATCTGCTTTTTGAGCAATCAGTGCCAAAGCAGCTTCTCGCTCCTTACCAGGGTTAAACCACGTATTGGCCCAAATCACTTTGGTTTTTACTTTCGGGTTTACGCTTTGTGCACCTAAAGTATAGGCATTAATATTACGTACAACCTCAGGAATAGGAAAAGAAGCCACCACACCAATGGTATTGGTTTTGGTTTTTTGCCCAGCCACTACGCCTAACATATAAGCGCCTTCATAGGTACGTGTTTCATACACACCTAAGTTTTTGCCCTGCTTATAGCCCGTTGCATGCATAAATACAGTATTTGGAAATTGCTTTGCGACTTTTTCCATCGCATTCATATAGCCAAAGGAAGTACCAAAAATAATTTTATTGCCTTTTTGTGCCAAATTTCGAATCACACGTTCTGCATCTGCAGTTTCAGGTACATTTTCGATATAACTGGTTTGGTATTTACCCGCCAAGGCTTTGTCTGCTTTTATACGTCCTTGTTCATGTGAATAAGACCAGCCATGATCACTGGTTGGACCTAAATAAACAAAAGCTGCTTGCTCTTTGGCTTGGGTTAAACTCGAAATGCCAATAGCTAAAATAGTTAAAGCCCCCACAAACACTTTCTTGTTAAATTGCATACAGACCACCCTCACCTTTTATGATTGATCACTTGATTTTTGACTTTCTAGACATTTTTTAAATATGCAATTAGCATTCCAAATATAATTAGGTTTGATTATTTTATTAAAATATTAAAAGTTACCAATAAAATAATTTAGTTCTATTATATTTAAGTGATTAAAACCCATTAAAAATATGAATAATATAAAATTAAAATAAACCTATTTAACGATTTGACCAAAATTCAGCTTGTACTTGTATTATTTCTGGCTCTAATTCTTCCATAGGACCAATCAATTCAATGTCTTTTTGACCATGTGCAAATACATAAGATGCAGGAATGCTCAGGGTTGGATTTTCATGATGATTTCCAGTGCATGCCAAAAGTTTTTCTTCAGTCATGGCAAAAACCACACGCCCAATATTGGCCCAATAAATGGTTCCTGCACACATACAGCACGGTTCTACGCTGGTGTACAAAGTACAATTCCATAAATATTCAGCTGTATAATTAGTGCTAGCGATACGTGCTAAAGTTGATTCCGCATGATTAACACTGTCAATATTACACTGAGTGAAAAGCACCGTTTCGTGATCTGGCGCAACCAATACTGCACCAAATGGGTGATGCCCTAAAGATATTGCACGCTCAGCGACATCATTAGAAAGTTTTAAAAAATTAATCATCTGTTCATGAGTCGGTTTATTCATCAAAATGACCCCAAATAAATATATTTAAATTTAATAAATAATCAAAAATACTGTCTAAAAATAAAAAAGCACTTTTAAATAAAAGTGCTTCATATAATCAAATTAAACAGTATATCGTTTACTCAATCCCCATTCGGCTAATATACGGCGATATGTTGTCGATGAGCGATCAGCTTCAAAATGCGCCTCCATACTAATGTCAAGCGGAAGCTCCTCAGGTTTTTGACTTTCAACCATGTCTTGATCTTCAGCAAAAATCTGTGCATTAAAGTCATATACCGCTTGCAAGTCGCCTGTGGTGTCAAAATTACGTGTAAGTGGTACAAATAATCGGGTTTGATTATGTGAAACAGGACAGCAAGCATTTAAAATTTTCAAAATGCCATCATTTGGAAAATACACCGTCAACGTTGCTGAAAATGGCGGATAGACATCAAATTCACGCGTCCATAAAAAGTCTTCTGGCGCTAAATGTTGCATCCCATGCGGATAATTGCTGACATCAGAAATATAGATGCTTTTCAGTCCATAATCAGTTCGCTCAGTGTGATATTTGGGTACAACAGGATTATCACGCGTAGCAAAAGCTTCATGATGCACCCATGCAAAATGCGCTACATCAATAAAACCTTCTAATTGACGGCCACTTGAACCTGCAATATCAACATAAGGCGGCAAAATAGCTTGATGATCGGCATCATCCCAAGTTTCAAGAATTGGAAAATTGGCTTCGCTTTCATTTCGGCTAAATAAACTGGTCCAAATCAGGCCATATTTTTCTACAACTGGAAATTTCGTTAAGCTAAAACGATCTGATATTTTCGTTAGTTCTGGTTGCGCAGGAATTTTGCTGCATTTACCATCGGTGTTATAGCGTAAGCCATGATATGGGCAAACAATCTCTTCACCTTCAACCCAGCCTTTACTGAGCGGTACACCACGATGTGGACAAATATTTCGTACCAGATGAATTTGACCACTTTCGGTTTTGTATAAGGCCATTTTCACATCAAGCAAAATAACTTGTTGAGGCTCAATCGTGACATCTTGAACACGTGCAACAGGATACCAGTGCTGTGCCAAAATATTCCAATCCGATGCTTCAAATTGGCTACATTGCGGTTGGCTAAATAAATTGAGGACTGGAATAGCGTTCATAATAGACTCACGAATAGCATTAATTTTGCAGAAATTCTGATGTAAAACGAAACATACTGACTTCTGCCTGATGCTTTTAAATTAATGTTTTTATTAATTTTCTGTCTATTAGAATGTTTCTAACATTTTGTTCTAATAATTAGAACACCTGAGTATTCACTTCATTTTCTGCAACATTGCTTCAGATACATTTTTAGCTGTGAAATAAATTGCTCATTCCAAATAATAAATTGTTCAATTTTTGATAAATTTGAATGGTTGGTACAAAAATTGTATGCATGAACGTCATAATGATTTGTGTATGGTTACTTTATGACAACGCTCTGGATTAAAAACCCCATGGCTATTTTTACCGCCAATGATCAAGATGCACGTGGCGGTCTGCTTATTTCAAACGGTAAAATTACTGAGTTAGTTGCGCTTGGACAAAGCCCTAAACAACCTTATGACACTTTTTTTGATGCATCACAGTTGGTAATTACTCCGGGTTTAATTAACAGCCATCATCATTTTTATCAAACCCTAACACGTGCTTGGGCACCCGTGGTCAACGCGCCACTTTTCCCTTGGTTAACCACTTTATACCCAGTGTGGGCCAAGCTAAATCCTGAACAACTCCATTTAGCCACTCAAATTGCCCTTTCAGAGCTTTTGCTTTCTGGCTGTACATTTGCAGCTGATCATCATTATTTATTTCCACAGCAATTAACAGATGCCATAGACATACAAGTCAATGCCGCTAAAGAAATTGGCCTTCGCGTGATGCTCACGCGCGGTTCAATGAGTTTAGGTCAAGATGCAGGTGGTTTACCACCCCAACATACTGTGCAAGATATTGATATTATTTTAAAAGACTCAGAACGCTTGGTGAAAAAGTATCATCAGCATAGCCCTGATGCGATGGTGAATATGGCGCTGGCACCGTGTTCGCCTTTTTCAGTTACGCAAGACATTATGAAAGAAAGTGCTCAATTAGCACAGAATTTAGATGTCCGCTTACATACGCACTTGGCTGAAACCATAGATGAAGAAAATTTCTGCTTAAATATGTTTGGCATGCGCACGGTAGATTATTTGGAAAGCGTCGGTTGGCTGAGTGATCGTACTTGGTTAGCACATGGCATTCATTTTAATGCTGATGAAATACGGCGTTTAGGACAAGCCAAA
The DNA here is from genome assembly GCF_004209135.1 of Acinetobacter sp. WCHAc060006. NCBI lineage: Bacteria > Pseudomonadati > Pseudomonadota > Gammaproteobacteria > Moraxellales > Moraxellaceae > Acinetobacter > Acinetobacter sp. WCHAc060006. The sequence goes on along the minus strand of NZ_SGSS01000001.1, from coordinate 260,935 downwards.
GTAGGCATTTGTCATTGCCCACATTCCAATATGCGTCTTGCTTCTGGTATTTGCCCAACCATGGACTTATTACACGCTGGTAGCCCAATTGGTTTAGGCGTAGATGGCTCGGCGTCGGGTGATGCGTCTAATTTAATCCTTGAAACACGCCAAGCAATGTATTTACAGCGCCTCAAATATGGTGCAGAAAATATCACACCTGAGCTTGCATTGAGCTGGGCAACCACAGGTTCCGCACAGCTTCTTGGTCGTGAGCAACATTTAGGGCAATTACAAGTAGGCTTTCAGGCGGACTTAGCCTGCTATGCATTGAATGATGTGAAATTTTCAGGTGCACATGATCCAATCGCTGCTTTGCTACTGTGTGGTGCAGACCGTGCTGAACATGTCATGGTAAACGGTGAATGGGTCGTCAAAGACCAAAGCTTAGTCAATGTTAATATTGATGAACTGCAAGCTAAACACCGCGTTGCTGCCAAAGCCTTACTGGCAGCATGATCAAAAAGACCGAAGTCATGTGCTTCGGTCTAAATTTTAATTCTAGCGATACTTTTAAAGCCCATATATTTCAAGATTAAATGAGGAGATATTAAGCTACAGGATGATTGAGTTGATCAATGATACCTTGTGCGGCCAATTCATTTAATTCAGATTCAGTTCTAAATTGGGACAAAATTTCTGTCGTGTGCTGCCCTAACTGTGGTGGTGCATGACGGTATTCCACTGGTGTATCAGATAATTTCATCGGTGATCCAATCACTTTAAAATCATGATTTAAAGCATGTGGAATATTTACCACCATTTGACGATGTTGAATTTGCGGTTCATTTAATGCGTCTTCTACAGAGTTGATTACACCCACTGGCACTTTTACCGCATGAATCGCATCAACCCAAACTTGAGCATCTTGAGTGAGAAAATAAGCACTCAATAATGGAATTAATTCTTCACGGTGTTTCACTCGATCTTGATTACGTAAATAGTTCGGCTGATCTAGCAGTTCTGTATAGCCAATCGCAATACACAAGTCTTTAAATTGTTTGTCATTACCACAGGCAATAATAAATTCCTTATCTTTGGCTTTAAAAGTTTGATACGGCACAATATTCGGGTGATTATTTCCCATACGCTTAGGTGCTTTACCTGAGGTCAAATAGTTCATACCTTGATTGGCTAAAGCTGCCACCTGTACATCGAGTAAAGACATATCAATATATTGACCGCGTCCAGTATGCTGCCGCGCCAACAATGCCGCCTGAATGGCAATGGTTGAGTACAATCCCGTTTGAATATCGACCACAGCGACCCCCACCTTTTGTGCTCCACCCATCACATCATCTGCTTCACCAGTAATACTCATCAAGCCAGACATGCCTTGAATAATAAAGTCATAGCCTGGTTCTTCCGCACGTGGACCATCCTGACCAAAACCTGTAATTGAGCAATATACGATATTTGGATTTAGCCCACTGAGCGATGCATAGTCCAAACCATATTTGGCAAGTGAGCCTGCTTTGTAGTTTTCAATCACGACATCTGCCGTTTTAGCAATTTCACGGACTAGGGCTTGCCCTTCTTCACTGGCAATATCAATGGCTACAGAATATTTATTACGGTTCGCACATTGGTAATAGCCTGATTCTTTTGTCGCTTGACCTTGCTGATTTGGCATCCAAGGTGGTCCCCACATACGGGTATCATCACCGACTTTAGGACGCTCAATTTTAATTACCTCTGCACCTAAATCCGCCAATATTTGACCGCACCAAGGACCTGCCAAAACACGGCTTAAGTCCAATACTCGAATTCCTTTTAATGCACCCATAGTTCACTCCAGATGTGCCATAGTATTGAGCTATGGCACAGATCTTTTTATTTATTTTGCTGTTGCAGTTTTTGCATTAGTTTTTTGCGCTGCATCAGCAGCATGTGTATCTAAACTTAAACTGGTCAGTTTTTCTTTTTCTGCATCTGAAGAAAACGATGCTTGCTGCGGGTCATATTGGCGTTCGCGAATAAACAAGCCAGGAATAACACCTGCAATAAAGTACGCAGCACCCATCACAATAAAGGCCATGGTGAACGATCCGCCAGCGGCAATCATACCAATGGTTGCTGGTGCAATGGCTGCGCCCAAACGTCCCATATTGTAAGCCCCGCCAATGGCTGTTCCGCGTACATCCGTAGAGAAACTTTCTGCCATGTAGGTTGCATTTACACCGTATGGAATACCGTATAGGAAACCGAAAGTTACAAGTAAATAGGTGATATTGGCTGGTGTGTTATAGAAAATGATGATTGGTAAGAAGGCTGCCGTGGCTACCGTACCAAACACAAAGGTAATACGACGTCCGAACTTGTCAGCAGCATAGCCTGCTAAAATTTTACCCAGAATCATGGTCGTATATGCACCTACCATATAGCCAGTCATGGCTTTAAAGTTCATGCTGAGTTAGGTTTCTAAATACGTCGGCATCCAGTTGTTAACACCGTAATAACCGAATTGTAGAAATGCGGCGGTCGACATCCAAAGGAAGAACATTTTGCGATGATTGGTATGGCCAAAAATACGTTTGTAAATACTTTCAGAAGGCGCGTTTTGAGTGACTGCAGCATGTTGCTGTACAGGCTCAAGTTTTAATTCACGGCGTTTTAGCTGCTCAATTTTTGCTTCCTGCCAAGATTTTGGTTCAGGAACAAAACGCATAAAGATAAGGGCAAAAGCAGCAGGAATAATGGTGACATAAAATAGCATGCGCCAGCCATGATCTGGAATAATAGCACCCGCCATCAGCGTTGCAACGATATACCCCACGGTTTGACCCGTTTGCAAAGTCCCGAGTACTGTTGTGCGGTATTTGGTTGGTACATATTCTGCCATCAGCGTATTACACGCCATATAAAGTGAGCCCAAACCAAATGCGCCAATAAAACGTAAAATTAAAAATTGTTCATAGCTTTGGGTAAAGCCTAAAATACAGGTCATGATTGAGAAAAATACTACCGACCAAGCAATAGTTTTCACACGGCCGAATTTATCGCAGGCCCATCCACCAGAAATACCACCCAGCGCCATCCCTGCTAAAGAAGAGCTACCAAGCATTCCTGCTTGAAATGTACTTAAACCAAACTCAGCCTTTAAACTGGTGAGGCTGAATGACAGCAACATAATGTCTACACCATCAATCACCAAAGAAATAAAGGCAAAAATAAAGGCCATTTTCCAAGTGTTGCTGGTAATACGATGCATCGTGCCCACGTTAGAAGGCAATTTGAGCGTTCCTGCTCCGTTTTGCATTTCGTTATTCATTTCCTTGTTCCTCATTTTCCCAAATGAGTCATCGGCATTCCTATGTCTGCACATTTGCCTTTTTTATTCTTTTTATTTCATCACTGCTCAGGCTATTGCACAGAGTTACAAGAGTGTTTCACGATGAATCCTTTATTGATTAAGTTTATTTTTGCATAAAAAGTCTCTAAGGCACTCTATGTAGAGCACCTTATGGATATATAATTCAATTAGTTACAAAAAGACGCGATGCCTGTTTGCGCACGACCAAGGATCAGCGCATGTACATCATGCGTTCCTTCATAAGTGTTGACGACTTCGAGGTTAACCAAATGGCGGGCAACACCAAACTCATCAGAAATGCCATTTCCACCCATCATGTCACGCGCTACACGGGCAATATCTAAAGCCTTGCCACAGTTGTTACGTTTAATGAGTGATGTGCCTTCTACAGCAGCTAAACCTTCATCTTTCATACGCCCAAAGCGAAGCGCAGCTTGTAAACCTAAGGCAATCTCAGTTTGCATATCCGCCAATTTCTTTTGAATCAGCTGATTCGCAGCTAAAGGTCGGCCAAACTGTTTACGGTCCATAGTGTATTGGTGCGCTGTATGCCAGCAAAATTCAGCTGCGCCCATTGCACCCCAAGCGATACCATAACGTGCACTATTTAGGCAGGTAAATGGACCTTTTAAACCACGTACTTCTGGAAAAGCGTTTTCTTCAGGAACAAAGACATTGTCCATGACAATTTCACCGGTAATCGAGGCACGTAAGCCAACTTTACCGTGAATTGCTGGAGCAGATAGACCATCCCAGCCTTTTTCCAAAATAAAACCGCGAATGTCACCCACATTGCCTTCAGCCGAAACCTCTTTCGCCCAAACCACAAAAACATCGGCAATTGGGCTGTTGGTAATCCACATTTTTGCGCCCGTTAGACGGTAGCCACCATCCACTTTTTTTGCACGCGTAATCATGCTACCTGGGTCAGAGCCATGATCAGGTTCAGTCAGGCCGAAGCAGCCAATGTATTCACCCGTTGCCAGTTTTGGCAGGTATTTTTGTTTTTGCTCTTCCGAGCCAAATTCATTAATCGGCACCATCACCAAAGAACTTTGCACGCTGGCCATTGAACGGTAGCCAGAATCAACATATTCAATTTCACGTGCAACTAGTCCATAGCTAACATAGTTTAAACCTGCGCCGCCGTATTGCTCTGGAATGGTTGGGCCAAGTAAGCCCAGTTCACCCATTTCACGGAAAATTGAAACGTCTGTTTTTTCATGACGAAATTGTTCGAGTACACGTGGTTGCAAACGCTCTTGGCAATAAGCATGTGCAGTATCACGGATCATGCGTTCTTCTTCTGTTAATTGCTGTTCCAAAAGAAATGGGTCTTGCCAGTTAAATTGTACTTTTGCTTTTTTTACATTGACCATTTGATTCATCGCATCCTCTGCTTTTTCGGGTTTTCGTTGTTTTATTTGATGCTATGTGTGAAAAGTGATTCATTCAAACGATTAATTTGCATGTAGATATGCACCTTTCGCATACCTGAGCTTGACCCACAGTGCGTTAAGCACTTTAGCCACTGATTTAAGCGCTGGATTGCTTTATTTATAGACTATAGTGGTATATGAAAATCATTCTTATATGCCATTTTGTGATATCTATCGATAAAAAGGACTTTATCTATGCGGCGCAATATTCCGTCATTGCAAAGCTTAATTTGCTTTGAATCTGCTGCGAAACACGCAAGTTATACGCATGCTTCTCAAGAGTTATTTATTACGCAAAGTGCCGTGTCGCGCCAAATTCAACAGCTTGAAGAATATTTAGGTGTAATGCTATTTAGCCGAACACGTCACGGTGTAGATCTCACAGAAGCAGGCAAGCAATATGCAAAAAGTATTAAACCATTTTTGCAAGGCATCGAAAAAAGCACCTCAGATATCATGACGCACAAAGGCTTGGGCGGTACTTTAAAGCTGGGCGTTGTGCCAACCTTTGCCACACGTTGGCTGTTGCCAAAATTACATAAATTAAATGCGCAACATCCTGAAATTACAGTGCATTTGGAAACCAGTACCAAACCTTTTTTGTTTAATGAAATGTCTTTGACGCGGCGATTTTTGCAGGAACGCAACAGCAAATTGAGCATTGGCTGGGCATTCAAGCACATTATTTAATGGATGAAGAAGTGGTTCCCGTTTGTTCCCCCAAATTGATTGAAAACAACTTTCCACATGCGGAAATGACGGATGATCACAGTTTTAATTTAAGCGATGAAGAGTTACTTCAATTGCCCTTATTACAGCAAACCACCCGTCCAAGTATTTGGCAAGAATGGTTTCAAGCCCATCAGCTTCAGCATCCCAAACCATTTGATGGTCAGCGACATGAACTATTTTCTATGCTTTCTGTGGCAGCCAGTCATGGCATGGGTATGGCTCTCATTCCACAAATGCTGATTGAAGCAGAACTGAGAAAAAAAGAATTGGTGATTGCATCAAATAAAAAATTGCACGGTAGCCGAAAATATTATTTAGTCCACTCGAGCCAAGACAGCTCACCGCAAATAAAAAAATTTGTCGATTGGGTGCTACAAGAATTGCATCAGCTAAGTTGAAGTAATCGCTATATTTTGAGTACAGTAAATTCGCTGAATCATCCATTCAATACATGCAACCGTACGCATTGGACTCATCAATTAAAATATAAGGCTAAATATCTATGCAAAAAATTGTGGTGTTTTCAGGTGCTGGCATGAGCGCAGAAAGCGGCATCAATACCTTCCGTGACAGTGATGGTCTTTGGGAACAGCATCGTATTGAAGATGTGGCCACACCTGAAGCTTGGGCACGCGACCCAGCTTTAGTACAGCGATTTTATAATGAACGCCGTAAACATATTTTAGCCGCAGAGCCAAATGTAGCGCATAAATTAATTGCTGAACTCGATGATTTTTTTGATGTTCAAGTCATTACACAAAATATTGATGATCTACATGAACGTGCAGGTAGTCACAATGTACTACATCTGCATGGCAATATTCGTTACGCAAAAAGCTCTGGCCCTCAGGCGCAATATACGCAGGAATTGTTTCCCATTGAAGGTGCAGATTTAAACTTAGAGACCGATCAATGCCCTGAAGGATATCCTTTACGGCCACATGTGGTGTGGTTTGGCGAAGCAGTTCCTGCCTATGAAGATGCCAGTGTGAGTGTGCAAACGGCAGATATTTTTATTGTGATTGGCACAAGTCTGGCCGTCTATCCTGTGGCTGGATTGATTCACGAAATCCCAGCCAACTGCCGTGCATTTTATATCGACCCGAAAGCAGATTATCAACGTGTACCTGAGCAGTATCAATTGATTAAAGCAGGCGCGAGTGAAGGAATGAAAAAACTGTTTTTGCAATTGGTTGCGCCATAAAAGCACATTTTGGCATCAGTTTTGATCAAAAAAATGATATCGCCTGCTTCTGTTGCAGGCTTTTTGCTGTTTATAGCCTATCTAACTTGACTTAAGTCCAATAAATCACGCCATACACGCGTTTGGCATTCAAATTGCTTAACAGTATTACGTTTTATTAAAAAAGTAATATTGGGGCTTGGTCAGTATGGGTTATGTCGCAAGAGAGCTCAGTCCAAAAAGTAAGCTTTTGCTTGGCTTAGGATCATTTTTAATTCCTGTGCTCATTTGGTGTGCAGTGAGTTATTTGCCATTTTTATGGCATCCGCAGGTACAAATTACGCAATCTGGCAGTGTGCCTTATTTTCAGGTTGATAGCCGTGTCGACAAAGCGGTGTTTTATGCCGAAGCGCAATCTGCAGTCAATGCTGGTTTAGCGCCACCTCAAGGTAAACTGGTCAATCCAATCTATCTACCTGCACCGCATGAAGTGGCAAAAGCGCTGGTTACAGCCTTTATTACCCCGCCTGCCCAACCTGATGCCCCATGGTTTCATCAAAGCTTATGGCACAGTATTAAAATTGTGTTCAGCGCTTTTTTTATTGCCTCTCTCATCGGTATTCCGCTGGGTATTCTTTGCGGTTTTTCTCAAAAAATATCACAACTGACCGAACCCTTTGTTGAGTTTTTTCGCTACTTGCCCGCCCCTGCTTTTGGTGCCTTAGCCGTTGCGATTTTAGGCATTAATGACGCACCTAAAATCGCCATTATCGTGATTGGTACGCTATTTCAGCAAATTCTAATTATTGCCAATACCACACGGATGGTGGACCGTGGCCTGATCGAAGCAGGTTTTACGCTAGGCACCAATAAAATGAAAAGCTTATTTCATGTGGTGATTCCAGCTGCGCTTCCTGACATTTACCGCGACCTACGTGTATTGCTGGGCTGGGCTTGGACCTATCTGATCGTATCTGAACTGATCGGCACAACATCTGGGATTACCTGGTTTATCACCCAACAAGCGCGTTACCAAAACTTTGACAATGTCTATGCCGCGATCCTCATCATTGGAGTGATTGGTTTGGTATGCGATGTGGTGCTAATGAAACTTGGTCAAGGTCTATTTAAATGGAAAGCAGGAGCAAAATAATGAACAGCACAGAGTTTAATGCCACCACTTATTTCGATGCAATTTATGCACGCCCTGTCATTTTAGAAGCAAAAAAACTCACACAAAGTTTTAAGCACGGCAAAACTGAACGCACTATTTTAAATCAGTTGGATTTAAAGATTCATAAGCGTGAATTTATCTGCGTGATTGGCCCATCGGGTTGCGGTAAATCGACCTTTAGCCGAATTGTGGCTGGTCTTGACCCATACAGTAGCGGTGAATTGCTGGTCGATGGCCAAGCCATTGAAGGCTCAAGCCCTGAGCGTGGCATGGTGTTTCAAGGCTACACGCTTTTTCCATGGAAAACGGTCAAAGAAAATGTGATGTTCGGCCCTTTAATGAAAGGTGCCAGCAATGCTTCGGCTGAATCCAGCGCCCGCGAATGGATTGATATTATTGGTTTAGAAAAATACCAAGATCAGTATCCGCATCAGCTTTCTGGCGGGATGAAGCAGCGCGTTGCCATTGCCCGCGCATTGGTCAATGAACCAAAAATATTATTGATGGATGAGCCGTTTGGCGCGCTTGACCCGCATACCCGTCAAAAAATGCAAAAACATTTAATGGATCTTTGGCAAAACATTGATATCACCATCATTTTTGTGACCCATGATATGGATGAAGCCATTTTATTGGCGGATCGTATTGTGGCGCTCAAAGCCAATCCTGGTGAAATTAAAGAAATAATTGAGGTCGATTTACCCCGTCCTCGTAATCCTGAACTCATGCTGAGTCCTGAATTTAAACAACTGCGCGAACGGGTGGATTTCTTGGTACATGCGCAGGAAGACGAGCTCGACCCAGCGATGGAAAACCTACCGAAAATTCCACGTATGACTCAAGTCAGTACGCAAAAATAACTGGATTAATCCCTCTTCATCTTTAGGACGGCCTAAATGATGTACTACAGCGTTGGACGGCCAACATTATAGGAATTGAAGATGAATGAATCTTATGTTTTGCCACTTGTTGATATATCGAAAATGCAAAGTACGGTACTGTCAGAACGCTTAGAAGTAGCCTCTGCATTGGATCAAGCCTGTAAAGATGTTGGTTTTCTATATTTAAAGGGTGATCAGTTCAATTTTGATTTTGCGACATCACTGATTCAGGTGGCAAAGCGTTATTTTCAACAAGATACCGCAAGTAAAATGCAACACTATATTGGACTGTCGAAAAATCATAGTGGCTATGTGCCAATTGGTGAAGAACAATTTGCAGGCAACAGCTACGACCTAAAAGAAGCCTATGACGTCAATTATGATTATCACGGCGAAACTACGGCATTTCCTTTGCTTGGCCCTACGTTATGGCCAGATGATGCCACATTTAAAAGTACGGTCAGTGATTATTACCACCATTTACGCAGTATCAGCGAAGAAATTTTTCAGGCCTTTGCTTTAGCATTGAATGTAGATGAGCATTTTTTTGATTGCAAAATTACCCATCCGACCAGCCAGCTGCGTCTAATCCATTATCCCTATAACCCTGAAGTGAAAGATGCCGAAGGTATTGGCGCGCATACAGATTATGAGTGCTTTACACTGCTCTTACCGACTGCACCAGGTTTGCAGGTGCTCAATAAACAAGGTGAATGGATGGATATTCCATTGATTGAAAATACCTTGGTGATGAATATTGGCGATATGATGGAAATTTTGTCGAATGGCAAATATTTGGCCACCAAACACCGTGTTAAAAAAGTCTCTGAAGAACGCTACTCTTTCCCCTTATTCTGCGCCTGCAATTACGACACGATCATTGAGCCAGTACATTCAACTGAAGCGCCTAAATATCAGCCCTTAATTGGTGGTGAACATTTATTTAATCAAACCGCGCAAACCTTTAGTTATCTTAAAAAACGTATCGCTTCAGGAGAGCTGAGTCTAAGAAATGCTGTGCCTTTGTCATCATTTGGTATGGATGAAAATACAGAAGTACAAGGAGCAAGCGCATGAATCTATTTCAGGCTTTAGCACAGCTTCCAGCCAGCCAAGAGGTTTCAGGTCCTATTCCAGACTATTTGTATGGTGCTTTTCGCCGTAAAAGTATCAGTTTTTCAAATGGTTTAACGGATGAAAAAACCATTGTGTATTGGTTTCAGTCACGTAGTTTCACCATCGATCTACGTTTAAAAAGCCAAGAAAATACGCCAGTAAATGATCGTCAAGGCTGGATTGGCAATACTCTTTGGGATGCTAAAAAACAATTATTATCTTGGGATGTTAAAGCACACTCAAATTATCAAAATCATGTGCAATGGCCAGAGCCTGCCAAGTTGCATGCGATTGGCAACTGTATTTTAGAATTCTCTCCAAGCAATGCGTATGTCGAAGACTGGCGTCAACAAGTGCATGAAGGGCTATTTTTAGGCCTACGGTTGAAGTCAGCCTTCGATGTAGAAAGTCATCAACCCTTGCAGATGGATGGTGGTTTAATTATTTGTGATAAGCATGTGGCATTCGCACTGAGCCGTTTACCTACAGATCAGCAAACAATTGCCAGCATAGACATATCATCTGCACCAGCTGGGTATGAAGCGTTGATTGAAAGCTTTGAAGTATCCATCGCTGTAGATGGTCTGCATAAGTACTACACAACGACTTCATCTCAGCAAGATCAAGCACTTAACTTTGATCATTTCGAAATTATTGATGAAACACATTTAATGCAAAACCTAATTATTAACGGTCAAGCAGTACAGCTGATGTTCGAGGTGGATATTTATGTTCCACATTATGCATTTCAGCATCGCACTGATACCACGACAGAAAGTGCAGATTGGTTGCGAAATGAAAAACAGCACCTCTTGCACCATGCCGTAGAATGCCTATAGGAAATCAATGTCATTTATATATTTACTCATTGCAATCATTGCCGAAGTGATTGCAACGTCCGCCTTAAAAGCCAGCAATGGCTTTACTGAACTTGTGCCAATTATTTTTACCGTATTGGGCTATGCCATTGCGCTTTTCTTTTTAGGTTTGACCTTTAAATCGATTCCTATGGGATTGGCCTACGCCATGTGGTCCGCTGCAGGCATTGTGCTTATTTCATGCGTGGGCTGGGTTGTGTTTAAACAAAATTTAGACCTACCTGCCATGATTGGTTTGGGCTTTATTTTATTGGGCATTGTGATTATCAATGTTTTTTCTAAAAGCACAGAGCTTTGAAATGTAGTTTTTAAATAATATCTCTGAAATTTTAAAGACTTAAATTGCTATAGATAAAAATGCTCTAGCTTGCTGTTGCACACTAGAGCATACGTTTCGAATGAATTAACTGTGATCAGTCGGCTTCTATAAAATGCCTTTCACTAGAAAAAAGCATCCAACAATACACAACAGCACCGCGAAACATTTTTTCAGTACTGCTGGTGAAAGCGCATGCGCAGTTTTCGCACCATATTTAGCAGTGAAGAAACTCATCACACTAATGCCAAAAAAGGCATAGATATGAATAAAGCCAATGGTATTTGGAATTTCAACTTGCTGCTGCATGCCAAAGAACATAAAGCCTAATGCACCCGCAATGGCAATGGGTAAACCGCACGCCGCAGACGTCCCGACCGCTTTTTGCATCACCACGCCATTTGCCGTTAAATACGGCACTGTAATACTGCCACCGCCAATTCCGAAGATTGCCGATGCAACGCCGATACCCGAACCCGCCGCAATTTGCTTAGCTGTAGATGGCAGTGTTTTGTTTGGATCGACTGGCTTTTTTGCTCCCATAAACATGGTATAAGCCACCCAAAGTAAAAACACACCGACAATCATTTGCAGATGTAAGCCCGACAGCCAGCCTGCAATGCCCGCGCCTGCAAAACAGCCAATCGCCATAGGTGGGGCTAAATTTTTAAATACAGGCCAAATCACAGCGCCATTCTTATTGTGCGCCATCAAGGAGCTGATCGACGTTACCACAATCGTAGCCAAGGACGTACCTAGCGCCAAATGCATAATCACATCGGGGCTATAGCCCATTTGGCTAAAAACAATATAGAGCAATGGCACAATGATAGTACCGCCGCCAACGCCAAACAGCCCCGCAGCAAAACCAGCAAATGCGCCAATAATTAAGAAAGTAATGAGTTCCACGAAATAGATACTTTTAAAAAGATGTATTGAAGAAGTCTGACTGGTTTAAGCCAACTCCACTTGACCTACAGCATGATAAGCACGGTTGAAATACACCAAACTTTCTTCCTGCTGACTTTGCTTGATTGCGACCACACGGCACATAAACACGCTGTGCGTACCCACTTCTTGAATCTGTTCAATCTGACAGTCAAAACTGACCAAAGCATCTTTGAGTATTGGTGAACCTGTTTCTAATGTGGTCCAAGAACCCAATTTAAACCGCTCTTCCGAATTAAATTTGCTTGAAGCAAAGGCATTGGAAATTTGCTCATGCTGTGCGCCCAAAACATTGACAGACAGAACTTTATTTTCAAGAAAATGCGCATGAGAACGAGATGATTGATTCATACAAACCAGCAAAGTTGGCGGTGTATCTGTCACACTGCATACTGCTGATGCTGTAAATCCATGCATGCCTGCTTCACCCTCAGTCGTAATCACGTTGACTGCAGTCGTCAATAAAGACATTGCATTTCTAAAATCAGTTGCTTCAATCATCTCTTCAATCTCAATGGTCTATATGGCTTATCTCTTTCTCATGTTTGGATAATAGGGATTTCATTTCCTTCTTGCTCCTACATGAAATTGAGTCAGCTCGAATTTATGCGGTCAATTCTTGGCGAATAATGGCAGCGCCTGCGCTTAGCGCATTTAGTTTGCCTTGCGCCACGTGGCGAGGTAAAGGCGCCATACCGCAGTTTGTTGAAGGATATAGCTTGTCGGCATCTACGAATTGCAATGCTTTGCGTAATGTATTTGCTACTTCTTCTGCTGTTTCTACTTGATTGGTTGCTACATCAATTGCACCAACCATCACTTTTTTACCGCGGATGAGTTCGATTAAATCCATTGGTACACGAGAGTTTTGGCATTCAAGTGAGATGATATCCAGCTTCGATTGTTGCAATTTCGGGAATGATTCTTCGTATTGGCGCCATTCATTACCCAAAGTCTGTTTCCAATCGGTATTGGCTTTAATGCCATAACCATAGCAAATATGAACGGCTGTTTCGCATTTCAAACCTTCAAGCGCACGCTCTAATGTCGCAATACCCCAGTCATTGACTTCATCAAAAAATACGTTAAACGCAGGCTCATCAAATTGAATGATATCCACGCCTGCCGCTTCAAGCTCTAACGCTTCTTGATTCAGGATTTTAGCAAATTCCCAAGCCAATTTTTCACGGCTCTTGTAGTGTCCATCATACAAAGTATCAATCATCGTCATCGGGCCAGGCAAAGCCCATTTGATCGGCTGATTGGTTTGGCTGCGTAAGAATTTTGCATCATCAACAAACACTGCTTTCTTACGCGATACTTCGCCCACCACAGACGGTACACTTGCATCGTAACGATTACGAATACGCATCGTTTCACGCTTTTCGAAATCTACACCTTCAAGATGTTCAATAAATGTGGTCACAAAATGCTGACGGGTTTGTTCACCATCACTGACAATATCAATGCCTGCATGGATTTGTTCATGCAAAGATAATTTCAACGCATCACGTTTTGCATCTAATAATTCTTCGCCTTCAAGTTTCCATGCTGACCACAATTTTTCAGGTTCAGCCAGCCAAGACGGTTTAGGTAAGCTACCAGCAGTTGAAGTTGGGAGTAAAATGGCCATATTCGATCTTCTATCTCTATTTTCTTTAAAACGGGTGGTTTAACTCACCCGCGTTTTCATCTATTTAAGTGATTTAAAATTAAGCTGCGTCTGCATTTTCAATACTAAAATTAGCCGCCCACTCATTCAGAATGTCTTTATATGGCTGAATAAAATTCTCTTCTGTCCATTTGCCCTGTTTAACTGCTAACTGACCACGTTCAACACGGTCATACACAATACGGGTTAATGAGTAATCGCCAAAGCTTAAGCTTGGTTGATACACTAAGCCTGCTGTCGCATTGGTATTGTAAATTTCAGGACGGTAGATTTTTTGGAAGCTTTCCATGGTGCTGATCGCGCTGATCAGTTCGAAATCTGTATAGTCGCTGAGCAAGTTATTTGCTGAATAGAATGCCAATGGCGCAGTCGCATTTTCAGGTTTGAAGTAACGAACACTTAAGCCCATTTTTGCGAAATAATCATCGGTACGTGAATAGTCATCATTGGTGTATTCCACACCTAAGATCGGATGCACATTTGCAGTACGGTAATAGGTTTTTGTAGTTGAAACACTTAAGCAAATAACAGGCTGTTTTTTGAATTCAGCTTTGAATACATCTGAATTGATCAAGTGTTGATATAGCTTGCCATGTAAATCACCAAAATCTTCAGGCTTTTCATTGAACTTACAACCTAGTGCAGGCAATACCACGCTGAAGTCATAGTCACGTACATACGATGAAAAACTGTTGCCGATCATGCCTTCAATGCGTTCATTGGTCTTATGGTCGATGATGGTGCTTTTTAAAGTTTCAATAAACGGGAAAGTTTGACCATTGCCCTCTACATCGAGTTCAGCAGAAATAATGTCAATTTCTAGTGAATAACGATCCGCATTTGGGTTGTCACAGCTCGCCAAAGTGTTGAAGCGGTTATTAATCATTGCCAAGGTACGGCGCAAATTTTCTTCACGGTGCTCACCGCGCGCCAAGTTAGCAAAGTTCGTTGTTAGACGTGTATTGTCTGCTGGTTTATAGTTTTCATCAAAGCGGATACGTTTGATTGAACATGCAAATTTATTACTCATGGAGATTCACTACCCTAAAATTAAAATAATCAAAATTTCTGTATGGAGTAATTTATACGTGAATCTTAAGATGAATAAAAATGATTTAACCTCAACACAAAGTGAGTGAAATTCATGTTTGGTAATTTTATAGGATGAATATATTTCAACTTGGCTCGATGAGAGCATTTAAAAAATAATCTGGATATAAATAATTTTAAATTAAATTAAATATAAACAATACTTTATGATATTTTTTAATAAGTATTTATATCTATATTCTACTGACTTTTTAGGATAAAATGAAAATCATCGATAAGTATGTCCGCTTTTAGAATATGATTATTTATCGTTCTAAGTGAATTAAACTCAGCTTAAACTGAGAAAAGATCAAATTATTAACTGGATTTTCATTTCTTATATTTAGGTCCAAGTACCCAAATTTATCATTTAGATACTTGCCCTATTTTTGTAAACTACTATGCAATCACTTTAAAAAATAAAAGATTTATGCGCGACAATCCCTGTCATTGCTCCATCACCTACGGATAAAGCAACTGAACCACCTGAACGTGTGACATCACCGCAAGCATAAATTCCTTTAACATTTGTTTCTTTTGCTGGCGAAGTTTTAATGGCCTCGCCATATTCATTGCAGTCTATCTCTAAACCTAACTGCTGAATCCAGTTCGATTGCAGACGAGTAACAGTAGAAACAAATAAGCCATCCAATTGAATTCGTTCACCATCTGCCATTACAACGTCACAATGACCTTCAATATGGTCAATTTTACGCGTTTCGATCTGAATTTGACGTTTAGAAAGCTTCGCTAATAACTCATCATCCAATTGATCTACAGCAATTGCATCATTTAAAAATAAAGTAGTATTTCCCCAATCTGGCAACATCAACGCCATGTGCAATGAGTGCATACCCGACACTAACATGCCAATTTCACCTAAGTTCAGTTCATAACCATCACAATATGGGCAGTGATAAATAGATTGCCCCCAACGTTCAGCCAAACCATTCACTTGAGGCAATTCGTCACGTACGCCAGTGGCAATAATCATTTTTTCAGCTTGAATGTGCTGATTACCTGCAACAATTAAATATTTTCCATCAAGCGCTTTTACATCAGTAACCGTTTCAGCAAGCCATGAAATCGTGGAATACTTTTCTAATTGTACTTTGGCTTCTGCTGCAATAGCACTAGGTGATCGGCCATCTTGCGTCAAAAAATTATGTGAATGTTCGGCAAAACGATTACGACGTTGCCCTGCATCAATAATTAAAATACGGCGGCGCGCACGTGCTAAAGGTAAAGCAGCAGAAAGTCCTGCATAACTGCCACCAATAATCACAACTTCATAATTCATATTCCTAATACCTATATGTAACTTTAAAAGTTACTATATCATTTAACATGTTTATAAGAAACTTTTAATGTTACAATATATCAATTACCCTAATCATCTATTTCCTCATGCGTAAAGACAGTAAACTTTCAAGAATGCTACATGTTCTGTTGCACATGGCACGTGAAAACAAGCCTTTTACTTCCGATCAAATCGCTGAGATGCTGGAAACAAATCCTGTTGTAGTGCGTAGAACCATGTCGGGATTAAAAAAGCATGGATTTGTTGATTCTGAGAAAGGTCCTGGTGGCGGCTGGAGTTTGATTAAACCCCTGCATGACATTTCACTGTATGACATTTACCTTGCTGTCGGTGAACCTTCAATTTTTGCGATTGGCAATGAAAATATGCAGCCAGATTGCTTGGTAGAACTGGTGGTCAATCGGGCACTTGATCATGCCTTTTTTGAAGCTCAAGAAGTGCTGATTAAAAACCTTAAAGCAACTCAATTAGACCAATTGGCACATGATTTTCAGATTGAATGGGATCAGCAGATGCAGGTGAAATAAATATGCCTTCTAATTTTTTTCAATTTTAAGTCTAGATACTGAATCTGACTCAGCTCAAACTTAGAAAAAATCAGCATATTCGAGCTTTGAAAGGTACATGAATCGCTAAAATATAAACTTTATATTTATAGCTTATGATTATGTCAAACAAACTTGAACGTCAGAAACTGACGCTTCCAACAGGTCATGACAAGCTTTTATTGCATTCTTGCTGTGCGCCCTGTTCTGGCGAAGTCATGGAAACATTAATTAAATCTGGTATTGATTTTTCGATCTTTTTTTACAATCCAAATATTCATCCAGTCAAAGAATATGAAATCCGTAAAGAGGAAAATATCCGCTTTGCAGAAAAACACAACATTCCGTTTATCGACTGTGATTACGACACAGACAACTGGTTTGAACGTGCCAAAGGCATGGAAAATGAGCCTGAAAAAGGTATCCGCTGTACCATGTGTTTTGATATGCGCTTTGAACGTACAGCATTATATGCAGCAGAACATGGCTTTAGCTTAATCAGCAGTTCATTGGGTATTTCACGCTGGAAAAATATGCAGCAGATTAATGACTGCGGACATAGTTCGGCTTCACATTATGAAGGAATTACATATTGGGACTATAACTGGCGTAAAAATGGCGGCGCTGTACGTATGCTGGAAATCAGTAAGAAAGAAGAATTTTATCAGCAGGAATACTGTGGCTGTGTCTATTCACTGCGCGATACCAATCGCTGGCGCATGAGCCAAGGCCGTGACCGAATTAAATTAGGGGTGAAGTTTTATTCCAATGCCATGGATGAAGGAGATTAATTCCTTTTATGAACTGATGTTACGCAGTAACATTTATAAATTTTAAACTTTGTAATAAAAATTGATACACGAAAACGTCATCCGCAATTGTTTGAGGCAGGACTACATCTAATTGATAAAGTTTCTGTGATTTATTGGTTATTTTGATGAAAGTGAACGAGTTCTGTCGGTGAGGAGTAACGCTCCGCAAGATGGTTTCCTTGCGCAGTTTCACTGCTCATTTTGCCGGAACAAAAGTACTTCGAGCCTGAGCAAGTTAAAGCAAGGCTTTAACGAAGCGCAAGACGCAGGGGCTATTCCCTAAATTTAAACTTTTGATGTAAGACTCCAAAGAGCAAGCCTATATTTTCGTCATTGGTAAATTAAATCCATACTCAGTGCGTAACATCAGTTATTAAGCTTCTGCCGCTAAATACCAATTTTTCCAAGAACTAGTGCCACGAACCTCAATAGGTACAGTGGGTATCAGCTTTTCTTTCAATACTTGTGTTTGCTGCACTGCTTTGGCAAGGCGCGCTTTCACAGAATGAATGCATTCGCGGTCACCAAATTCACAGCGGTCTAAACTTGTGCCACCACATGGCCCATTGGCGAGGCCTTTGGGGCATGTTTCTGGGCAAATATACAAAGTATCGCCCAAACGGCATTGTCCACAGCTTTCACAGCCTACAACACCATGTTTACTGATGTATTCAGTTTTTAACAAAGTTTTTGCAGCCGTGGCTTTTTGCCAAATTTGCGCTTTAAAAATAAAACGCCCTACACCTTTGCCAAGCTTTGAATCAAACAACGCATCATGCATTAAATGCAATTGATGATATTTAAAAAGCTGTCTGGATGATGGCGGACGGGAAAAATAGCTCAATTCAGGCTGAAACTCTGCGCCAGTGTGTATCTGCCAAAGTTCATTCCACAATTTCTCAAGTGCATCCAAATTTAAATGTCGATATTGCTCTATATAGCTTTCCAGCAGTGCCTGCTCTGCAGGTTTATGGCATGCAGATAAATCAACACCCGCAAAACCTAATTGTTTACAGATGAGTATCTGCAAAGCACAGCGCAAATACACCCGTTCTGAAAGCCCTGCTTGTTTTTCTTCCTCTAAAACCTTGAGCATATATGGCGTAATAACTATACCTGCCACTTGATTCTTCAGCATAAATTTAGCCCGCGCCAAACTAAGTGGCATTACGCAGGCAAGAATTTTTTGACTATAGTGATGCTGTGTTAAAAATGCCTTTGCTTGCTTGAGCGCCTGAATGTCGTAGCCCAATTGGGTAATAATAAAGTCTGCGCCAGCTTTTATTTTTTTATGCAGTTTTAAATACTGTGCATCACGTTCAGCTTCGGTATATTTGAACGGATTAAAGGCAACACCAATACAAAAACCGCCTGCTTTTTTGGCAGCCATGACCGCATTGACCGACTCTAAATATCGGCTACGCGCTGTGCCGTTTTCTCCGTTGCTGTGCTCTTTTAACTTATCACCTGTCAGTAAGAGTAAATTTTGAATATCTGCCTTTCGTGCTTGCTTTAAAAAGTTTTCAAAATCATGAATATCTCTGCCTTTACCAGCAAAATGCAATACTTTTTCTAGGTCTTGTGGATACAATTTACTGGCTTCAAGCGGTGACGTATCATGATCTGAATGCACACGGTCAGCTAAAGTCATTACGGCGGGATAGCCTGCGAATTGCTTTTTTACTGGAAAAATCTCATTCAACGACGTGAGATATTCCACCAAAATACAAAACTGGTTTTGCTGAAAATAGGAAGAGAGCAAAGACATAAAACAGTAAAATAAAATAGAAATATTTAGAAGCTCGCTATTATAGTTCTATGCTCACAACTATTCATATTACTTTTTTATAATTTAACTAAAGGCTTTAAATCAATATACATTTTGAGTAATGTACGGGCCTATATCATTTTAGAGTCAAATTTTTATATTTAGAACTAGTCGTATAAGCTCACCATTTCAAAAATAATCAAAAGCCCTACATCTGTAGAGCTTTGAATAGAAAATACTTAAATATCAGATCCAAAATGCAATTATTTTAGCTCTTGCACCAAGGCTGGATAAATCGAGCCATCTACATCCATTTCAGTTTTATAAATGCCATTGGTAACATTGAATTTATTTACGTGATAGCTCGACCCGTACAAGGAGTCAAAGCCTTCACCTTTGGTAAATACTTTTTTATTGGCATCTAAATCTAATAAATGTGTACCACCAATAAATTGTTCATATTGTGCAGGTTCTACACCTACACGGGTGGACATAATTTTAACTGCATCTGCATGTGTTGCTGGATCATTAATATATTTAACTGTTTTATCCCATACTTGAATGATTTTTTTCCATTCTTCTTTGTTGGCAGATAAATGCGTCATATTGACCGTCAAAGTGTCATAAATCAGGCCGGGCTTATCTTTAGAGCTGTAGATGATTTTTGAACCCGCAACTGCTTTCAATGCCTGATTTGCAACAGGTTGCCATACTGCAATGGCTGCAATATCTGGACTGGCGAATACTTGAGGTAATTCATTGGTCATAGTATTGATCAATTTAATATCAGATGCCTTAACCTTGGCATCTTCTAAAGCTGTGGCTAAAAGCAAATGATCGACCAAGCCTTTTTCAGTTGCTACGCTTTTGCCTTTCAGATCAGCAATCGACTCAATACCAGGTTTTGCAATAATGACATCATTTCCAGCAGAATAATCTGTCGCCATAATCATAACGCCTTTGGTACCACCCGAGCCTGTGACTAAGTTATCTCCATTGGTCACCAAAACAGCATCCAACTGGTTGGCAGCAAAAGCTGACAGTGAGGCTGAATAATCAAACCATTTAAAATCTACATTTACACCAGCTTCTTTGAGCCAACCTTTTTCAATCGCAACTTGCCAAGCAACAAAGCCAGGCCAATCACTGTAGCCAATCGTAATGGGCTTTGTGACAGCAGTTGTTTCGGTTTTATTTTGTGGTTCTGGCACTTTCGCCGTGTTATCACAACCCGCAAGTAGTATGACGCTCAGTATAGACGTCGATAAAAAAGCTGTTTTCATCATAGTGTGATTGCCCCAATTGCATTGCAGTTAAATTTTGTATTGGTACTTAAAAACGGTTGTGTAAATTGTGAATGACCCAATTTTGCTAGGTCATTTGCGCCTTTAAATGCATTAGGTTTGGCACTCCCGTTGCTTTGCTGATTTTCCTGTAGGGTTAGCGTGCCTGCTTTGCTATGTGAATGATTGAATTGGCCCATTTTTAAACTCCTTTATTATTTTTCGTTTTGCGGAATTGGCGGCATAACTGCATTCATCAATTCCAGATGCCCTTTGGTAACACCTTTTAAGGCAATAAAATGTTGACTAATGGCTTTTAGCTCAGTGCTTAGACCTTGCAAAATCATGACTTCTAAAATTTTATGATCATCCAGCTGAATATGCAGCGAACTCACCACTTGCTCTAAAAACTGCTGCTGTAAATCCAAAAGCTGAATACGTAGCGCCGTAACACTGGCGTCATACAGCAAGGTAAATGTGCCAACCATTACTTCATTGCGCTGCTCTTGATCTGCAATCAAATGCTTATTGATCATGTCTACAATGGCTTGTGAACGGCTTTCATAATGCTGATCCACAATCTTTTGATCTAAAGCATCTACCGTATTTTGTGGCACAGTAATGCTGATACGTGCCAGCTTTTGTTTAGGCATTACCTTATCCTTTATCAGCCTGATTTTGCTTGATATATAACCCTGCACGTGCACTGAACAGTTCCACCATAAATTGCTTGAATAACGGCAGTATTTTGATCATTAAGCGTAGATACGTATTTTTCATGCGCTACTCCTTTTGGTATTACCAAAATTATTTTTCGTAATACCCGATTAAATGCAGAATACATGCCAAGTTTTTTATTCTTGTAATGGCTGTTTTTTGTCTTTAATTGATGAATAATTGCGCAGTTTTAATGCGTATGCGCAAACTTAGGGCTTAGTTAACATTTTTGCTGTGCATACTGCCAAAGCTGTGCATGATTTCAGGCAAGTAAATAGTATCGGAATACAGCTAGAGTAAATCCCGTCAATTTTTTAGCTTGCTGTTCACGCTAAGCTGACAAAATACTGCTGTCGTACACTTTTGATTATGTAAAAATATCACGTAGATCGCTTGTACTTCGCTTTAGGTCATATCATGAGGACGGCAGTTATTTATGAAGTATTTTGCATGTACTACTTGTGGCAATCAGGTGTTCTTTGCCAACTCACACTGCGTAAATTGCAAAACAACCTTAGGTTATAGTGCCTCAGAAAAAGAAATGTGTGGTTTTACGAAGCACAGCGACACACTTTGGCTTGCACTTAATCCGTCTATTGCAGGTAAACGCTTCAAACCTTGCTATAACTATCAGCACCATCAAGTCTGTAACTGGGTTATTCCTGCCGAAAGTAGTGAAATTTACTGTGAATCTTGCCTGCTGACACATACCATTCCCTCCTTAGACAATCCAGATCATCTTGTCTATTGGGCACGTCTAGAACATGCCAAACGCCGTTTTTTATATTTAATGCAACGTTTAAATATCATGCCTCGCGCTAAACGATCCGATAACGATCGCTTTGGTCTCAGATTTGATTTTTTGATGCCACAAGCAGATTTTCCGGTGATGACTGGACACGCTCAAGGTGTGATTACACTCAATGCGAGTGAAGCAGATGTGATTTACCGTGAAACAACACGGGTCAAAATGGGTGAAAACTACCGTACGCTTCTGGGGCATTTTCGCCATGAAAGTGGTCATTATTATTTTGACTTAATGCAACATTTACACCCAGAGTTAATTGACGAATTCCGTGAACTATTTGGTGATGAACGCCAAGACTACAACGAAGCGCTTAAACGCCATTATAACGATGGTGCACCACAAAACTGGGCCGATTTTTATGTAAGCTCTTATGCCAGTACGCATCCATGGGAAGATTGGGCAGAAACTTGGGCACATTATTTACACATGATGGATACTTTAGAAACAGCCTACTATGCTGGCTTAGTGGTTAAAACCAATAAATCAGATTTAAACAATTTAGAACTTAAAGAAAATCCAATTGGCGCGCAGGATTTTGACCTTTTGCTACAACATTGGATGACATTAACTTTTAATTTAAATGCATTAAACCGCAGCATGGGCTTAGATGATGCATATCCGTTTACGCTGTCAAATCCGGTATTGGATAAATTGCGGTTTATTCATCATAAACTGCTCAATATGACACTTAAAAATCAGGCTTAGGCGACAGTCACAAGTAGCTACCACATTTAACAAATATGTATTTAGCAATATTTGGCAAATGCAGAAATGAATGAAGCAAATAACAAAGCCCCACTATGGGGCTTTGTTATTACCACTGTACTTAATGAATATCCGTTACAAACTCATCACGCGATATGCGGAATTTTTTCAAACCGAGTAACCAGTCTTTTTCAGGATTACGGCGCCCTAAAGCCAATAGCACAACAGATTTAAGTCCTTTTTCTTTTAAGCCTAGTAACTCATCTAAACCTTCTTTATCAAAGCGCTCCATAGGCGTTGCATCAATACCCAATTCAGCAGCCGCTGCAATGGCCACACCAAAGCCAATATGTGCTTGCTTTGCAGTATGGTGATATTGCTGCTCCTCAGTAAAACCAGCAAATAGATTTTTTAGGTTTTGCACCACATCCATTGTGGTATCAAGCGGTAAGTTGCGCTCTGTATTCATTGAATTATAACGCTCGTCAATTCGTTCATCTGGAATGCTATCCCATGCAGTAAAGACCAATAGATGTGAAGACTGAGTAATTTGCGGTTGATTCAACGCAACAGGTGAAATTTGCTCTTTCAGTGCTTGATTGCTAATTGAAATAATATGATATGGCTGTAAACCAGCAGAAGTTGGCGCTAAACGTGCAGCTTCTAATATTAAATCAACATCGGCTTGATCGAGCTTTTCACCCGTCATTTGCTTGGTTGCATAACGCCAGTTGAGTGCTTCTAAAAGCTTCATTGTTGTATTCCTATAAAGTTAAAAAAATTACGAATTTGTTGTATAAACGGTAGTTAAATAATCTGTGAGTGCTGGTGTTTTACGTCCAAGTAGCTTTTCTAAATCTGTGCTGTGAACTTCGTATTGATGCTGTTGAATGTCTGCAACTGTGCCATGCGTTAAATAAACTATAAAGTCTGGCAAACCGATGCTATGCAACATATCTCGATAACTAGCATCATCTAAATTTTGATAATTCACTTTTTGCTTTGAAATTTCTGACAGCAAATCTGCAATATCCTGATAGCTGTATTTACGACTACCCACCAGCGAGTAGATTTTATTTTCATGCCCATCCTGCATTAATGCATTTGCAGCAGCTTCACCAAATTCAGCACGTAATGCATAAGGCACTTTGCCTGTTCCGCCTGCCAAAGCTAAACCTGTTGCAATCGCCTGTTCACCAATAATTTGCGGAATGGCTTCTGCATACATGCTGTTACGTAAAATGGTGTATTTCAAACCGCTCGCTTTAAGATAGTCCTCGGTTTGAAAATGACTAATCATCAAATCTTTAACCGCAGAAGTCTCAATATTTTGAATTGCCAAGCTGGTATAAAATATGTGTTTTACGCCTGCTTTTTTTGCAGCATCAATAACATTTTTATGCTGTTCAAATCGGTTTTGCTCCATTGTTGAAATCAGCAACAGTTTGTTTATGCCTCGAAAAGCTTCCTCTAAAGTTTGTGGCTGATCAAAATCGCCATAGATCACTTTAATGCCTTGATTCAAATATTGCTGTGCCTTGTTTTGGCTTCTGGCCAAAACAGAAAATTCATTTAAAGGTAAATGTTGCTGTAATTGTTTAACGACGCTTTGTCCTAGGTTTCCTGTGGCACCTGTGACTAAAATCATCTGCTGTCCTATATTTCTTGTTTCGGTGTATAAAGTTATACGGCAGGCAAAATTTAAGTTCACTATACTGCTGTATAGTGATTATTATGGGAAATCCCCTTAGATTGAGCGCAAGATAGGATTTGTTTATGAGTGATTTTATGACCAAAGATGCGGATACCTTGAGCGAAGCCGATCAATGTAATGTGAAGTTTATTGTGGCGCTGAAAAATGCCATGAATGTGATCAATGGTAAATGGAAACTGGCTATTGTGGCGACTATGATTAAGCAACCACGACGTTTTAATGAAATTGAACGTCTGCTACAAGGCATCACGCCAAGGATGATTTCGAAAGAACTGAAAGAATTAGAACTAAATAATGTAATACATAAAATTGAAAGTATTGACCCTGAATCAGGCCGAATGACGACAATGTATGATTTAACGGAATCGGGTCGTAAGCTTGAAAAATTAATGGTGCAAATGGCGGTTTGGGGGCAAGAACATAGAGACCATCTCCAACTATAATATGAGTATCCCAAGCTCACATCCCACTAAGTTATAAAGTTCAATCTTTAAGCTAAAATTATAAATTAATGAATAATATTTAACTCTAAGTCTTTCAATATACGATTATTTTCCAGTGCTATTATTTTTTAAAATTGGATTTGATTCCTTTAAATGAATGAAGAAAAAAGACCGCTTTCAAAGCAGTCTAATCATATTCTTTGATCTTAAATTGAATTGCTATTTGCGCTTGGTTTTTTTGCGGGTTAAATAATTCATGGCCTGCGCATAACGTGTAGGCGTAATGCGCTGAATTAAATCTAATATTTTTGCATCATTACCAATTAATACACGCGCCTGATTGTGCTGAACTGCATTTAAAATCACTTTGGCAGCGTCTTCTGGCGGTGTTTTTAAAACTTTATTAAATGAACGGCTGGCCTTTTCAGGGTTTAAACCCAATGAGCGGATACTGTCACTCATTTTAGCATTGTTGGCGATATTGGTGCGGATACCGCCCGGATGCACACAGGTTGCACTCACATTACACGCTTCAATATCCAGCTCTTGTCGCAGCGCTTCGGTAAAACCGCGAACCGCAAATTTTGTTGCATTGTAGGCACTTTGTGTTGGCTGCGCCGTAAGGCCAAAGAGGCTTGAAGTATTGATGATATGGCCTTCACCGCTTTGTTTTAAATACGGTAAAAAGGCTTTGGTGCCATATACCACGCCCCAAAAGTTGATATTAAAGATCCACTCCATTTCATCGTAAGTCATACCTTCTACACTGCTCGCCAAAGCAACGCCTGCATTGTTAAATATCAAATTGATACGTCCAAAATGCAGAAAGCTTTCTTCAGCCCATGCATACACCTGATCTTTATTGGCCACATCTACACGTGACAAGCTGACTTCAACTGGATATTGCTTAAGTAAGGCTAAAGTTTCTGCCAAGCCTTGTTCATTCATATCTGACAAAGCTAAATGACAGCCTTGCGCAGCCAGCTGCAATGCCAATTGCTGCCCAATGCCAGAGCCTGCACCGGTAATGGCTGCAACTTTATCTTTAAAATTTTTCATTTCTATATTCACCATTAACCATATGTATTTAAGTCTTTTTTAAATCCATCTTATAAAATGCGATGGCATTATCTCTCATCATTTTTTGCAAATTTTCTGCCCCATAAGGCGACAGCATGTGTATATAAGCTTCTATCAAATCGGTCAGTTTGGCATTGGGTTTATCCATGGGATAATTTGATGCATATACAATCCGATCTGTACCAAACACTGCCACAGCATGTTCAATCATAGGACTTAATAGCTCGACCATTTCATTGACAGTTGCTGTTCGTTTAGTACGAAAATAACCATGACCTAGCACTGGCATCATTAAGCCTGAAATTTTGGCATGTACATTTTTCTGCTCTGCCAAATGGCTGATGTCATCTTTCCATTGCTGAAAAATAGCCTTTCGCTGTGAAGGTTTGTATCCCGTGGATTTTCCGACTTTCCCAAACAGCCCAACGGGTGTTGCCAAGTGGTCAAGCATGATCGGTGTATTCTGGAAATTTTGCGCTAAGCTTTTGATATCATTTATTTGGTTTGCATAGCCCCATGCATCAAAACTGAGCTGCATGTCCGTCAAATGTTCAAAGCCTTTTAAGAATGATTTCTGCGTATATAAATTCGACTGATCACACCAGCGGTGAATTCCAGCATCGGGGTGCCATGATGCCATTTTTCGAATACCGCGAAATAACGGACTGGCCTGCTGATGCGCCTCTAAGATTTTTTTAAATTTACGGTCGCGCGGATCAGCCGTGGCAACGATAGCGCCAAGTTTTAACTGTTGTGTATGGAATGGCAGCTGTTTGATCCACTGGGTTTCTTCCACCACACCAAATCCTTTGTGATGATGCCAACTGGCTTCTATATGCGCCACGGCTTCCACCATATAGTTCCCGCAATCTTTTTTATAATCATGTGGTAAATACGGTTTTAATATATGTTCTGGGTGGCCGACGGTTTCTAATAACGGTTTAGGCTTTACCGCATGAATCAACGCATACATAAGTTTGGGGTGTTTACCCAGTAATTTTACGAGGCGTCCTGCTGTATGCGGTGTGGTATATGGGTCCCATTGGTGAATATGCGGATCGACGATCGCGAAATTAATTTGGCTCATATTGTTCTATCCATGCTTTGAGCTTGTAACGGGAAATACATAAGTTGTATTTAGCGTAATAGATAGTGCCATATGAATGAAATGATTTATTTTAATGGTATTTCATGTATGAAATTCATAGTGACGAACTTAGTAAAGTTAAGACTTCTCTACGATCTTCAATCAATTGAAACACTAAGCGGTAGCCTGCCGATCTGAGTTTGTACTTGGGTATTCTAGGACTGTCTAAAATGGTTTCGAGCTTACGAATAAACTGTTCTGCAATTTGCAGATTTAGCTTATTTAACTTTTTAGCGTGGTTTTTGTGAACTTAATCTTGCAGATCGTCTAAAGTGATTTTTCCAGCTTTTTCACTTTTAGCTTCTTCTACTAGTTCTGTTAAATACACATCTTCCGAAAGACAATCATTCAAAATTATTTTTACATCTTCCAAAATTCGATTTCGACTTTCAGAGCTACGAGCATCTAAAAGTTCTTGTAATTTTTTAGCCATATTTGAAATCTCTTTAAGTTGTTTTTTTGGTATGAAAACTAGCAAAATGCGTTTCAATCAACCAATAATTGTTACGTATACATCATCTTGATCTTGTGTAGGAGCAGCATTTATTCCAAATAGATTAGCAATATCATCTAGTAATCGAGAAATTCTATTTAAATCAGAATCTTCAAATACATCATTTCGTATTTTATCGTATGCATCGGATAAGATTTCTTCGAGTTGAAGAATATGGTCAATAAACCAAGTATCTTGTAGATTGCGGTATAAATCAGTTCCTGTAAAGTTTTGATTTAATCCATGAATATGACCAAGAAAATAGGAACATGATTTTAATAAAACTGTGATAGGCATATAAATTTCATTCATCAAAACAGCATAATTACCAGTTTGATAGAATTTTTTGAATGCATTTTCTACTTCATTTGGACAATCGTTAAAATGGATTAATACGTTATCTTGAAGTGATCTATAAGTTTCGGGCTGGTTAATGCTAATTGAGGAGGATGCATATAGACAGGCAAGATATTCATTTATGCATGCTTTTTGGGTTGCATGATGAAATCGAGTATATAGATTGCGTGTGTCAAAATCCTTTTCTAAAACAACCTTAGAATTTAAAGCTAAGAGTCGATTGTTAAAATGAACGTGTCCTAACTCATGAACAGAAATATTCCATGCATGCTCTAACTGCACTAATCTTTCTTTTTCATTAATATCAAATAAATCATTAATATTTTTATCTAAAAATACGAGTCCTACAATTTTACTTACGTTATAAAATAAGTAATGTTTAACTCCATAATCAGTGTTGATATGATGCATGGCTACACCAACTACTTTTCCAGCACTAGGTTTTAATCCATGATCTTCTAAGGCTAGTGTATAGCTTTCTTCATCTGCAAATATAAAATTATTAGTTAATCCAGAAAAATCTGAATCTTTTTGTAAGTCAAAATATATTTGAGAAAAAAATTGGATTGCAAATTGATAGATATCATGATTTTGATTATTTACAGTTTTTAATCGTGCTGAAAAAGACATTACTACCCCTATTTTATATATTATTTCTTTGACTATTATAAGAAAAAACCGTCCTTATGGACGGTCTTTTTTATTACAATCTCAACAAGCCACAGGCGCTAACGTAAACAACACCTGCCCTGTTTTCACCGTTTGCCAACTTTCAATTGTAATTTCTAAAACCACCATACATTAGGCGTAATAATCGCAATCTCAATTTTAATGGCTTCAATCACGGCTAAACCTGCCTAAGAAGGTTTTTATTTATAATCGAGTATTCATTAAAGAATCCATATTGGATGGTTTTCCCAATGATTTGGAAAACCCATTGCCATACGCCAATTTTCATCCCTTAAAATCGGTTTAAGTATAGTATTCATTTGACTACACCACTCTGCGTCAAAACCTGTTGGGCGTAACATCGTTTTTAATATGAGCAATACATAAAAAATGCGTTTATTGGTTGGTGTGATGGGTGACTGCCAATTTTCATCTTTATCCAATTTCGCTTTAATGGCCAACTCTCTATTCCAAAGCCGTCCATGGTGGGCACATACATTTCGGACATACGTTAATATGTGTAGCCAATCTGCTAATTTCTCGTGATGAATATTAAAATGCTGTGAAATAGCTTTTTTATCTTCTTTATTTAATTTTTGGTTATTTTCCAGTCCATGATATAAAAATGACAATGAACCTAAGCTTAAAATTTCAGTCAGCATCCATATTGGAATGTGTGGATAGCCCTTATAATTCTGTTCAAAATGCTGAATAAACGTATCTTTAGAGCGTTCAACTTCTTTGTCACAATTTTTAATAAATGCCTTATGATTAAATTTTGGATGAAAATTTCCCTCACAATACACACCAAATGCACCATATTGATGAGCCATAAAATAAGTGATTTTTGTACGTAAGAAAGTTTCTATGACTTCAATTGCACTAAAAATATGTAATCTTAATTCTGTATCAAACTCATAAATTTGAACAACTTTTTCTAAATATGTTCCTGACCTAAAATGATCGGTAATTTGACCATCGATATAAATTCGATCAGGATGCCAATATGCACTCAATCGATAATAACCATATTTCGAAAGTACAGTTTCAGCCCAAGCATGATTATGAATAATCATTCCTTTGGCTTTCAGGTGATTGACCTGTTCCGTATAAGATAGTGGATTTTTATTATAGGTTTTCAGCATAATTCATTATATTTGAGCATAAAAAACCGCCAAGGTTGCGCGGACTTCCAAAGAAGAACTAAGCGTGGCGGCTGTATTAAATTTATCATATCGACAATTGTCGTTATAAGCAAGCACTAATCAAAAACCGCCCTTATGGACGGTCTTAAAATTGCCTCCATTTTGAAAGGAGGGTTAAGGAGGATTTTTTATGCCACTGGCGACAACGTAAACAACACCTGCCCTGTTTTCACCGTCTGCCCTTTTTCAATGGTAATTTCCGAAACTATCATGCGCTCAGGTGCAATAATTGGAATCTCAATTTTCATCGCTTCAATTACCGCTAAGGTTGCACCTTCTTCCACAATATCACCCGATTTACATTCAATTTTCCAAATACTTCCCGGCATGTGAGATTCTACCGCACAACCACCTTCTGGAATTTGAATATCACTATCATCAGTCACCGCATCCAAACTTTCAGAAACATACTCTGCAAGTCCTGCTTCATGCCAACGGCGGCGTTCTTCATCAAAATTGGCTTGTTGCACAGACTTAAACGCAGAAATAGATTCTGCATTTTCAGTCAGGAATTCGTTATATTCTTTCAGGTTCAGTATGCCTTCTTCCACACGCAGTTTTAAGCGGCCTGCTTTAAAGTCCTCACGCATTTGCATAAGCTCAGACTCAGAGACTTCATAAAACTTAATTTGGTCAAAGAAGCGCAATAACCACGGCATACCTTGTTCAAAGTCAGGGTTTTTACGGTAACGAGACCACATTTGCGTGGTACGACCGACAAACTGATAACCACCGGGGCCTTCCATGCCATAGACACACATATACGCACCGCCAATACCCACGGCATTTTCAGGCGTCCACGTACGTGCAGGGTTATATTTGGTGGTCACGAGGCGATGGCGTGGATCAAGCGGTGTGGCTACAGGTGCGCCTAAGTACACATCACCCAAGCCCATCACTAAATAGTTGGTGCTATACACCACATCTTTAACGGCTTGTTTAGATGCTAAACCATTGATACGGCGAATAAACTCAACGTTATCAGGGCACCACGGCGCATCTGGACGCACAGTTTGCATATAGCGTTCAGTCGCCAATTGCGTTTGCGAATCTTCCCATGCCAGCGGTAAATAAACCGTACGTGATGGCACTTCCATTTCCGTCACATCTGGCAATTCGCTTTCTGCTTGTTGTAATAATGCCAACAAAGCTTTTTGATCTAAAACCAAAGAATCAAAATGGATTTGTAGCGAACGAATGCCCGGTGTAAGGTCAATAATCCCTGCAATATTTTGATCTTTCACCCATTGCATCAATGCATGAATACGGAAACGCAGGTTTAGATCTAAAACCAATTCGCCATATTCTACCAGCATGTAGCTATTACCCGCAGGACGATACACTACATCAGGCGCAGCATTTTCACCTGCTTGGGTTGCTAAAATTGCATCCTCTAAGGTATCCATTTCTGCGCTAAAACTTGCAGAAAAATCGACCTGTGCAAGCTCAGTGTCTTTAAATCCTGCGCTGTATTTTTGATTCAGTATCTGCGCTTGATCATACGAAATCGGCACGAATTTGACTTTATCACCAGCTTTAAGCTGACCGACTTTCCACAGTTCAGAGCTAACAATCACTGCAGGACAGACAAAGCCACCCAAACTTGGGCCATCTGGGCCTAAAATAATCGGCATATCCCCAGTGAAATCAATCGCGCCAATCGCGTAGGCATTGTCATGAATATTGGATGGATGCAGACCTGCTTCACCGCCATCAATACGTGCCCATTCAGGTTTTTCACCAACTAAACGCACACCTGTACGGCTTGAATTAAAGTGAATTTCAAATTCTTGTTTAAAGAAGGTATCAATATCACGTTTGGTGAAGAAATCAGGCGCACCATGTGGGCCATACATCACCGCAATTTCCCAAGTATTTGAGAATGTTGGGATTTGATCTGCACTTAAAGCAGTAGTTTCAGTTGTTGTGTACGCTGTAATTGGCAACATATCACCAATCAATAAGTTACGTCCTGCATGACCGCCAAATTGCCCCAAAGTAAAGGTCGCTTGTGAGCCTAAATATTCAGGTACATTCAAACCGCCTTTAATCCCGATATAACTACGGCAACCTGTGGCAATTTTACCTGTTTTAAGCACCTGACCTTTGCGTACATTCACAGTCTGCCACATGGGTACGGCTGCACCATCAAGCGTTGCCACCATATCGCCGCCAGTAATGGCAATTTGACTATCGCAATGGAATTTTAAACTTGGGCCTTGTAGGGTACATTCCAAGCCTGCTGTATTAAATGCATTTCCTAACAATTGGTTAGCCACATTTAAGGACAATGGATCAATCGCACCTGATGGCGGTACACCGACATCCCAATAGCCCAAACGCCCTGTTACATCTTGCACAGAAGTCTGAATGCCTGATTGTAACACTTCAATTTTTTGGGTTTTCCAGTCGAATGTATTTAAGAAACGTGTGGTTTGCGTACCGGCTTTAAATACATCGCAGTCGATAATATTTTGTAGATATTCAAGATTGGTTTCGATACCTGCAACCGATGTTTTGCCGAGTGTTTCGGTCATTGCAGCAATTGCCGAATCTCGATCATCCGCTGTCACAATAATTTTCGCAATCATCGGATCATAGAATGACGATACATTCGAACCCGTTTCAACCCAAGTTTCATTACGTGCATTGGCATCAAAATCAACATGCGTTAAAAGCCCTGCACTCGGTTGGAAGTTTTTGATTGGGTCTTCCGCATATAAACGCACTTGAATCGAATGACCGTTAGACACAAGTTCTGCTGTTGGTGCAATCCAATCGCCACTACCGAGAGTGACCATCCATTCCACAAGGTCTACACCAAACACTTGCTCCGTCACGCCATGTTCAACTTGCAGACGGGTATTCACTTCTAAGAAATAGAATTCCTGTGTGTCGGTATCCATTACAAATTCAACTGTACCTGCCGAACGGTAATTCACCGACTGCATCAGCCCAATCGCGACCGATTGAATATAGGCACGTTGCTCATCATTGATATGTGGTGCTGGGGTTTCTTCCACCACTTTTTGGTTACGACGTTGTACCGAACAATCACGCTCGCCAAGTGCCAAGACTAAGCCATTACCATCACCAAAAATCTGAACTTCGATATGACGGGCATTCTGTACAAATTTCTCTAAATATAAACCTGCGTCTTTAAAGTTGGCTTGGGCAAGATATGACACTGTAGAATAAGCATCTTTCAGCTCTTCTTCATTCCACACCAAACGCATACCAATACCGCCACCGCCTGCTGTACTTTTCAGCATCACTGGATAGCCAATACGATTGGCTTCAAGCAGTGCTTCAGCTTCATCTGCCAAAAGCTGACTACCGGGAAGAAGTGGTACATTGGCTTGAATCGCGAGTTCACGCGCCGTATGTTTTAAGCCAAAGGATTTCATTTGTGCCGAATTTGGCCCTAAAAATACAATGCCTTGCGCTTCACAGAGATCACAAAATTCTGCATTTTCAGACAAGAAACCATAGCCGGGATGAATCGCTTCTACACCTGTTTGCTTTGCAACTTCTAAAATTTTATCAATATTTAAATAACTTTGGCTGGCAGGACTATCACCAATAAATACAGCTTCATCAGCTAAGGTCACATGCAAAGAATCACGGTCTGCTTCTGAATACACAGCAACAGATTGAATGCCTAATTTTTTAAGTGTACGAATCACACGGCAAGCAATTGCACCACGGTTGGCAATGAGGACTTTATTAAACATGGTATTACTCCTCACCTTCACGAATGATCAATTGAATTTTTGTTGGGTTATAGGCATTACATGGGTTATTCAGTTGTGGACAATTAGAAATGAGGACGATTAAATCCATTTCAGCTTTAATCTCGACATATTTACCCGGTGCAGAAATACCATCATCAAATTTAAGATGACCCTCCGCTGTCACAGGCACATTCATAAAGAAGTTAATATTTGGACCGATATGGCGCACATTTAAGCCATGTTTTTTGGCAATCGAATGTTGCGACAGAGCAATCATGAAATTATTACGGCAACTGTGCATTGGAAATTTGTCATGTGCATAGCGAACAGTGTTGCTTTCACATGAACATGCACCGCCTAAGGTGTCATGACGGCCACAATTATCGTC
The DNA here is from genome assembly GCF_004209135.1 of Acinetobacter sp. WCHAc060006. Taxonomy (NCBI): domain Bacteria; kingdom Pseudomonadati; phylum Pseudomonadota; class Gammaproteobacteria; order Moraxellales; family Moraxellaceae; genus Acinetobacter; species Acinetobacter sp. WCHAc060006. The sequence goes on along the minus strand of NZ_SGSS01000001.1, from coordinate 226,966 downwards.
ATGGATGGTAGCAATTTTGTTGCCAAAGTTAGTGTATAGCGCTGTGCCTTTTTCTAAATAAATCTGTTGGTTAATGGCTAAGGTATCCGTTGCGCTATAGCGCTCTTCAGGGTTTTGGCTAGAGATAAATAGCGTATCCACCGCTTGATTGCCTTCGAGGTCAACGATACGGAAATATTGCCCTTTTTTGACTTCGCACATCCATGCTTCGCCAGCAGGACATACTTCGCTTAACACTGATTTTTCAAAATTTTGTGTTGGATTTACTAATGCAGTCATGATCATTCCCCTCAAGCCGTTAAAGCGTAATAGCGTTTATTATTTTGAAAAGCACGTTGATTTTGCGGGCAAGAATCACGGCAAACATCTGTATCTGCCAAAGGCAATGCCTTAAATAAGCTTAGTTGTACATCGGCAGGGTTATATTCTTCTGCTTGAGATAATCCATGTGGTGCACTAGATAAAAAGACCAAACAATCCATTTCAAAGCGAAGTTCAATCACTTGATCAGTGTTGTCCGAAGCAACATAACTTAAGTTGCCATTGTCATCAGGTTGAACTTTAGAGAATAAATTTAAGGTACTGCTGAGGTCAGTTGCATATAAGCCAAACTTGGTCATTTCAAGCAATAAGCTATCTTTGCCATTACGGTACATATCATTACGGGCATCTTGGAAAGTTTTGCTGCCGTATTGTTTTTCAATTTGCGATGCCGTACTTGGTGCACAAAAAGCATCATTCCAAGCGTGATCATCTTTCACAATCGAAATCATGGCACGGCCTAAATCCGATGCCAAAATATGACCTGTACTTAAATATGCCGTGTGCTGCCCTTTAAGGCTATCTGGCATGTTGTAGCGTTCGAGCTTATCTTCACTATTTACACAGTAAAGCGCCACATTGGCATTTTGCCCTAGCGATTTAAGCTGTAATACAGCGCCACGCTGAATACGCGCTGACCAGTGGTGTCCACCCGGTAAAAGTTCAGTCCATAGTGCTTTATCGTCATGATAATGTTTTGTGCTCATTGCAGCCTCTGCCTAATTCTTAACTGTTTACCTCCCGGGCTTTTATCCCTCCGTGCAGCTTTGCTTTGAATTAAAACGAAGCCGTGAACTCTCGGTCGCGGTCATACATATAAATGCATCGGAACCCTAGATCACTTTATGATGTAAGTAGAAATGCAAAGGCTGTGCCAATTTAGTAATACGATTTAAATAAATCGTATTACTAAGGTTTTAGGGTTCGTTTTGATGCTTAAGCTACAGTATTGATTTTAAATTGCGCTATTTTTGAACTGTGCATCTGCTTAGGTATGCATCATCCTTGTGCATGTGCAATCATGGTTAAGTATTTTTGAATTTATCTTTTTTAGATTTCTTCAAAATAAAAAGGCCCAATGTCAGCATTGGGCCTTTCCTGTGATGTTTGCAAACAGCTGCTGTCGCTTTTAACCTGCTGCTTTATAAAATGGTATCGAGCCATTCACAGTTGCACGATGCATAATGCGGTGCGCATCGCCATAGTCAAACAGCGCTTTGTGCTGCGTACAGCGGTTGTCCCAAATGGCAACATCACCTTCTTGCCATTTCCAGCGTAAGTGAAATTCTTCCTTCACCGCATGTTCAAACAAGAATGTCAGCAACGCATCGCTCTCTTGTGCATTCAGTTCGTTAATATGCGTCGTAAAACCTTCATTCACAAACAACACTTCAGCACCAGTTTCTGGGTGTGTACGCACAACTGGATGCACTACTGGCGGGTTTTTACGGAAACTATTTTCAAGCCTTTCGCGGTTTACTGCTGTTGCGCCAAAGCGCTCTAATGGAAAAGATTTACGAATATCATGTGTTGCTGTTAAACCGCGTAGTTGCTGTTTTAAATCTTCACTGAGCGCATTAAAAGCAGCTGTACCGCTGGCCCACAGCGTATCTCCGCCAAATTCAGGGATTTTAATGGCTTGCAGCACACAGCCCAATGGCGGTGTTTGACTAAATGTCACATCAGTATGCCAAAGATCATTGTCTCTTAAATCTTGTCTATGGCTATCCAATACAATCACTTCCGGTGCATCATCCATCGCAGGGTAAATCGGATGAATATGCAAAGTACCAAAGGTTTTTGCCAACCTCACTTGCGACTGTGCGCTAAGCGCCTGCTTTCTAAAAAAGATCACTTGATGCTGCAATAGCGCTTGTTTTATTTCCAGCAGCAACGGTGTATCGGCATGGTTTAAATCGATACCTTCAATAACAGCGCCAATGTTTGGATTAATTTGCTTTGCTTGCAATGACATAATTAAATCTTCTTCAATCTCTAAATCTGTTTACAGCTGTTGGCCATACCAAGGCGCCAACTGCTTTTGCAGCCAACGTAAAAATAACTCAAAACTTACTGCGACAATCGCGATCACAATAATTCCAAGAATCACAGTATCTGTAATTAAGAACTGAGCAGCTGACTGCACCATAAAACCAATACCGCGATCAGCAGCAACTAATTCTGCAGCCACTAGTGTTGACCAGCCCACGCCCAAGCCAATGCGCACACCCGTTAATATGTGCGGCAAAGCTGTAGGTAAAATCACATATTGCAAAACCTGCAAGCGCGTTGCGCCTAAAGATAATGCTGCACGTTCACGGTTTTTTTGGTGGCTGATCACACCATGGGCACTGCTGATAATAATTGGCGCCAAAATTGAAAAGAAAATCAGCAACACTTTGGTGGTTTCACCAATACCAAACCAAATCACCAAAAGCGGTAAGTATGCAAGCGGTGGAATGGGACGGAGTAGCTCCACTAGTGGATCAAATACAGCGCGTACCCATTTATTCAGTCCCATCCATAAACCCAAAGGTACACCAATCACAATGGCAGCAATGAGTGCGCTAAACACACGGCCAATACTTTCAGCCAAATGCTGCCAAAGCGTGGCTTTCATAAAACCTTGCTGGCTGACTTCAATAAACTTCTGCCATACCGCTGCTGGGCTTGGTAAAAACAGCTCAGGAATAATTTTCAACGTGGTTACGACAAACCAAAGTACCAGTAAGCTCAGTACACTGCCGATGCTCACAATAAGTGGCAAATTTTTTCTAAATATAGAAATAGACGTACTTTTGTTTAATGCTACTGTTTCTGCACGATTTTCGCTTAGATGAGCCTTATTTAATTTTTGAATTTGCGTATTCATATTACCACCGCGTGTAATTTTTGCGCTTTTAAGCGTTCAAACAACATTTCACGCAGCTGAATAAACTGCGGATCAGATTTAATCACACGTATAGATTCACCTTTTCTATAGCGCTCAGCAAAATCCAGCTTGAGCGTTTCAACAATTGTCCCCGGGCGCGCTGTCATCAGTACCAATTGATTGCTTAACAAAAGCGCCTCTTCAATATCATGGGTAATTAAAAAGAAGCCCTTCTTCTCTTTAATCCATAAATTCAGCACAAACTCCTGCATGCTTTCTCGGGTAAATGCATCAAGTGCTGCAAAAGGTTCATCCAGCAAAATAAACGGTGCATGACTAATCAAGGCACGTGCAATACCGACGCGTTGTTTCATACCGCCTGAAAGCTCCCAAATATTGGCATTTGCTACATGCGACAGCCCGACGGTGTTTAAAATTGATGCAACTTGTGACTTTATCTCTGTACTTTTTAAGCCTTTTAATTTCAAGGAAAATGCCACGTTATCTGACACATTGAGCCACGGCAGCAAAGCATGTTCTTGGAAGACCACCGCACGTCTTGCATCTGGAGCTGTTAAAACTTCATCATCAATTTTGACTTGGCCTGCGCTCACCTGCTGAAAACCCGCCAAAATATTTAAAAGCGTCGTTTTACCGCAGCCCGATTCACCAAGTACAACCGTTAAAGTCGATTCAGGCACGTCCAAATTGATATTTTTTAGTACAGCCACCTCTTTTTCTGGATAGGTCAGGCTAATATTTTCCGCTTTTAAGATACTCATTTTCACATCCTTAAGGCTGAACAAATAAGGCTGTTACATTGCCCTTATAATCGGCTTTGACTTTATCTACTTTGCCTTGGGCTTTTAAAAAGGTCGCTGTATCTAAAATATTCTTGGCAAAATCTGTGCTGAAACTTTGAGCTTGCTGCTGCTGATTCAAATAAATATTGCCTGATAGCAGTAATGGAATATCTTTCGCATCAGAACCGGTTAATTGCGCAATGCTATTGATATAAGCAGTATTCGCTTCAAACGCTTTCGGATCTTGATTGTATTCATCTATTTTCTTTAAAGAAGTTTGAACGAAAGATTTTAAAAACTCTGGATTTTTCTCTGCAAAGTCTTTACGAACCACCCATACATCAAAGGTTGGCGCACCCCATTCTGCAACTTGCTTAGAATCGGTCAGAACTTTACCTGTGGCACTCGTCTTGCTTAAAGCAGGTTCCCATACATAAGTCGCGTCAATATCGCCACGCTCCCACGCCGCAGAAATTTCAGGCGGGCGCAAATTAATAATTTTGACCTCAGCATCAGATAAATTCCAATGCTTCAATGCAGAAAGCAGGCTGTAATGTGCTGTAGAAACAAAAGGCACAGCAATGGTTTTACCCTTTAAGTCTTCAGGTTTTTGAATGCCTGATTTATTGCTCACCACTAAGGCTTCTGAAGCACCAAGTTTGGCTGCCACAAAAAATACTTCAATAGGTAAATCACGGCTGGCAGCAGCCGCTAAAGGACTGGTACCAATATTGCCAATACTGACATCACCTGATGCCAAAGCATTTACAACGTCTGCGCCCGTATCAAATTTTTTCCACTCAATTTTTTGTTGGCTATCTTTTTCATAATCGCCATTGGCCTGTGCCACTTTGCTCGGATCAACGCCTGTTTGATACGCAATAACTACCGCTTTTTGATCTTTTTGCGCAATTGCAGCCGTTGAAGTGTCAGGAGTAGATTTTTTAGTTTGAAAATAAACAAAAGCAGCAATCGCCACAATGACGATCGCCGTAATAATTAAAGGTTTTGATTTGCTGCTCATATTTTTTCATTAAAAGTGATTACTAATTCACATATTAATGAGTCAGTCTTATGATGAAAAATAAGTTAATTGACAATGTTTAGCACAAATTTGCATTTATCTATTAGTGGAATACTTATGCTTTTATTCACTAAACATCTAGCAATCAATTCTCTGAGCGAGATCTTTTAATCGTACTTTTTACTTCACTAAGATTTCATGGAACATATTACGTAGCCATTGATGGCTCGCTTTATGATGACAAGACATGTGCCAATATTGCTTCACACCATAGCTTGGAAAAACAATAGGAGCATCAAAAATTTTTAAATTACCACGTGACAGTAAGACTTCACTGAGATAATACGGCACTGTAGCAATCGCATCTGTATCTTGCACCACCAGCCCAACACCCAAATAACTCGGCAAACGCATTAATATGTCACGCTTAAGGCCCAGACTCATTAATTCATTTTCAATATGATAGTGCCCCATCCCTGCATCAATATCTATATGAGATTCTGCCAAATACTGCTCTGTTGTTAGATGTTCACCTGTTAAACGTGGATGATCCTTGGCAGCAATAACCACATAATATTGCTCGAATAATTTTTGTTGATAAAAACCATTTTCCAAATGAGGCAAAAAGCCCAATGCCAAATCAATTTCACCATTGGCCATTTGATAACTGGTTTCTGTGGTAATTGGGCGAACATTGAGTCTGATATGAGAGGCATTTTTTTTTAAATATTGCGAAATTTTAGGCAATAAGACCAAATGTGATACATCGGTCATAGCTAGAGTAAATTGCTGATCTGAAATCGCTTGATCAAAATCAATACTAAAATTATTGATCGCCTCAATCTTACTTAAAGCTTCACTCACGAGTGGAAAAAGTTGCTTAGACAATTCTGTTGGCAACATTTCATTACCAATGCGCAAAAAAAGTGGGTTCTTATAATGCTGACGTATTTTATTTAAAATATTACTCACGGTCGGCTGACTCATGTCTAAATGCTCAGCAGCCAAAGAAACACTTTTAAATTTGTAAATATATAAAAATACACTTAGAAGCTTACAGTCCAATTCAAACACGTCAGCTTTTTTCCTCAGATTAAATCAGGTTAAACAATACATCCCAGTATTGTTGGTTTAAAGAATCTGTTGAAATAGTACTGCGAATAACCTGCTTTTTCTAGCATTGTTACACATGCTTTAGACTTAATACATCCTCATCTACATGCAGGTTATATCTTTATATTTTTCATACTAAGCCAACAAAAAATCAGCTAAATAATTCATTCAAATCATTTTAAAATACATTAGCTTTGATTGTTATTTATTGCATGTACACGAGATAATAGCGACAAATACAATAGGATGGAAACGTGCTAAAAGGTAAAAAATTAGTCTGTTTTGATTTAGATGGGACTTTAATTGACTCCGTCGGGATATGGAATCAGGTTGATGCCCAATTAATTCAACAATTTTCTCAGCAACAAATCGACTTACACAGCATACAACAACAACGTGACCAGCAATTAAAAAGCTATAAACATTGTTTAGACCCTTACTTAGAATACTGTAACTTCCTTAAAGAAAGTTATAGAATTTCACAGCTAAGTGCAGAGCAGATTAAAGTGCAACGCTATGCGATTTCTCAGCATTTTCTAGATCATATTGTTCGACTGAAGCCACAAGCAGATCAATATGTGAAAAGCTTAAAAGCCTGTGGCATAGCAGTTGCATTAACCACTACAACCAGTTTGAATAATGTGAAACGCTATGCTCAAAATAATCAGGCAATTTACAGCAAACTTAACTTTTTACACGATTTTGACTTAGTCTTAACTCGAGAAAGTGTCACCAATATCAAGCCACATCCAGAAATGTATTTAAAGGCGCTACAGCATTTTGGTATCAGCGCTACAGAATGCTTAATTGTAGAAGACTCACTAATTGGGGTTGAAGCTGCAAATGTTGCTGGTATCGATGTAATTGCAATTCAGGATGAGTATTCGATCCATGAAGCCACCGCAATAAAACAGCGCGTCAATTATTATGCCCCTCATTTTAAGGCTCTGTTGCAGTTCGTTGACATAAATGCCATTCATCTAGACCATAAAAAAGACATCTACTTTTAAAGCAGATGTCTTTGAATGCAATATTTATCTTTCACGCAATGCATTCATATCTGAAACAACGCGCAACTTATAAATGAAACAGCTGAATTAAATGACAGCTGCATTATTTCGAATATTATTCATCGCGTTATACACTTCAGTTTTGCCGACCAAAATCTGCTGATTAATAAAGCGATGTATTCCGTCTAAGTCATCAAGTTGCTTAAAGTTATCTCGAATCATCTGATGAATCGTAACACCATGAATGGTTTCATCTAAAGAAATCAGATTATGAAAAGTATGAATATTTTGCGCCTCCAAATCTTTACTACTGGTTTTAACCAAATGTAAATACCATGCTTTCGGATAATTGTAGTGATATTTTAGATTCACTTTTTCCGCAATAATGCCAATATCTACGGGCTTATTCACTAACTTCAAAAACGCTACAATATCTTGATGAAGTTTATGAATGTCCACATTTTTATAGGCTTTTTGCGGTGTGGTGTATTCCAATGCGGCTACACGTACTACAGAACCTGCTTGCATAAGCTCATTTAAATATAAAGATGCATGGTTTTGTGAACCACTACGGATTTTTTTAGCAATATCATCACGTGTGAGTGGACGGCTACTTTGTTCCAGCCAATTCAAAATGGTTTGTAATTGACTTTGAGGCTTAACTGCTTCATTTAAGCTAATCGTGTCGGCACCCGATTTACCTGTAAAGTAAATGCCATGCTCCACACCCCAGTTACGAATAAGGTGGCGAATTTTAAAATAATCATATTGTTTTAAAGTATCACTTACTTCATACGCTTCCATACGTAAATGCATAGACTGTTGCTGCGTTTGCTGTGACAAAATCGCTAATACTTCTTTAAAGATCAGTTCTTGATCCGCAAAACTGATATCAAATTCATTAATATGGCAGTACGCACCACGGTCAGACTGGTAGAGATAGTTTTCTTCAACAGCCTCATTGATTGAATGATCGAGGCGATGTGTGCTTAATTCAACTTTGCTATAGCCTTCTTGGTTCGCACGTTCCAAAATTTCTTTAAAATTTGCACCATCTTTAAAATGCAATGCAGCATGTACAACCGCATACATTTTATTTAAGTTCTTCGGGTAAATCCCTGGTGTTTTAGTTTGGTCAGAAAACAGAATATCTGCATTTTCAGCTGCATTATGTATTGCATTTTTTGCAACGCGTTCCGTACAACCTGCTAAATCTACAATCTGATGAATTGCGGTATCCCACGGCATAGGTGCCTTGTGATGAAGAAACCACTCTTGAAGTAGACTGTTTACATTAATGTTTGGCTTGATAATGTGTACCAGCTCATTTTTATCAAATGAACACAGAAGCTCTAAAAAGTTAAGTAAATCATTTTGATTAGAAAAATGCGAAGCTAATTTAGGATATAACTGCATAAATTCGCTGTCTGCATTTTGGTTTAAATTTTCCCAAATCACATCCACCGAGATACGAACTCGTTCACGTAAGTTCTGAAATGCATTTTTTTCGACTTGGCGAATTCGTTCACGTGTAAGGTCTAAGCTTTGCCCCACTTGTTCTAAAGTCTGCCCCACCACACCGTCGATCCCACAGCGTGCTTTAATAATCGTTACTGAGCGCTCTTCTGCATGGTTAAGAAATGCTTCTAAATCACGATTAATAAAATCATCCATTTCAAAGGACGTTAAATTGCTCGCATCATCTATCATGAAATAACCACTTTGATAAGCTTGCGGAAGTAAATCTTTCGTCTTATCAAAAGCATTGGTTACATCAAGCAATTGCATAATAATAGAGGCTTTGATTGAGTCGGCAGGTTGGCTATTCACTTTGGTGTTAAATGCATGATGCATCACCTCATTCATCATAAATTTAAGATCAATGCTTTCATTTTCTACATTTAACCAAACACCCAGTTTATCTAAAAATTTAATTTGATCAGATGAAAAACGTGCCTTAGATAATTTGAGCGCCCCCAATTCTGGATAGTCAAAAACAGAATTATTCACTGGTTTGACGTCAAGTAAGTTACGCAGTTTAGTACAAATTTTTTCTCGACGTTGCTGACAGAACCATTCAAATTGATTTAAATCTTGTGGAATTTGATCAATTAACTGACTAGTTAAATAAAGTTGCTGCGAACTGAGATTGCCCATAAAAAAGCTTTCGAGCCATTGAGCTGGTTGAGTCGCATTTTTCTGAATATTGACCGATGCAGGAATTAACTGCAAATTCACCACTGTATTGGCTAGGTTCTGTAGCTTATTACTCCCATCATTTACAATTTTTAACTTCTGCATTTTTTTAGGTGTAAAAATGCTTTTTGGATAAATATGATCGATATGTGTGCGTACAAGTTGACTATCAGGAAACACTAATAACAATAAGGCTTTAATTTCATTATCTTTGCCGTATCGTAACTGACATAAATTCTGCACATCTTCTTCGTTAAAGCTTAAGGCTTTATCTTTTTCTAACATAGCCTGTTTTACAGCTTCGTATGGGAATACTGTAGCAGTTTTTCCAATTGCCTTACGGATATGTAAAAGTAAACTCTCAAGATTACTCGACCAAATGCCTTTTTTAAGCAGACTTTCAATCAGCCAGCGCTTCATTAACTGAATATCATTGCTATCAATTTTGATTTTTGCTTTATCTAAATCCAAATTGACACAATATTTATGATAAACAAAATATACGATAGGCAATATCGCAACATCATGAATCAACGCTTTATGATCAAAGCCAAATTCTTTGAGTAATTCCGAACTGCTAATAAAGGCCAGTTTAATTTGTTCCCAATTATTTTCCATTACCCGCATATTGTCTTTATTAAAGTTGGATAATTTAAAGCTTAAATTATTGACTTCAGACAACATAAGTCCTGCACGTAAAATTAAATCTTTACTAAATTCAAATTCAGTATTTTCTTCAATCTCTTTTAATAGCTCATTAATTTCATCTCGCGCATTGAGAGTTGACCACTGGGTAACGGCAAATGAAAGTAATAAATCTGAATATGATAATGGCGTACCACCACTGTTCATACGGATAAAAATATTTAATACTTTTTCTAAGTTTTGTTCTTTTTCTTCATACGCAAAAATTAAATTTTGCATATTTAATGTACTAATTAAATGTGTAATTTTTTTGGGTATATTTAATTTTTCAACTTTTTCAGGATGCTGTGCATACTCAGGAAAAGTCCCAATAAATTTAGTAATGTCCATAAGAATGGGATAAAACTTACCATGTGCAGAACCCGGTTCTACGCCATCCAACATTTCACTGACTAAAATCCAATATTGTTGTTCATTTTTAACACTTGCTTCTTCTTGAGTTAAAAATTTGAAGTCATACAGTGCATTATGATCAGGATCACCTTGCCCTAAAACATTAAAATACAAAAACATTTCTTTGGTTTTGTGACCAACTTGGATTGTATATGATCCACGTAATGCAATATTTAAGGACGTAATACGTTGTTGGCCATCTAATACCGCAATATGATCTTTTTGAGGAATATTATCATAGACGCTACATAAATAATTATTTTTCTCGTCAAAATTTTGCATAAATTGATAAAATTTAAACTCATTGACTTTATCTTCTTTAACTTTCCAAAATAAGAATGTTCCAAAAGGATAACCCTGCATCATTGAATCAAATAATTGACAAATTTGCTCTGGCTTCCACACAAATTCGCGTTGAATAGCTGGCAAAATGTATTTTTTATCTTTTATTTCCAGTAATAAGTTATTAATAGTTCCTACTGATTGATACATATCACCCTCTGTTTACTTCTAAAATAAGTCTTTTTAGTTCGACTTTAATTTATTTAATTCAATCTAATATGATGATTTATTTTAATAAAAAACTCAACTTTCATTTTTAAAGATATTTATTTAATCGATTTTACTATTTTATGCACTATAAGTTAAGAATAACTAATTAATAAAATAATCTATACATCTTATTTTTAAATTTAAAACTTCATTCTGCTCCAGAATCAATTCTATAAAATACAATAAATGTATTCATACCCATATAAAAAGCCCGAAGAGTTCGGGCTTTTTATTAACTAAACAGTTTTATTAAGCTGTTTTCATACTACCAGTTTCTTCAAACTGTGCATGCCAAGACAGTGCTTCATTTAATAAGTGTGGGGTTTGTCCCCCATGCTCACATGCACGCTCGAAGTAACTTAATAAAGCTTCACGATAATCAGGATGTGCACAGCACTCAATGACTTTACGTGCACGCTCACGAGGTGCAAGTCCACGTAAATCTGCCAAACCTTGTTCAGTCACCAAAACATCCACATCGTGTTCAGTATGATCGGTATGACTCACCATTGGCACTACAGATGAAATTGCGCCAGCTTTTGCAATCGATTTAGTCACAAAAATTGCAATATGCGCATGGCGAGTAAAGTCACCTGAGCCACCAATGCCATTCATCATTTTAGTGCCCGTCACATGCGTCGAATTTACGTTGCCATAAATATCAAACTCAAGTGCCGTATTAATTGCAATAATGCCTAATCGACGAATAATTTCGGGATTATTTGAAATTTCTTGTGGACGTAAAACGATTTTGTCTTTGTATTGATCAAAATTTTGCATCACTTTTTGTGCACAAGATTCTGACAACGTCATAGAACAACCCGAAGCAAAAGTCATTTTTCCTGAATCAATCAGCTGGAAGGTGCAATCTTGTAAAACCTCAGAGTACATTTCTAAATTATTAAAATTAGAATGTTCAAAACCAGCAAACACGGCATTGGCAATTGAACCAACACCCGACTGTAATGGCCCTAAATTTTCAGGCAAACGGCCTTGTGCAACTTCTGCTTCAAAAAAATGAATCAGGTGTTTCGCAATTGACAGCGTATCTGTATCTGGCTCATCCATACCAAACTGTGTGTCGGGCAAATCATTCAGTACAATGGCTGCAATTTTTTCAGGGCTTACGTTAATTCCAATGGTACCGATACGATCACCCGCTTGAGTGAGTGGAATCGGGCCACGATTAGGACGCGCTTTCGGTAAATAAATATCATGTACGCCTTCAAGAACTGGATTGATCGTATTATCAATTTCGATAATCACTTGATCTGCCATTTCGATGAAGTTTGCTGAGTTACCACAAGAACCCGTTGGAATAATTTGTCCATCTTCAGTAATTGCAGTCGCTGCAATCACTGCAACATTAATACTTGGTAAGTTATGATGACGAATATTATCAGCCATTTCAGATAAATGCTGATCGATATACATCACTTCACCATTGTTAATGGCCTTACGTAATGTTGGGTCTGCCTGATATGGATAACGGCGTTGAATGGCATGTGCCTGACTTAAGCGCCCATCAATACTATTGCCTAAACTTGCACCTGTGGCCAAAGTAATACGTAAAGGATGAGCAGCCGCGTGATCTGCCAAAGCCAAAGGAACTGTCTTTGCCTCACCGGCACCACCAAAACCACTTAAACCCACTACCGAGCCGTCTTTAATTAATTCAATCGCTTGTTGCGCAGACATAACTTTGTCGCGAAGGGAGATTAAGCGAATGCGATCTAAACCGTTCATAATAAAAATCTCATAATAAACATCAATTATTCAACCACCCCAGCGTACTGAGACGGTGTTACAGCTTGCTTATCTAAAAATTTAAAACGATGATGAATTATATTAATTCAATTGCAATCGCAGTCGCCTCACCACCACCAATGCACAGTGCAGCGATGCCTTTTTTGCCACCCGTGCGCTTTAAAGCATGCATGAGTGTCACAATAATACGTGAACCTGATGAACCTAATGGATGACCGAGTGCGCATGCACCGCCATTTACGTTCACTTTCGCTTCGTCGAGCTTAAAGCCATCTATCGCAAGCATCGTCACCATGGCAAAAGCTTCGTTTACTTCCCAAAGGTCAACTTCGTCTGCTGTCCAACCTGCTTTTTGTAAAGCTTTCTCAATCGCGCCTACTGGTGCAATTGTAAACTCAGATGGATGCTGTGAATTTGTCGCGTAAGCAACAACCTTAGCCATTGGCTTCAAGCCACGTGCATTTGCTGTTTCTTCAGAAGTAATCACCAATGCCGAAGCACCATCTGAGATTGAACTCGCATTCGCAGCAGTAATCGTGCCGTCTTTTTTAAATGCTGGACGTAATGTTGGAATTTTTTCTGGTTTTGCACTCAAAGGCTGTTCATCAGTATCAACAACCACATCGCCCTTGCGTGATTTTACTGTAACAGGTGCAATTTCAGCCTTGAAATAACCACCATTTACAGCCGTTACCGCTTTATTCAAAGAGTTAATTGCAAATGCATCTTGCTGCTCGCGGGTATAGCCTTTTTTATCGGCCATTTCCTGTGCCAAAATCCCCATAGAAAGGCCAGTTTCAGCATCTTCTAAACCTTCTTGGAACATGTGATCCGTGGTTTTACCATGCCCCATGCGATAGCCTGAGCGTGCTTTTTCCAGTAAATATGGTGCATTTGACATAGACTCCATGCCACCTGCAACCACAATTTGTGCAGAGCCCGCTTTAATTGCATCGGCTGCTTGCATCACAGCTTTCATGCCAGAACCACAAATTTTATTAATTGTGGTCGCGCCTGTTGAATCAGGTAAACCTGCAAGTCGCATTGCTTGACGTGCTGGGCCTTGTTTTAAACCTGCGGGTAAAACACAACCAAAAATCACTTCATCAATATCAGTTGCCTGTAAACCTGAACGTTCCACAGTTGCTTGAATCGCAACAGCGCCTAGCTCTGGTGCTGTACATGATGAAAGTGAACCCTGAAAACCACCCATCGCTGTACGAACGCCATCAACAATAACAATCATTTTTATACCATCCTGTATTTATACATCTTGTTTACCCTAAGAAGCTTAATTCTTCTTAGGGCATTTCCATCTATAATCGTAAACTGTTTTTTAATTATGCTTGTGCAGTAAAGTAGTCTTGCGGTAATTGCATAATTAAATCAGCACCTGCGTAAATACGCTCTGCGCGTGCAGCCAAGTCTGGCAATACTTTTGCAACATAGTAATCAGCAAGCACAAGTTTATGTTGATAGAACGGCTCTGCTTTCACACGAGCAGCTTCATGAATGCGTGCATACATATAAACAAAGCTAAGTAAGCCCACAACATGTAAGTAATCCACTGCCACAGCGTTACTAAAGTTAGGATTTAACTTCGATTGTTCAACAACAAATTGCGTTAATGCTTCTACTTTCTCACATACATTCAAGGCTGCTTGTTTTACTTTTGAATCTGGCATGTTATTGCTAAATTCGCGAATTTCAGCCATATACTCTGCAACAAATGCACCTGAGCATTTCGTGGTTTTACGGCCAATCAAATCTATCGCTTGTACACCATTAGTGCCTTCATAGATTTGTGCAATACGTAAGTCACGAATACACTGTTCCATGCCCCATTCACGAATATAACCATGTCCACCAAAGCACATTTGAGCTTCTAAAGTAGCTTGCAATGCAGTATCAGTTAAATAGGCCTTAGCAATTGGTGTCAGTAATGCAACACGGTCATTGGCTTTACGAACAGCCTCAGCATCGGTTGAGTATTTTGTGATATCTAATTGCTGACCTACATATACGGCAAATGCACGTGATGCTTCATTATTTGCACGTACATTGAGCAACATACGGCGTACATCACCATGTACTAAAATTGAATCAGCTGGTTTTTCAGGACTTTGAACACCTGTAGCTGCGCGGCCTTGTAAACGATCTGTCGCATATTGTGCTGCATTTTGATAAGCATATTCTGAAGCACCAATACCCTGAATACCCATTGATAAACGTTCATAGTTCATCATAACAAACATACCAGCAAGGCCTTCATTTTCATTGCCAACCATGTAGCCTTTAGCACCATCAAAGTTCATCACACAAGTTGCAGAGCCTTTGATGCCCATTTTGTGTTCAATTGAACCTGCAGCTACAGCATTGCGCTCACCTAATGTACCGTCGGCATTGACCAAAAATTTCGGCACAATAAACAACGAAATACCACGTGAACCAGCAGGTGCATTAGGTGTTTTTGCCAACACTAAATGAATAATGTTTTCGCAAAGATCATGCTCACCGCTGGTAATAAAAATTTTGGTACCCGTAATATTGTATGAACCGTCATCATTCGGTTCAGCTTTGGTTTTAATAATCCCTAAATCTGTACCAGAGTGAGGCTCTGTCAAACACATCGTACCAGACCACTCACCTGTATAAAATTTTGGTAAATAGGTTTCTTTTTGTTCTTGAGAAGCACGGTCATTAATGGCCATACCTGCGCCAACTGTGAGTAGCGGATAAAGCATAAATGATGGGTTGGTACTCCAAATCATTTCATCTGCCAACACAGTGAGCATTTTTGGCATACCTTGGCCACCCCATTCTTCTGGAGCACCTAAACCGACCCAACCACCTTGCGCAAATTGATTAAATGCCTCTTTAAAACCTTCAGGTGTTTTTACTTCACCTAGGTTAAATTGAGCACCACCTGATTCATCAGCACTACGGTTAAGGTCTAAAATGACATTTTTAGAAAATTTAGCCATTTCTTCTAAAATTGCATTTGCGGTTGCAACATCTAAGTGCGCTAAATTTTCGTTGGCTTGCCAAAACTCATCAGCTTTAAATACATCATTTAAGATGAAGTCCATGTCTTTGAGTGGTGCGTTATAAATTGGCATTTAATAGTCCTTAATTTATTACATGCTGATGCGAGGCTTCAGCTTTTTGCAGATAACAGTCAGCTATAAGAAAATACTTGGCATTTCTTAGGCTTAAAATTTAAATTTCTGAGAGCTATACGGTCAGATAAATTGATCTGAAACAGTGTTAAAAACGTGCTAAGACAATAGAATAATTTATTTTAAAATGGAATTTTATTTGCCAAATATGACCTCAAGGGTTCAGTTTTCTTGACATTGGGCGCTAATACTACAAGATTGTTCACATATTCTTCATCTTTGTATTAAACGGCTATTTTTAGTTCAAAATAGAATACACTGCTCGACCTTAGTGTTATTTTAGCAAGCATTAAATCACCGTAATCTTCTATCATATTCTCCATTGATGTATTTGGAATAAAAATGACTACAGTACGCCAACAAAATTTTCTACAACGCAAAGAGAAAATTTTAGCGATGGCCGAAACGTTATTGCTAGACAACAATCAGGACATTACTTTAAGTGAATTAGCAGGCGAATTAGATATTGCTAAGGGCACGATTTACAAACATTTTAAAAGTAAAAACCAGCTGTATTTAGAATTAATTATTTTAAATGAGCAACGTTTGCTAGAGATTTCCAAAAAATATAATCACGATATTAAAACCTATGTTTCACAATACATGCTCTACAACATGCTGAATTCGAATCGAACGATTCTTTTGCATGTAATTGAAGAACGCTTAACCAATAATGAGCGTAAACTCAAAGACTTATTTGAAGAGCTTTATCATATTCGTGAGCAACGAATACTTGAAATCAAAGATTTATTTGCGCACCATCTCAAAGAAACCAACAGCATGATGTCGATTCGTGACTATTTATCCTATATTTGGACGGTCACTTACGGCGCTTCACTTTTATTAAACTCAACGCACTATCAAAAATCGATCGGTTCACGAGAGCGCTTAATTAAACTTTATGTCAATCAAGCACTGATGACACCAGATAAAATTGCAAGCCAAAACAATTAAGTCTTGTTCTTTCTACATTTATCAATGCTGTTCAAAGTAGCACAATTTTAAAAATGGCTAATTTTGCACACAATAAAGCCCAGTTAAACCGGGCTTTATTGACAACAGTTAAATTATTTAGCTCGTAACCATTAAGCCAATTGCACTGCTGGAAAGCCATCTTCCGCTAAAACCTCTAAAAGTTTTTGCTGTTCCGCAGTACTATCAACTTCCACAATTTTACTTGCAACATCAATATTTACTGTCGCATTTGGATCAAGGTCTTTAATACTCGCAGTCACGCTACGTGCACATCCGCCACAGGTCATTGCATCGATACGTAGTTTCATAGCATTTTTTCCTCATGTTTGTTGTGTTAAACAAAGCTATACAACGATATTTAAAAACTTAAAGCTTCCAATAGGGTGAAGGTCAAGCCCCTAATTCATTCCAAATTCAATTTTATTTAAAATTTCGCATTCAGATTGCTGATTTCCAGCACAACAATGGACAGACTGTTCTAAGTGATCCACCATGGTTTGTAAATCTACAATTTTTTGTTTTAACGCCAGAATATGCTTTTGAGTTAAAGCTTTTACTTCGGCACTTTGTCGGTCGTGGTTTTTCCACAGCTCTAGAAGCTCTTTCATTTGCTCTGTAGAAAAGCCAAGTTCTCTGGCATGTCGAATAAAATGCAAGGTTTTTAGGTCGTCTTCACTGTACATCCGATAACCTGCATCGCTACGTTTAGATGCTGGCAATACGCCAATGTCTTCATAATAACGAATCATTTTTGCAGAAATGCCCGAGTTTTTTGCAACTTGTCCTATATTCATGTGTTAAGACTCCAATTTCATTGGCTTACTATCAGCGATGCTCTGTGCCCATGTAGGCTGATAACGCTTTAAGCGTAGCGCATTACTAATCACAAATACTGAGGATAATGCCATCGCTCCAGCAGCAAACATAGGCGAAAGTAATATTCCAAAAAATGGATATAACAGCCCTGCCGCAACTGGAATTAAAGCCACATTATAAATAAAAGCCCAAAATAAATTTTGACGGATGTTATTCATGGTTGCGGTACTCAAGCCAATTGCAGTTGGTACTGCTTGTAAATTTCCAGACATCAGCACGACATCTGCAGCTTCAATTGCAATATCTGTTCCTGTGCCAATGGCTAAACCAACATCAGCCTGTGCGAGTGCTGGAGCATCATTAATACCATCCCCAACAAAAGCGGTAATGCCATATTTAGCTTGAAGCTGTTTTACGGCATGTACTTTCTCATCGGGTAATACTTCTGCAATCACCGTATCTATCTGCAGCTGTTGTGCAATCGCCTGAGCCGTATGTGCATTATCCCCAGTAATCATGGCAACTTTTAAGCCTTGTGCATGTAAAGCACGGATTGCACTAAAAGTGGTTTCTTTAATTGGATCTGCAACGGCAATAATGGCTGCTAAATGCTGATCAATTGCAACATACAGGGGTGTTTTCCCTTGCTCGCCCAGCTGTTGTGCCATGGCTGTAAAGACATCAATATTTAACCCTAAATCAAGCATTAAACGTGCAGCACCAATATGAATTTGCTTTCCATGTAATTCAGCACGAATACCCGCGCCTGTAATTGAATCGAAATGGTCTACATGAAGACATTCAAGTGATAAATCCTGAGCGGCTTGTACAATTGCATAAGCAATAGGATGCTCTGATTTTGCTTCTACAGAGGCCACCCATTGTAAAACTTCATGCTCATTAAAGCCTTCAGTCACCTGAAAATCAGTCAGTTGGGGTTTGCCTTCGGTCAGCGTCCCAGTTTTATCAACTGCAACGACTTGAGTTGCTTTAAGTTGTTGTAAGGCTTCGCCTTTACGAAATAAAACACCTAATTCTGCACCACGCCCCGTACCTACCATAATCGACATTGGTGTTGCCAAGCCCATTGCACACGGGCACGCAATAATCAGTACAGCCACAGCATTGACTAATGCATAGGTAAGACTCGGTTCGGGCCCAACTAAATACCAAACTACAAATGTGAATGTAGCCAATAACATTACGGCGGGTACAAACCATAAAGTGACTTTATCCACTAAGGTTTGAATTGGAAGTTTTGAACCCTGTGCCTTTTCAACCATGTGAATAATTTGTGAAAGCACTGAGTCTTGACCCACAGATGTTGCTTTTACTGTCAAATTGCCATTTTGATTAATAGTTCCCCCAACAACGTGTTGCCCTGCAACTTTTTCCACGGCTAAAGGCTCACCGCTAATCATGGATTCATCAATATAGCTAGCACCTGAAATCACTTCTCCATCTACAGGTACTTTTTCACCTGGACGAACTTCAAAGACCATACCAGACTGGACTTGCTCTATCGGCATTTCTATAAAAGTACCATCTTGCATAACACGTGCAGTTTTGGCTTGTATACCCATCAAATATTGTATGGCCTGTGAAGTTTTACCTTTGGCTTTGGCTTCTAAATAACGTCCCAATAAAATTAAAACAATAATGACTGCTGCAGACTCAAAATAAACATACACCGTACCTTGTGGTAATAACTGTGGCATAAAGAGTGCAATACACGAAAATAGATACGCAGAGAATGTGCCCACAGCCACCAAGGAATTCATGTCTGGGGCTAAACGTAATAAAGCTGGAATCCCATGCTGATAAAAACGACGTCCCGGTAACAGTAAAACCAAACTTGTGAATATAAATTGGATATACCAGCTATTTTGTAGGCCAATAGAACCATGTATCCAATGATGAAAAGCTGGAATCAAATGGCTACCCATTTCTAAGACAAAAACAGGAAGCGTAAAAATCAAAGCAATGATCAAATCACGTTTCAGTACCTGTATTTCTTGTTGTTTTTTTTCTGCTCGTGTTTCATCTAATGCTTGAGCAAGACGAGCTTCATAACCAGCCTTTTTTACTGCCTGTATTAATGCTTCGGGTTGACCACCGTACACCATGGCTTTTTCAGTTGCTAGATTAACAGTGGCATGACTCACACCATCTACTTTCATTAAAGCTTTTTCCACACGTGCAACACATGAAGCACAGGTCATCCCGACCAGATCTAATTCTATGGGTTGGGTTGCAATGCTATATCCAGCTTTTTCAATCGTTTTATACAGTTGCTGTATATTCAATGCGCTCAAGGCGTTTACGGTCGCTTTTTCCGTAGCCAAATTAACAGTGCTGTGCAGTACACCATCAACTTTATTAAGCGCTTTTTCTACTCGTGCAACACATGATGCACAGGTCATACCTTCAATAGGAATTTCTACTTGTTGGGTTGAAACATCAAATCCTGACCGTTCAATTGCTTGAACAACACGATTAAGCTCAATGGGTTGCTTACTCTCAATATGGGCTTGTTCAGTCGCCAAATTAACCGTAGCATTTTCTATCTGCTCGATTTTATTTAATGCTTTTTCTACTCTTACAGCACATGAGGCACAAGTCATCCCTTCAATATCTACAGTAAGTTGATATTGTTCTTGTTTTTTTTCAGCGCTTGCGGTCGACATATTAAATGCCTCATAAATGATTAAATTAATATCTATAGCTTAAACATTGCCATATTGGTAAGGTCAAGCCATCACCATAAAAAAACAGGCGCATCCGCCTGTTTTTTTATTTACACATCCAATCATTGATAATGATTGTACGGTCTTAGTCTGCAGAAATATCTTCAAACAGTACTGAAGATAAATAGCGCTCGCCACCGTCTGGTAAAATCACCACAATAGTTTTACCCGCATTTTCTGGTCGTGCAGCCAATTTGGCAGCAGCAGCCATAGCTGCACCACTCGAAATACCCACCAAAATACCTTCATGAGTCGCTGTTTTACGCGCCCATTCAATTGCTTCAGCACTCTCAATTGCAAGTACTTCATCAACTAAATCAAGGTCAAGGTTTTTAGGAATAAAGTTCGCACCAATGCCCTGAATTTTATGTGGCCCTGGTGTTAAAGTTTCCCCGCGTTTTGCCTGACCAATAATTGGAGACTCTGCTGGCTCTACCGCAACCGAATAAATAGGCTGATTTTTCACTTGCTCAAAATAACGTGAAATACCTGAAATCGTGCCACCTGTACCTACGCCTGATACTAAAATATCAACCTTACCGCCAGTTGCTTCCCAAATTTCAGGGCCTGTGGTTAATTCATGAATTTTAGGGTTTGCTGGATTTTCAAATTGCTGTGGCAGATAATAAGTTTCTGGATTTTCTGCAACCAAACGTTCAGCTTCTTCAATCGCACCTTTCATGCCTTTTGCAGGCTCGGTTAATACCAAGTTTGCCCCAAAAGATTTTAAAACTTTACGGCGCTCAATACTCATGCTGGCTGGCATCGTTAACGTAATATCATAACCTTTAGCAGCCGCAACAAAAGCCAAAGCAATACCTGTATTACCGCTGGTTGGCTCTACAATATGCATGCCCGCTTTTAACAAGCCTTTTTCTTCAGCATCTGCAATTAAAGCAGCACCTACACGGCACTTAACAGAAAATGCAGGATTACGGCTTTCTACTTTTGCTAAAACCGTTGCATCCGACTGAATAGCACGATTAATGCGTACAAGTGGCGTATTACCAATGGCCTCCGCATTATTGCTATAAACAGCAACACCTAAATTACTTGGTACTGGAAAAGCACTATCAGTTGTCATGAGTATTCCCTTAATTTTATACATCACTGCAATCTTAAGCATCATAACGCCAATTTGAAAGTGCTGTATATTTTTTGCCTAAAATACATAAATTTGTGCTAAATTTTTAATCGCCTTGTATATTCGTTATTCGATGTAGTAAATAAATGCATCTTTTTGATACATATAATTTTTATTGATATTTATTTTCACTAAAAACCATCAATTATCGGCATTTTTTTACAGCGCCTACGTCAGATAACCGTATACTTATTCCACGCCAAACCTATATGGATACTCTGAAATGAATACGGATCTAGAAATCACCAGTTTGCGTGATTCTGCAGATATCGTCGTCGGTGTTCTAAAATCCTTAGCAAACACTGATCGGCTACTTATATTATGTCACTTAGCACAAGATGAACTAAATGTTTCACAAATCGAGCAAATGACAGACATCTGCCAACCCACATTATCTCAACAACTGATGATGTTACGTAAAAGTGATGTGGTGAGCACACGACGTGATGGCAAGCAAATTTATTACTCAATTAAAGACGAAAATTTGGTTACCGTACTCAAAACATTGCAAGATTTATATTGCACCGCACCTGAAGTCTAAAAAAAATTCTTGGCTGACAGTACCTAAAAACAATTCTTCATTGACAGCCAATAGCCAGATTTTTTAGTCCCTTTATTCTACAAATCTCCATCCTCAGCAAAAAAACATATTTCACTTCGCTCTCTTATTACTTTAATTTTATCTCCATGCCTTAAAAATAAAGCATCAGAAATTTTGGCAGGACTTCTTAGCATTTTTTATGCATAATATATATTAAATTATGATTTAGAATTTTTTATGTCAGATTTAAAACAACGCATCTTGGGTTATTTTCCTGCGTGGCAATGGCTACAAGACTATCATTTAGGTAAATTTAAATCTGACGTATTGGCTGCATTAATTGTGATTGCCATGTTGGTGCCACAAGGGATGGCCTATGCCATGCTTGCAGGTTTACCACCCATCATGGGCTTATATGCCAGTATGTTACCCATGATTATTTATGCTATGACAGGTAGTAGCTCGACTTTATCAATTGGGCCCGTCGCCATTATTTCTATGATGACATTTGCTACCCTCAACCCTTTATTTGAAGCTGGCTCACCAGTTTACATAGATGCAGCTATGTTATTGGCGGTAATGGTCGGGGTGATTTCTTTTTTATTGGGTATTTTTAGGTTTGGTTTTTTAATCCAATTGATCAGCCATCCGGTTATCAAAAGTTTTATTATTGCTTCTGCACTTATTATTGCTTTAGGACAAATCAAATTTTTGCTCGATGTTCCTTTAAATGGCAATAACATTCCGCAATTTATTCAAAGTGCTTGGCAATATTTATCTTTCACTCATATATTTTCATTATGCTTTGGCCTGATCGCAATTTTATTTTTAATTTATGCGCCAAAATTACTCAATAGCCAAGCTATACAAGGGCGAATCGGCTCAACCAATTTTTTAATAAAAGCACTCCCCTTAATTTTGGTGGTCATTTCCATTGCACTGACCATAGGCTTTGGCCTAAAAGCCTATGGGCTTAAAACAGTCGGTGAAATTCCTTCAGGATTTCCCCCTTTACACATGCCTTTCTGGACATGGGATTTGGTGCTTAAATTGCTTCCTGGCGCAGCGATGATTGCCATGATCAGTTTTGTCGAATCATTGTCCATTGCACAAGCCACAGCACTACAGCAACGTAGCCATCTCAATAGTAACCAAGAACTAGTCGCTTTAGGGCTTGCAAATTTAAGTGCAGGCCTAAGCTCAGCATTCCCTGTAACAGGCAGTTTGTCTCGTACTGTTGTTAATGCCGATGCTGGTGCTAAAACGCCTATGGCTGGCGTTTTATCCTCAATCTTTATTATTATTGTAACGCTATACTTTACGAGCTTTTTTAAAGATCTGCCTTTGGTTATTTTGGCGGCCACTATTATTGTATCTATTTGGAAATTGGTAGATTTCAAACCTTTTGTGGATACTTGGCACTATTCAAGAGCTGATGGCATTGCGATGTGGATTACGTTCTTAGGCGTGATTGTTATTGACATTTCAACGGGCTTAATGATCGGTATTATCTCTACCTTTATTCTTATGCTTTGGCGTATTAGTCGACCACACATGGCCGTGATTGGCTTGGTTGAAGGCACACAACATTTTAGAAATATACAACGCCATCATGTGGTTACAACTGCAGATATTTTATCTGTTCGTATTGATGAAAGCCTCACATTCTTAAATGCCAATGCATTAAAAGGCTTTTTGATTAATGAAATTAGCCATCAAACTGAACTACGCCATGTAATTTTGAATTGCTCTAGTGTCAGTAGTATCGACTACAGCGCATTAGAAATGCTTGAGGAAATTAATGCTGAGCTTAATAAACTCAATATACGGTTGCATTTTTCAGAGGTCAAAGGCCCTGTCATGGACAAACTGCAACAATCTAAGTTGCTTAAGCATTTAAGTGGCCAAATTTATTTGACGCATTTTAAGGCTATACAAAGCCTTTCTCCTAAAATTCTTGAATATCAAATCTAAATGATAAAAAAGCCTCAGCTTATGAGGCTTTTTTATCAATAAGTCATGTATTTTATTCAAAATCCAATGTATTTTTGTAAAAAATGCAACTGAAAAACAATAACTTAATTTTTATATTCATTTTTCTTACTAGCTAATAATTTTTTCAGTATAAAATAGGCGCCTAATTTTCATCAATTTTGTCATTGTAATTCTGACAAGGCTCTCCTATGTTCACTGCTTTTACGCGTTTGAGTTTAGTAACCCGAATTATTATCGCCATTATTTTGGGCGTATTGGTTGCTGTTTTTTTCCCAAATGCAGCTCCTTATCTAAGTATGCTAGGTGATTTATTCATCAAAGCATTAAAATCTGTTGCGCCAGTTCTTGTATTTGTCTTGGTATTGGCTTCCATTGCAAACTTTAAAGTTGGTAGTAGCAATGCTTACATTAAGCCAATTATGTTGATGTATGCCATTGGTATGTTCTTGGCTGCTCTAAGTGCAGTCATTGTCAGCATTTTCTCGCCAAGCACTTTATTCTTGAATGTTCCAGCACAAGCTGATTTGACACCACCAGGAAGCCTTGCAGAAATCATGAAAAATTTGTTATTGAGTTTCGTTGCAAACCCAGTAACTGCTATTTCTGATGCTAACTTTATTGGTATCTTGGCATGGGCTGTAGCACTAGGCATTGCTTTTCGTCATGCTGCGGATACTACCAAAACTTTTCTTACCGATATGGCTAATGCAGTTAACAGTGTTATTCGCATCGTGATTAACTTTGCACCATTAGGTATTTTTGGTTTGGTGGCTGTGACATTTGCAGATGCGGGTTTAAGTACGCTTGCAAGCTATACACATTTGTTGGCCGTACTGATTGGCACAATGTTCTTTGTGGCTTTGGTAATCAACCCAATTATGGTGGCATTTGTAACACGCTCAAATCCATATCCATTGGTGTTCCAATGCTTACGTGAAAGTGGCATTACCGCTTTCTTTACACGTAGCTCAGCTGCTAACATTCCTGTGAACTTAGACTTAGCAAAACGTTTAGGTGTACCTGAATCAACTGCAAGCGTTGCGATTCCACTGGGTGCAACAATTAACATGGCAGGTGCCTCTGTAACAATTACAGTGCTTACACTCGCAGCAGTAAATACCTTAGGAATTAGTGTAGATTTCACAACGATGCTAATTTTATCCGTATTGGCTACTATTTCGGCATGTGGTGCATCTGGTGTTGCTGGCGGTTCATTATTATTAATTCCTGTTGCCTGTGGCCTATTTGGTATTTCATCAGATATTGCTATGCAAGTAGTTGCAATTGGTATGGTCATTAGTGTTTTACAAGACTCTACTGAAACAGCCCTAAACTCTTCGACTGACGTATTATTTACTGCAGCTGTAGACCGTGGTTTAAAGTAATATACTCATTCGTATATAAAATGCGCTGTTTATTATGCCATTTCAAACTTTACCAGCATGGATACAACTTGGCGCATTCTTTCTTGCGATGAATGCAGGCATGATCAATGTCATTGGCTTGGTCACTGTTCTGCATCAGTCTGTATCTCATATGACAGGCAACGTCAGTATGCTTGCTCAAGCCATCATCACATGGCAACCCGAACATGTGTTGTATTTGGTTCTGGTCATTCTTTGCTATGTGATTGGCTCATTTTATAGTGGGCTCATTCTGGGAAATAGTCACTTTCGCTTAGGTCGCCTTTATGGCATTCCCTTAAGCTTGGTGGCTTTTTTTATTTTACTCTGTTGGCTATTGGTACCTTATTTCCCAAGATATGCACTTTTATGGGCTTGTGTGGCAATGGGCGTACAAAATGCCATGGTTAGCCACTATAAAGGCACAATTATTCGCACGACGCATTTATCTGGTGTATTAACCGACTTAGGTTTAGCACTAGGTTATCAGCTACGTGGCCTTCCAGTAGAAAAACGCAGAATATTACTGCATGTACTCATCTTAATGGGCTTCTTTTTAGGCGGGATAGTTGCTTCTTTACTTTATCCTTTATTAAAATTGAATACATTCTTAATACCCGCAGCCTTAAGTCTTTGCATGAGTGCTGTGTACTGGGTCATTTATTTGCGCTATCGGCACATTCAACATTAGTTTGGACTTTTTTTTCATGGTTAAAAATGCATTACAAGCACAGCTACTCAAAGCTGGCTTGGTCGACAATCAAAAGGCAAAAAAACTGTCAAAACAAGCAGCTCACGCAAAACGTACTGGCGACAGCAATGAAGCAGAAATAAAGGCAAAAATTGCACAAGATCAGCAGCAAAAGCAAGCGCGTGACCAAGCTATCGAACAAGAGAAAAAGGCTGCTTTACAAGAAAAAGAGCTAAAAGCTGCCATTGTTCAAATGATCAATCAGCATAAAATTCGCCAAACCGATGGCGATTCTGTGTATCAATTTATTGATGAAAACAAAATTAAAAAGGTTTATATCAATCAACAAATTTATAATGCTTTGGTTGCAGGTAGTCTTGTTGTTGCAAAAGACAACGACAGCTATGCATTTTTACCTAAGCCATTGGCTGAACGTATTAACAGCAAAATGGAAGGCTTTATTATTGTCAATAATTCCGAGAAGCATGAACAAACCACTGAGGAAGAAGATCCTTACGCAGCGTACGTCATTCCAGATGATTTGATGTGGTAATTCTTGCTATAAGCAGTATTAAAGCCCCGTTGTTTTGCACATGGGGCTTTTTTAATAATATAAGCAGTAAATTAATCAGCCAGTAAGTCTGCCAATACTTGATCCATGAGCTCACCTTGTTGTGGTTGCGTTTTCCAAATGCATTGACTCGCCTGCATGGCCTGAACAAAACTTGAATCGCCATAAACAATCGTATTTAAAAATCGCATGCCTGGCATGTCTTGTAATAACTGGTTGGCTTGTTCGATTTTTTGCGCTTCAGTTTGCATGGGTATTTTGTTCAAAAGCACATATACACGTAATTGTGGATTGGATTGCTTCATGGCTATCGCCAGTTCCACCATCTCAGCAAGGAGCTTTAAATCTTGCGCTGTTACACCAGTTGGAATAATCATTTTATGCGCATGCTTTAATACTGAGCGTAGTGCTTTACTATCGTGTCCATCAATATCTACCACTATCTTATCGTATTGCTTTTGCAAATGCTGTATGCGCTGATCTAGTGTGATGGCATCATTTTCTGAGACATCAAGGTGCTCAAAAGCAAGATTTTTATCATGTTGTAGCGCCCATTCAAAATGGTCAGTGCTTAAATCTGCATCTAAAAGCATAGTTTTGTGATTTTGCTTTAAATATTCACACAAATGCATTGCAATGGTGGTTTTACCTGAGCCAGCTTTTAAACTGCTAATCACATAAATATTTGCCACTGTTTATCCCCCCTTTAATTATTTTAACGCCAGAGCAAAAACAGCACCTGCTCAATTATTTTTCTATATATATTTTCATGTGCCGATTCTCAAAAGTGAACCCTACTGACTCGTCATTCATCTCGTTTTATTTATTCATTACACTAAAATATATTCAAATTTAGTCAATTACTCTCACCAATCAAAACAGCTTTTAGATCGCAACTCTGCTATAAGTACAATTGCTATAAAGGTATGAATTTCAGTTAATATAGAGCGGTAACGCTACAAAGAAAGGTGATTGTCGTATGTTAAAGTGGTTTGAAAAATTGGTAGATCCCTACCCAACCAAAGGCTTAAATGAACCTTTGCCTACCACTTTCTTTGCCTTTGTTTGGAAAGCAGCAGATGGCGTAAAGCGCTATTTACTACTTTTGGTCTTATGTACAGCTGGTGCTGCCAGCTTTGAAGCACTACTCTATGCCAAAATTGGTGACTTGGTGAACTGGTTGAGCCAAAGCCAGCCTGAAACATTCATGGCGAATCATCAGCAAAATTTGATTATTTTAACCAGTATTTTACTGGCCAATGTTTTCTTCTCCAGCTTACAAACAATTGTTAAACATCAAATGCTCTATAGCAGTTTTCCGATGCGATTACGCTGGCGTTTTCATAACCTTTTACTACAACAAAGTCTCGATTTTTTTCACAATGATTTTGCCGGTCGTTTATCTGCCAAAGTCATGCAAACTGCATTAGCAGTACGCGAATTTTGGATTATTTTAGGCGACATGTTGGCCTATGTTTTAATTTATTTCGTCACCGTCAGCTTGGTATTTGCTGCCATTTCGCCAATGCTACTCATCCCACTGATGTTGTGGCTTGTTCTGTTTATTGCATCTGCAGCATACTTTATTCCAAGGCTCAGTAAAATTTCCAATCAACAAGCCGATGCACGTGCCGTAATGACAGGCCGAGTTACAGACGCCTACACCAACATTCAAACGGTGAAGCTGTTTGCACATGCTGGACGTGAAAGCCAATATGCCAAAAGCTCAATGCAAGAGTTTATGGTGACGGTGTTTAAACAAATGCGTTTAGGTGCACGCTATTCTATTAGTATTAGCATTTTAAATATTGTGCTATACGGCGGTGTGATTGGAACAGCCGTATATTTATGGCTACATGGCCAAGCTGAACTTGGTGTGATTGCAGCTGCAACAGCAATGATTTTAAAGCTGAGTAGTATTGCTGAATTTATTATGTGGCAAACTTCTGCACTGTTTGAAAATGTCGGAACAATTCAAGATGGTATGAAAACTTTAGGGCGCCGTATTAATATTCAAGACAAAGAAAATGCCCAAGAGCTACAAGTACCGCATGGTGAAATTAAATTTGAAAATTTAAGTTTTGCCTATAATGATAAAAAAGTAATTGATCAGTTCAATTTAACCATCCAACCTGGTGAAAAAATCGGTATTGTGGGGCGCTCAGGTGCAGGTAAATCCACACTTATTCAGTTACTTTTACACTTTTATCGTATCAACGATGGTCGTATTTCGATTGATGGCCAAAATATAGAAGATGTTACACAAGACAGCTTAAGAAAAAACATTGCTTTAGTCACGCAAGATACTTCGTTATTGCATAGAACTGTTGAAGAAAATATTAAATATGGTCGACCAGATGCTTCAGATGAAGAAATGTTTGATGCCGTACGTAAAGCCAAAGCAGAAGAGTTTATCCCACAATTGGTCGACTTACGTGGCCAAAAAGGCTATGACGCTTTTGTCGGTGAGCGCGGTGTAAAACTATCGGGTGGACAACGTCAACGTATTGCAATTGCACGTGTATTTTTAAAGGATGCACCTATTTTAATTTTAGATGAAGCAACCAGTGCTTTAGACTCTGAAGTTGAAGCAGCCATTCAGTCCAGTTTAGATGAATTGATGCAAGGTAAAACTGTGATTGCGATTGCACATCGTTTATCTACGATTGCACAAATGGATCGCTTGATTGTACTTGATCAGGGTCGCATTGCAGAACAAGGCACACATGATGAATTAGTTGCTTTAAATGGAATTTATGCACATTTATGGCAACGTCAAACAGGTGGTTTTTTACTCGAGCAGTCTTAATTTTTAACTATTCTGTATCGGAACATAAGGAAATTTAACCGCATGCTATATTTGGAAGATATTAAAATTGGCGATCGCTTTATCAGTCGTGAATATGAAATGACCCTTACGGAAATTAAACAATTTGCACAGGCGTATGATCCACAACCCTTTCATACCGACGAGGCACTAGCAGCCGAACACCCAATTTTCCAAGGTATTGCAGCCAGTGGTTGGCATACAGCAGCCGTCACTATGCGCTTATGGACAGAGTGCTTTCCGATCGCCAATGGCCTGATTGGCTCTGAAACCAGTGTGCGCTGGCCACGGCCGACCCGACCAGGTGATAAAATACATGTGGAAGTTGAAATTGTTGCGATCACGCCATCGCGTAGTAAGCCTGATCGTGCCATTGTGACTTACATTACACAAGCACTGAATCAAACGCAGGATGTAGTTTATATTTCCACCACAAAAATTGTGGTATTTAAAAAAGAAACATCTTAAATTCAGTACTGCTATTTTTAGTTTAGAAGCTTTACTTGAGCTCAACAGTCTGGATGCATATTGTCCAACAATTTTAATGGGCTTATCTTGGATTTCATGCCAATATAAGTCCGAATATAAAAATATAAAATGATTGCAATGGATCGCGCATGAAAACAAACGCCACACGTCAAGATCAAGGTATACCAGGTGTTTATGGCTTACTTCTTTTAGATGTAGTCTCTCGTTGGGGTTACAATGATCAAACTCTATTTTCGCCATTTGATCTCAATAGCGAACAACTTGCAGATCCTGATTATCGCATCCCTACACCTGTCGCGAATCAATTGATTCAACATGCTTTAAGATTAACGGGTGAACCAACTTTAGGGTATCACCTTGGCAACCAAATGCGGATTTCTATTCATGGTTTTATTGGTTATGCCATTATGACTGCTGAGAATATTACCGATGCATTAATCTTAGCCAATCGATTCATACAACTGCGTTTACCTTTTTTACAATTATTTTTTTCGACTTTTGGCAACAAGGCAACCATACAATTACAAACTGATATTGAACTTGAGCCAATCCGTTCAGAAATTTCGATCGCCTTAATGTTCGGTCTCGTCAGTATGGGTAAGGCAATTACCGGCGTAGATGATGCTTCAGGGGAAATTGATTTCGATTTTCCACAGCCCGAAGGCTTTGAGCGATTTATGGCCAAGTATCCAAATCATACTTTCCGTTTTGATCAGCCTCACCTACTCTTGAGTTTTAACAAAAACTATTTAAGCAATAAACTGGTCAATGCCGATCCGATCGCCAGCCAAATTGCAATTAATCAATGCGAAGCTGAACTTTCTGCTTTAGGTGAACGCCATCGAATTGCAATGCGTGTACGGGATATTCTAACGAACTCAGAGCAACATTATTTAAGCATTGAAGCCGTCGCTGAACGCTTATTTATGTCAGATCGAACGCTGAAACGTCAATTGGCAGCAGAAGGCACTTCTTTTTCTACCTTGGTCGATGAAGTTAGATACCGCCATGCCACCTCTTTACTATCCCGCACTGACTTTACCTTAGAGCAAATTGCCGATGAACTTGGCTATAGCGACGTTGCAAATTTTAGTCGTGCTTTTAAACGTTGGAGCGGTCGTAGCCCAAGTAACTGGCGTAAAGACCCTTATTTATAATTCTGACTGATTATTACTTTTTTTTTTAACTAAAAGCATGTATAAACATGCAAAAATGACTTTCACAGCTTTAAGGAGTTATCCATGAATCATCCTTCAGAACTAAAATATGCACGTACACATGAATGGGTGCGTATTGAAGGTGATCTTGTTGTAACGGGTATTTCAGACCACGCTCAAGACGCGTTAGGTGATTTAGTTTATGTTGAAGCACCTGAAGTAGGTCAAAAAATTACTGCTGGCGAACAAGCAGGTGTAGTTGAATCAGTAAAAACTGCATCTGATATTCATGCACCTATTACGGGTACTGTTGTAGAAGTTAATCCAGATTTAGAAGATGACCCTGATTTTGTAAATGATTCACCTTATGACAAAGGCTGGATTTATAAAATTAAACCAGACAATATTGCAGATGTTGAAGGCTTACTCAGCAGTGCTGATTACGAAGCTGGCCTTTAATTTAGTACTCTAAGTTTGAAACCAAATAAAATCAGCCAGATGGCTGATTTTATTTTTTCAGTGATAATAATTGGTTCGACTCAGCCTAACCTATCTCGTTTTGTTATGTTTAAAACCAATAGAATTCAGGTTTTTCTCAATATGAATTGTACAAATAACCCGAGTTTAAAATAATAAAGGCATGATTTTTATCATGCCTTTATTCAATAGCTAGATGTTTAGATGCGAGCAAATTTGCTTAGGATGCCTTCTCACCTTCAGCGGGCTCTTCTTCCTTGCTTTCACTCATCATACTAAAACTAGAGGTTGACTCGAGTGCAGGGTTTGCACGGCTACTTTTCAGTTTAATTTGTAAACGTAACTCATTGGTTGAATCGGCATTACGCAGCGCTTCATCATACGAAATTGCGCCTTCGTTATATAAATCAAATAATGCCTGATCAAAAGTCTGCATACCAAGCTCACGTGATCTTGCCATAATTCCTTTTAATTCATGGAATTCACCTTTTAAAATCAAGTCTGAAATTAATGGTGTATTCAACATAATTTCAACAGCAGCACGGCGCCCTTTACCATCTTCTGTACGAATTAAACGTTGCGAAATAATCGCCTTCATATTAGACGATAAGTCCATAAGCAACTGATTTCTAAGCTCTTCTGGGAAGAAGTTAATAATTCGGCCCAAGGTTTGGTTGGCATTATTGGCATGCAAAGTCCCCAAACATAAGTGCCCTGTTTCAGCAAAGGCAATCGCATGTTCCATGGTTTCCGTATCACGGATCTCACCAATTAAAATAACATCGGGTGCTTGGCGCAAGGTATTTTTTAAGGCGTTGTGCCAAGAATGACAATCCACACCAACTTCACGGTGGGTAATCATCGATTTTTTATGCTTATGTACATATTCGACTGGGTCTTCAACCGTAATAATATGACCAGCCGAATTTTCATTGCGATGGTCAATCATGGCAGCCAAGGAAGTTGACTTACCAGAGCCTGTACCACCAACAACCAATACCAAACCACGTTTTTCCATAATCACATGCTTAAGTGATTCGGGCAATTTTAACTGGGTAAATGTTGGAATTTCATTGGTAATGGTACGAATGACCATACCTACATTTAATTGTTGCTGAAATACATTCACACGAAAACGTGAAATTTCTGGCACGCTAATCGCAAAGTTACATTCTAGTTCCGCATCAAACTCTTTACGTTGCTTTTCATTCATTAAGCTATATGCAAATAATTTGGTTTTATCTGGTGTTAAAGCTTGCTAACCAAAAGGCTTCATTAAACCTTGGTGCTTAATACTCGGTGGAAAATCTGCCGTAATGAATAAGTCAGAACCGCCGTACTCAACAACTTTGGTTAACATGTGGAACATTAAGCGACGTGCTTCTTCAAGCAACTCAGCTGAGTACATAGTGGTTTTCCCCAAACACAAAAAGCAGTAGACTTAATCGAGTAAAGCCTACTCATGATTATTTTTTAAAATTCAATTGTGCATGTTTTTTATTATGCGCTCAATTATAAACATCTAATTTTAAAACATTTTCTAATAAAAAATGTCTATATCATCATATTTATAGGTAAAATATTGACTTATGACCTTTTGTCGCTGGACTAAAATGCAAATGTAAACACAAAAGTGGCCAAGTCAAATACTCAGCCACTTCCAAAAGTTGATCATAATCTTCACGCGCTACGCTTTAAACTTTGAGTACGTAATTGTTCGGCAACTTCAAGTAAAAGATCCTCGGTTTTGCTCCATCCTAAGCAACCATCAGTTACAGATTGTCCATAACACATCTGGTCAGAAATTTTTTGTGCGCCATCCACCAAAAAGCTTTCTAACATAACACCACGGACATTACTTAACTGACGTTCTAATACAATTGTGCGTAGCACTTCAGGCTGTAACATTGGATCTTTACGGCTATTTCCATGGCTACAATCAATCACTAAAGCAGGCATTTCATGTTTAATTTTGGCTTGGATTTTTTCTATTTCAGCTAAGGCATAGTTTGGGCCAGCATTTGAACCGCGTAAAATTAAATGTGCTTTTGGATTACCTTTAGACATTAAAATACTTGGTAACCCAGATTGACTCATGCCCATGAATTGATGCGGTTGCGATGCAGATTGAATCGCATCTAAAGCAATTTGAATTGAGCCATCTGTACCATTTTTGAAGCCAATGCTATAAGGCATGTGACTCGAGATTTCACGGTGAATTTGTGATTCACTGGTGCGCGCACCAATTGCACCCCATGCCAATAAGTCATCGAAATAGGCTGTGGCCATTGGGCTTAAAATTTCTGATGCAATAGGTAAACCCATTTCGATAATTTGCAAATAAAGCTCACGTGACTTTTGTAAACCTGATTGCATATCAGATGAATTGTCTAAATTTGGATCATATAGGAAACCTTTCCAACCCACTGTGGTACGTGGTTTCTCAATGTATGCACGCATCACAAGGAATATTTGGTCTTGAACTTGTACCTGAATTTTTTTGAGTTTTTCTGCATATTCAAGTGCAGCAACTGGGTCATGAATTGAGCATGGTCCAGTAATGACCATTAAACGGCGATCTTTGCCTTCGAGTATATTTTGTATAGTTTGACGCT
The DNA here is from genome assembly GCF_004209135.1 of Acinetobacter sp. WCHAc060006. NCBI lineage: Bacteria > Pseudomonadati > Pseudomonadota > Gammaproteobacteria > Moraxellales > Moraxellaceae > Acinetobacter > Acinetobacter sp. WCHAc060006. The sequence continues at coordinate 192,583 of NZ_SGSS01000001.1, read as the reverse complement.
GAGTCGCAATTTGCATTGCCAATGTATTTGAAAGTGGTAATTGCGCTTTCAATTGGTGCGGTAAGCTTAAAATAGTTTCTGTTGTAACAGTTTTTTCTAATGTGATATTTAAGGCATTCATTGGTCATTCCTTTGGACTGTGCGCATGACAGTCCGATCTTTTATTTGAGCGTTATGGGTCTAAGGGATTGCTGGCTGAGTGTCATAAATTGACTAAAGTAAAACCAATATGCGCTGCTAAAATATGAATAGTTAAAAGTCATCATGTCTAATCTTCCAAAAGTGTTATAAAAATCGAGATATAAAAAAACCTGATCAGGGTTGCCGATCAGGTATAAACTTGGTGGGCAACCATTTTCCGTGCCCGAACGCGTTCAGGCAATTATCTAAATTGCCAAAAATAATAGTAAGCGTTTGAGATTAATGGTTGCTTTAACATCTTGATTTCATCAAAAGGTATCTGTCTGAAAATTAAAATACGCTGTATTCAATACTTTGACAATAGCATTTCAATAAATTATTGCTAAATATTTACACTATTTTTTGCTCAAAAGCACATTTTAGCTATATTTATAGTTCATCTACTGTTTTTAATATTTAAATCATTTTTCTCGACGGGTCTAAATTATGCTGAACGACAAACAGGCTGATGTTTCTGTAGTATAAAAAGCATCAATCCTTCAAAAACTCAGAATTGATGCTTTCTCATCGAGTTTAAACTCTATTGCTTAATTTAACCGAATAAAGCCTGTAAACGTGTTTTGGCTTTAGTAGCATAATATTTTGCTTCTGCTTTCCAGTCATTAGGTAATGATGCTTTCGCCAAACGTACCCAAACACTGCCAAACTGCTTCATAAAGCTGGCTTCATTGTAGTTAATACCATATTCAGCACACAACGCTTTAATTTTTGGCGCAACTTCGGCATAACGGTTGGCTGGCATGTCTGGGAATAAATGATGCTCAACCTGATGGCTTAAGTTACCACTTAAAATATGCAACCACTGTGTGCCAGTGAAATTGCTCGAACCACGGATTTGTCGTAAATACCATTCTGCGCGGGTTTCGTTCTCGGTATTGTCCATTTCAAAAGTTTCAGCATCTTCTGTGAAATGTCCGTTAAAAATGACAGCAGATGCCCATAAACTACGAATCACGTTTGCAACTGCATTACCTGCAAATACTGGGATTGCATTAGGCCCAGCAATTAATGGAAAAAATACATAGTCTTTTAGAATTTGGCGTTTCATTTTTTTACGGACATCGGCCGCTTCTTCCCACACTTGTGCCCAAGTTTTGGTTTTATACGCTATTACATCTTCTAAGTGTAAGCGTTGAATTCCAACATACCATTCAAAAAACACCATCAGTTGAATCGCAAGTGGAATATTAAACAAGAAGCGTGGCTCCCATTTTTGCGAATCACTCACTCGAATCAGTCCATAGCCAACGTCATGATCCATACCGACAATATTGGTATAGGTATGATGGACGTAATTATGGGTATATTTCCAATCTTGACCTGTGGCCATTGTATCCCAATCATAATTGGCACCATTCAAACTAGGATCGTTCAGCCAATCAAATTGACCATGCATCACATTGTGGCCAAGCTCCATGTTTTCAACGATTTTAGAGATACCTAATAACCCTGTAGCCAAGAGCCATACTGGTGGCACCCAACCTGCAAACATGAGCATGCCACGCGATGCAATTTCGCTATAACGTACAAAGTTACGAATTTTATAGATATATTGCGCATCTTTTTCATTGAGGCTGTCCATCACTTCACGACGGATGGCTTCAATTTTTGCGCCCAGCTCTTCTACTTGTTCAGAACTTAAGTAATGAGACTTGCTTTTTTCATTAAAAAATACGGGTTTATTCATTTTTATTACTCCCCAAAATACTTTATAGATTAATTACAACTGGACTGATGGCCTGAGAAATACACAATTTAATTTGTGTGTTATTGCCTTGGTCAATTTCACCTGTCAGCACATTGCGTACGGCGCCTTGCACTTTGGTACATGAGCAAGTGTTACAGATGCCAATTCGACAACCATGCGCTGGTTTTAATCCGGCCTTTTCAGCACTTTCAAGCAAGCTAGCATCTGCCATAAAGGTCTGCTGTGCACGTGCAAAAGTCACTTGTTGCGCCTCTAATGTGGGATCAATCGTTAACTGAAAATATTCAGTTTTCAGTTGGTTTTGTCGCTCAGTAGATTCATACAATGCATGTAAGTCTTGCATCATGCCCGCTGTACCGCAGGCATAGCACATGCGACTTTCAAAATCTGGGACCAAATGCTTCAGTAATTTTTCACTGAAGTGCAACTTGGTTTTGCTTGTATCGATAAGATGATATGTAAAGTTTTGGAACTGTTGATGCAAACTTTCAATTTCATGATGATAAGCACTGTCACGGCTAAAATAGATCATTTCAATTGATTGATTTTGCTTTAGTGCATGCTTCAGGAGTGAATAAATTGCAGTAATTCCACTGCCTGATGCGATCAGTAAAACTGGCTCTGTAGATGGTGTGTTTAACGTAAATTCGCCTTGTACTTGCGAAATTTCAATCACCGAATGGATCGGCATTGCTGCCAACGCATTTGAAACTACGCCCTGTTGTTTTACAGCAATATGAATGCCATATTCATCAATATTGATAATGCTATAGCTACGTTGCTGGCGCACACCTTTCACCACAACGGTGACTAAAAGCGATTGACCAGCCTGAAACTTACTTGCATCAAAATTATGATTTGGACGCAATATAAACTCATGAAAATCTTGGCTTAAAGCACGCTTTGAAACCAGCTCGGCTTTGACCTTTTTCCATGCCCATGTTGGATGAAATTTTTCTGCAACAAAGTCAACAAAATCTTCGCGAACCCATTCAGGTGTATAGACTGCTGTGTTCATATTGCCCCCTGTAAACTTATTAATATACATTTGTTCTTTTATTACTGGATACAATATAGTCGTTCGAAAAAATGGACTATGTCATTTCAGGTCAAAACAGGTGTTTTTCACACTTTTTATCATTTTTGTCTAACAATCAATGTAAAAAACCAAGCCGAAGCTTGGTTTTTAAATTTGACTAAATCACTAAGATTTAAGCTTATTCTGCAAAATTAACCACTGAACGAATAGATTTACCCTCATGCATTAAGTCAAAGGCTTCATTGATTTTATCTAGGCCCATCGTATGGGTTACAAACGGCTCAAGTTGAATATCGCCGTTCATTGCTTCTTCGACCATGCCTGGTAATTGTGAACGACCTTTTACGCCACCAAAAGCAGTCCCTTTCCATGAACGGCCAGTGACCAATTGGAATGGACGCGTAGAAATTTCTTGGCCAGCACCCGCCACACCAATAATAATTGATTGGCCCCAACCACGGTGTGCACATTCCAATGCAGAACGCATCACATTGGTATTACCAATACATTCAAAGGAGTGATCTACCCCCCAACCTGTCATTTCTACAATCACTTCTTGTACAGGACGATCGTGCTCTTTTGGATTAACAAAATCGGTCGCACCAAAATCTGCAGCCAATTTGAATTTTTCTGGGTTGGTATCTACCGCAATAATGCGGCCAGCTTTGGCTTTTTTTGCACCTTGTACAACAGCCAAACCAATACCACCTAAACCAAATACTGCAACTGTGTCGCCTTCTTGCACTTTAGCGGTATTTTTTACAGCACCTAGACCTGTTGTTACACCGCAGCCCAATAAGCAGACATGTTCATGGTTCGCTTCTGGGTTGATTTTTGCCAAAGACACTTCCGCAACAACGGTATATTCAGAGAAAGTCGAACATCCCATATAGTGGTAAATAGGTTGACCTTGGTAAGAAAAACGAGTCGTACCATCTGGCATTAAACCCTTACCTTGAGTTGCACGTACAGAAACGCATAAGTTGGTTTTACCAGACTTACAGAACAAACACTCACCGCACTCTGCTGTATAAAGTGGAATAACATGATCACCAGGTTTAACACTGGTAACACCTTCGCCAACTTCGACTACAACACCTGCACCTTCATGACCTAACACAGCAGGAAAAACGCCTTCAGGGTCATCACCAGATAAAGTAAATGCATCTGTATGACAAACCCCTGTATGACTGATTTTAACCAATACTTCACCCGCCTGAGGTGGTGCGACATCAATTTCTACAATTTTTAAGGGTTGACCTGGCCCAAATGCAACAGCAGCACGTGATTTCATAAGGATAACTTCCTGTAGAGGCTAAATTAACAGATGAGCTACAGTAACCGCTTTTTATTCGCAGAAGCAACCTTTAACATGGTGATATTCTGATCATAAAATTTATAGCGAAATAAATCATTTATGTATAAAGACATCACGCTAAAAACAGTTGTACTGCCCATCATGCTATTACCATTAGTGGGATGTAGTTTAGCTATGAATCAAGCACCAAAAGATAAGCCAATTTCTGTTTCATCGGCACATTGGTTAAATGATGAAAATAGCGCAGCAGCACTAGCCCAAGGTCAAACTGCATTTTTAGCTTTAGATGATGCTTTTATGAGTATTGCCTCTCGTATACATCTTATTCGGAATGCTAAGCACAATATCGACTTGCAATACTATATTTGGAAAGATGATTTTATTGGCCACATGATGTTGCAAGAATTACTAAAAGCTGCAGATCGTGGGGTAAAAGTTCGTTTATTAATTGATGATCAAAATGGAACTCAATTAGATGACACGCTAAAAGCACTGGCATCACATCCTAATTTTTCTATTAAGATTTTTAATCCTTATAAATACCGAAATTTTCGTGTCATTGATTACGCATTTCGCTTAAAGCAGATTAACCACCGCATGCACAATAAATTGATTATTGCGGATGGTGCAATTGCTGTAACGGGTGGCCGAAATATTAGCCGAGAATACTTTGATGCAAGTGAAAGCTTTCAATTTACCGATTTAGATATTTTGTTTTATGGCACAGCCGTACAAGAAGCCAACGCGGTTTTTCTACAATTTTGGAATGATGATCTGAGCTATAGCGTAACTCAACTTTTAGGATCCAGTTCTACGGCTGAATTAGCTCAGTTACAGCAACATTATGAACTGGATGCTGTGCGTAAAAATAATGTAGAGAATCGCATTGAATATGCACAAAAAGTTCTGTCAGCAGAGTTAAAACAAAAACAAATTCGCTGGGCAAATGCGCACTTTATCGCAGACCATCCTAATAAAATTCGTGGAACAGCGCATGATCAACAGCTCATTTATAAACAAATGCAGCACTTAATGGGCAACCCAAAACACAACATGGAATTGGTTTCGGCCTATTTTGTGCCTACTGAAAAAGGTACAGCTTACTTAGGTGCTTTAGCACAAAATAAGGTAAAAGTTCGTGTACTCACCAATTCCTTAGCTGCCAATGATGTCGCGGTCGTACACTCTTTTTACCAAAAATACCGTAAGGATTTACTCAAAAATGGTGTAAAACTTTATGAGTTTAAACCGTATATTGAACGTAATAAGCGCACATGGTATGAAATTGTTACGGGGAATATTATCCCAGCCAAAGGTAAAAATGCATCGAGTCTACATGCAAAATTCTTTGATATAGATGGAATGGTCTTTATTGGCTCATTTAATTTCGACCCACGATCAGCAAACTTGAATACTGAAGTTGGCTTAGTCGTTGAGTCTGAGCAATTACAAAATGAAATTTCTGCATCATTAGATCAATACCTTCCACATATTGCCTATGAAGTTAAACTGGATCAAAACAATGATTTAATTTGGTTAGATCGACAGGCAAATGGAACGATAAAAGAATTAAAACAAGAACCTGAGACAACTAAATTCCAAAGATTGAGTATGAAGTTCGTGTCTTATTTGCCACTTGAATGGATAATGTAATTGCAAATGAATGACATAATTAATTTTTCAGTGGCAAAATCATGAAGAGTTACCGCTGAATTCTAAATAAAGCCAAGCCTTTTAAATTTTTGATAAAAGCAATATTTTGAAATCCAGCATGTTTTAAAGCCTCTTCATGCTCATCAATTGACATATAAAGATCATTATTTTGCATCGCGTCAGGCGCAAAAATATGATCACAGACAAAATAAATGCTCTGTTTATGCATTAAACTTCGGATCGTCTGATGAAATTTATGTGCATGGCATTTATGACGTAGTTCATGTAATGCTTGATGGATAATGATAATATCAAACCGATTTTGAAGCTCTTCAGCAGTTTGTATATTTACATTCACATCTTTGTGTTGCGATTGGCTCAAATTGTTCAGCAATATATTTTCCCAGCGCTGTTTTTTAAAATCGCCCGTTATAAATTGGATTCTGTTCAGTTCTGATGCTGATAGTCTATTTTTAGCCAAGGTATGCATGGCGTCTGAGAAATCAAAAGCGGTGTATTGGATATTCGGGCAATGTTTTAACACATGGGACGCCAAATAACCCGGATCTGAACCCAGCTCCAAAATGCGGGCATTTGGCGCATGCTGTGATATTTCAGCAACATAATCGTCAAATATTTCATATCGCCACAGCCGCTTTACGTTGACTTCATTGGCACACTGCACTGCATCCGCTTCATTTCTAAGGTCGATCGGACTTAAAACATCTTCTATTATTTTTATAATCCCCATCATAATCTGTAATGCGTATTTGAATGCAGACTGATATGTATATGTTTATTCTTTATATAAAATAAAGATCAGTTCATGCAATCGTTTTACAGCTATATTTCATTGCTTTAAAATTGTATTTTCTCTGTGCCCCGCTATTATTGCGATTCTCCCTCCTATGCAATTTTTTGATTTAAGCCGACAATTTAATTTAAGTGATATTTTAACGCCAAATAAGACTTTAAACGACTTAGAAGCGCAAGAATGGATGCTCTCTAAAGTCCGTGTTGAACATGACTGCCTCTCTGAAAATGAACTGATTGAAGGACAAGCTGTTTTAAAGTCGAGCCAAAATATTCAAATTGAATTGGAATGGCTGATTCAAGATACAGGCTTCGAGTTGCAAGTATTATTCAAAGGCATTGAAACACCCGCTTCGAGTGAAACGTTAGTGCTAGTTAAAGGCGCGCAGTTAATAGATGTAAATGAACAGCAACTTTCTGCGCAAGCGCTAAGTCTGTGGATTGATGGTACCTTGTTGCCAATGATGCCGAATATCCGTAAAGAAATTAAAGCCCGTTTAAATCTGTGGGATTATGTTGAATATGATGGCTAATCATGCATTTTTTGCACGATCATTTCATTATGTTTTGTCGAATCCCAAATGTATATCTTTAAGATTTTTTAAATCACATTCCCCTAACCTGCATGTAATATTTTTTGTGCATTCAGGCATGTGACCAAAACATCGTAGACTTTTTTATCTATACACTGTGCGACATTAAAACGCATAAACTGATGTGCATTTTTCGCTTGGCTAAATGAATTGCCCGGAGCAAGAATAATACCGTTGGCCAGACAGCTTTTAGACAGTTCAGCTGCATCTATATGCGCAGGCAACTGACACCAAAGGAACATTCCTGCTTTGGGCATTGCGATAGGATGTATATCCAATGTTGCTAATTGCTTGACCGTTGCCATCATGTGTTTTTGTAGCTGCTTTTTAATCCATTCAATATGTCGGATATAACTGCTGTCCGTCAGTGTCTGATAAATAATTTCAGCATTCAAATGACTGGTATTGAAATGCGTCGCAATGTTGAGGTCGATGAGCTGATCAATCATGGCCTCTTGCGCAATAATATAACCGCAGCGCACGGCTGCAGAGAGGGTTTTGGTAAAACTGCCAATCTGTATCACCTGTTTTAAACCCAACAAGGTCAAATAGCGCGGTGCATGAAAATATTCCAATTCAGCAAAAATATCATCTTCAACAATCATTAAGCCATTTTGTTCTGCCAATTTTGCAATCTCGAAGGCAGTTTGCATTGAAAGCGTTGCACCTGTTGGGTTATGAATACCCGAATTGGTTAAATACAGTTTAGGCTGAAATTGCAATGCGTGTTTGAATGCTTCAATCTCTGGGCCATACTTGCCAAATGGCACAGCAATACAATTGAGCCTGTGCGCTTTTGCTAAAGCTCTAAAATTAAAATAACACGGGTCATCAATAATGATGTAATCACCCGCTTGTAATAAGTTTCTGAAAATTAAATCAATAGAATGCGTTGCAGAATCACTAATCAAAATTTGCTGCAGATTTAAATGCACATCATAAGCCTCACGCTTACGTGCAATATAGCGCCGTAAATCGGCATGGCCGTGTGGCGTAGAATAATCTAATAAAAAATGGCTTTCAGATTTCGCGACCAGTTTAAGTGCTTTACGAAGTGTTTGCTCAGGTAGCCATTCTTTAGGAAGCCAACCACAGCCGGGTTTAAGCATATTGTCATGTGCATCTAAAGACTGCCGTGAAATCCAGAGCGGGTCTACTTCTCGGCTATACTCAATTGTATGTTCTGCCAATAACGGGTTTGTGTTCGAGTTTTTGCGCACATAGTAGCCTGCACCTACGCGTGATTCCAACACTCCTGTACTCACAAGCCTCGCATAAGCCTCCACAATAGTTGAAACCGAGCAGTCCAACTGTTTTGCATATTGACGAACTGAAGGCACACGGCTGCCTTCAAGCAATTTTTTCTGCTCAATTAACAGCTTGATCTGCTCCATTGCCCATTCAATTTTTGTCATGTTTCATGCCCAGTATTCAATTTTTTCAATATTCACCTATGCGCTAAAATTATAAAAATATGCGCTTCAATGCAAATTGTATGGGTATTTTTAGCATAACAGTTATTTAAAATTGTACTGGACTGTATGTGTTTTATCGTCATGCCATGATTTACATTTTACTCACTTACTTAACTAAAAGATGAATAGAGCGAAAATGAACTTCAGGATTCAAAACATTCAAACAGGCTGGCTGCATGGCTTCATTGGTGTCGCTATTTTTGCAGGCTCTATGCCGGCAACACGTGTTGCCGTACAAGGTTTCAGCCCTGAATCTCTGACCGGTGCACGTGCTTGCATCGCTGCACTTCTGGCATTTATTTTATTGTATATGCTTAAACAGCCCAAACCATCTGCCCAGCAAATTAAATCTTTGTGCATTGTATCGATTGGTGTCGTCATTGGTTTTCCGCTATTTACTGCGCTTGCTTTACAAACTCAAACAGCAGCCAATTCACTCATTTTTGTGGCTTTACTGCCCTTAGCAACTGCATTTTTTGCTGTACTTCGCGCAAAAGAAATACCGCAGTTGACCTTTTGGCTCTATGCAGGCGCTGGTAGCGCTTTGGTGATTTTCTTTATGCTACAACAGTCTGGCATGCATGGTCTGACACTCAGCGATCTTTATATGATTATTGCCGTACTGCTTTGCGGTTTAGGTTATGCAGAAGGTGGGGTACTGTCTCGGACTTTAGGCGGATGGCAAGTGATTTGCTGGGCGCTCATTATGGCCTTACCGCTCATGTTCCCAATGTTTTTGGTGTATTTGCCTCATAATTTTCAACAGATACCAATAGCTGCTTATATAGGCTTGGCCTATGTTTCTATTTTTAGCATGCTGATTGGATTTTTCTTTTGGTACAAGGGTTTAGCGCTAGGCGGTATTGCCAAAATTGGCCAAATTCAGCTGATTCAGCCTTTTATTGGCCTGATGCTTTGCGCCGTACTGTTAAATGAGCATATTAGCCTGCTGATGATTGCTGTATCTCTGGCTGTGGTCAGCTGTGTGGTAATGGCCAAAAAGCACGCATAAAAAATCACACGCTATGTTTAACTCAAAAACAATGGGATGACTGACCAATACATTGCTATTGTTCAGTCAAAATTTTGCTAAAAAAATTGATACAGTAAAGCGCATGGGCAAACAGCCTTTGCAGCTCCAAACAAAAGAATAAAATCCAAAAATAAAAAGGAAACACCATGAATCCACAAACTTGGCAAAAAATAAGAACGGTTTTTTCACATGCTCAACGTGCAGCCATGCACTGTTCAATTGCGAGTGTTGATGCAGCTATGCAGCCGAATATTACCCCTATCGGTACGCTTTTTTTGCATGAAACAGAATTTTCAGGCTTTTTCTTCGATAGCTATGCTGAAAGCTTAGGCCAAAACTTAGCAGTGAATCCCAAAGCCTGCATCCAAGCAATTAATAGCAGCAAATTGTTTTGGTTAAGTTCTTTGCTGAAAGGGCAATTTTTAGATTATCCAGGTGTACGTTTATCCGTGACTATTGGCGAAAAAAGATCTGCAACGACTGAAGAATTACACTTGGTACAGCAGCGTATCCGCATGCTGAAGTGGACAAAAGGCAGTAAATTAATTTGGAATGACTTTAACCATGTACGTGATTTTCAAGTCCATGCCCATAAATGGGTTGAATATCCCCAAATGATGCCATGAACATCATTCCATTTAGATCTGTACGCACCCAAAACTTACTAATAGTTTGTTTATTTCCAATAGTTACTTTAGTTGATAAAAGATTATATAAAACCAATCTCTTTAAAAAGCTGGTTATATGCTTCTGCCTTCTTTTCTAGCGCTAGTGGATATGCCCTGGAGGTAGATGGCATTCTATATAATCTAATAGGCCGATCTGCAAAAAAAGTATCAATCGCTTGGCCAATTTGCGGTTTTTCAGTCCCTGCAGGCATAGAGAGCATTAATGTATCTGTTGCTTTATCCCCCGTAGTCATAATGCTTTGGCAATGAGGCATCTGTTCCAACATATTTTTAATATCAGATGTTTGATGGATTTGCAGAAATTTATCAGATGCATTGCCTTTTAATCGGATCACTTGATATGCCGTATCAAAAATACCAATCCCTGTTTCAGTTAAAAAATCTCGGATTTTTTGTTCTTGAAACGTTTTATTTTCAACATTCAAAAAATAGTTTTTGTCCTGAAAAAAACATAAGCCAAATATTTTCCACATATCGTTTTGGAAGTTTGGGTAATAAAAGTCCATTTTCCAGCGATATTCAGGTGGCGGAAAACTACCAAGCATCAACAATTTTGCATTTTTTGGCAAAAAAGGCTCAAGCGGATGCGTTTCTATATAAGGTTCAGAATCAGACATAGGTGAGATAAATACATAAATAAGAAGTTTATATTAAATCGCTTGACGAATTTTTTCTGCAACTTGGGAACCCCAAATCTGGTAGACCTCTTTGCTGGGGTGAAAGCCATCTTCAGCCATACTCAAATTGAGCATTTTATATTGCGCCAAATCATATTCAATTAACTGCATATTCGAGTGCAGTTTAACGAAAGCTCTCAACTTTTGATTCATTTGAGCTGCATATTGACCAAACAACCAGCCTAATGGATTGGGAAGTGCCGGAAACTCATTCATCGGTGGTACGCCTGTTGCGACCACTAATTGGGGGCTAAATTTTGATTCAATTAATGTATAAAGTTGTTTTTGTTTGGCAATCCAATTTTTTGCACCCATGAATTGAGTAACATCATTTACGCCGACAGATGTAATTACGACATCGTAAGGAGTACTTGGCAAAGTATTTATATTTTGCATAATTTTAGTGCTGTTATCGCCAGATTTAGCCTGTAAACACCAATGCACAGTAAAATGTTTATCCAATTTTTGTAAAATGGCACCCAATAAGGCATCCTGCTGTGTTTCTACGCCTACACCTGCAGCCGCAGAATCACCAACAATTAATAGTGACAATATAGGGCCTGAACCTTGCTGCCCTTGGCGATCGCCTGTTGCTTCGGGTAAGCGGGGTGTATTTTTTTTAACACTTAGCCCTTGTACTACAATTGCTGGGAGCAAAGCTAAAGTCGCTACGCGTAGAAACATAATAAAGGCCTATATCAAAGTGATGGGTAAGTTTTGTGATCTATTATGACATAAGTGCCTATTTATACAGCCAAAGCAAATAAAACTCAGCATTCAGTTTCTAGTAATTTCGGGCGTTTTTCTGTCATTTACTCTCTTAATCATACTTCTTTGAGATACCAATAAAATAAACTTAGTTAAATTGTGATGGCACATTTTTCACAATATTTCGAAAAGTTAAATTAATCCTTGCACCTAAATTACGTTTAGTCGTGGGTAAATGATGGAGCCAATGACTTTGTGTACAACCTTTCATTAAAAGCAAACTGCCATGCATTAATTGAATTTCAATTTTTTCATGGCTGACTTTGTGTTTAAACAAAAAGCGACGAGATGCACCAAGGCTGAGTGATGCTATAGTTCCCTGCGGTTTTAAATCTTTTTCACCATCACTATGCCACGCCATACCTTCACTACCATCATGATATAAATTTAATAAACATGAATTAAACTGTTCAGCACACTGCGCTTCTACAATTGCCTTGAGCTCTAAAAGAACAGGCGTCCACAACATGGCTTTTTTCTCAATACCTGAATAGGTATAAGAATATTGCTGATTACCATACCAAGCGACTTTACGTTTAGTCTGTATGCATCGGCCAAAAATCATGGCTTGGTCATGTTGCCAACAAATGTCTTCGAATAATTGATTAAAATATTCATCTGCACATTTAGGCGTCAAAATTTTACCGAGATACTCAACACAACCATCATAAGGTAATAAATTATTGGGCTGTATAGGTGCTAAATTTGAGTCAAAATCAAATTCTGCTTGACTGGTAGGATGTAAGTTTTCATTCAGATTTTTCATGGGTTTTAACCCCTTCCCAACCAATGATTGCAGTTTTACGTGGTGCGCCCCATCGGTATTCCCCAATCACTCCTGTCGCACGAATAACCCGATGACATGGAATTAAAAACGCAATTGGATTGCGTCCAATTGCTGTACCTACTGCGCGACTGGCTGTTGGTTGTTGAATCTGTTGCGCAATATCACCATAGGTGCTTAAGTGCCCCATCGGAATTTTAAGCAAACTCGCCCAAACTTTAAGCTGAAATGGCGTACCTTTTAAATGCAGTTTAATTTGCGCCAAACTCTGATCTTTTGCAAATATGGCCAAAGCATCACGTTGAAACTGATCAGACTGCGCAAGAAAGGTGGCCTTCGGAAAAGATTGCTGAAGATTTGAGACTGCCAAATTTTGATCCGACTCAAATGCCATCCAGCACACACCTTTGTGTGTCGATGCGATGAGCACTTCACCAAATGGTGTGGCAGAAAATTGATAGTGAATGACTAAATTTTGGGCCTGTTTTTTGTACTCAGCAGGCGTCATCCCTTCAATTTGAATAAATAAGTCATGTAAACGACTAGGGCTAGATAATCCCGTGTCATACACAGTTTCTGTAAGAGAGTAATTTTTTAAGACGCTTTTGGCGTGTTCTACACTAATATATTGCAAAAATTTTTTCGGGCTGACTCCCACCCAATGTTTAAATTGTTTTTGAAAATGAATAGGACTCACGTGCACCGCAGAAGCAATCTGTTCTAAACTGGGTTGCTCTTGAAAATGTTGATGAATATAGCGAATTGCATCTGCAATACGATCATATTGATCTATTTGTGCAGTTTCATATTCATGATTCATAAAGTTGATCTCTTCGTCTCGCCTCATATTGGTATAACAACATATTCTGCATGAAGAAAAAATCCGAATCTTGTGTTTGTGCCATTCATTTGAATTTTACACTTGTGTCAGTTATTTAGATTATTGATGAATAGATAAAAAAGCACCTCTAAAGGTGCTTTTTATTCTGAAATTTATTGTGAACGCTTAGCCTAGCTTGTTCACAATTTTCAGTGGCAAAACTTTCATTGCTAAACCTAATGGTAGCCAAGGCCATTTTGGTACATAAGCTTTAACTGGCGCTTTTTCAATTTCAGCAGCTAATAAGCGTGAACCGGTTTTTTCATCAACTTCAAAGGGTAACTTTTTCGCACCTTCATTAATTTCAGTACGAATATAACCAGGGAAAATAGTGGTTACTTTAATTGGTGTATCAATCAACTCTGCACGAATACCTTCAGCCAAAGCAGCCACACCTGCCTTACTTGCGCCGTATGCGGTTAAATGTTTAGGCATGCCGCGCATAGCGCTCATTGAAGATATAACAACTAAATGCCCTGAATTTTGCGCACGGAAAATTTCAACGGCAGCTTCACACTGGGCTAATGCAGAAATAAAATTGGTTTCTACTGTTGCACGGTTGACTTCAAAATTTCCTTTACCAATTCGACGGCCTTCCCCAACGCCTGCATTGACAATGACACGGTCAAGAGTGCCAAAATCGGCTTTAAAGGCACGAAATACTTCAAAAACTTGGTCGTAATTTGTGACATCGAGTGTTTTTGCAATCACTTTGATGCCATATTGGCTTTCCAATTCTTGTTTGAGCGTTTCAAGACGCTCTAAACGACGTGCACAAATAGCTAAGTTATAGCCTTTTTGTGCAAACTCGCGTGCCATACCAGCACCAATCCCTGAGCTTGCACCTGTAATTAAAATTGTTTTCGCCATGATAGTTCCTTTGCTTAATTTAGATCCAAGTCAATAAGTTGGGATCAACTGTTTTTATAAAATGATGTTCATTTAAACTGAGTAATTGCGGTTCATTTCCAACCAAACGCAGCGTCGTTATACTGGTGTTGGCAATGGCCCAATTGAGTGCAAATGTTTTTTCTGGACTCAGCCCTAAAATTTTGCCGACGGCGACTGAAATTACCCCTCCAGATGTAAAAACAACTGCATAGCGCGGTTTGGTTTCAGCCAATTGATTGCACAAGTTTTCTAAAGCTGTTTCGACGCGATTTTTAAATTGTGGCCAAGATTCATCATATTCATGATGAAATTCACCGCCTGTCCAACGATCAATGGCGCCTTCAAATATTTTAGATAAATAAGCACGCGGGTTTTCATGCTTAGAAACATCTTCTTTTAATAAATGCGGTTGATTAAATCGTGGCTCATACTGTGCAAATACTTGCTGATGATTAAATTCATTCCACGATGAATCCGTAATGATGTCACTTTCAGGGAAACATTCATCTAAACAAAGTTGTGCAGTTTGCTGATGACGTTGCATTGAGCCTGCAATAACTTGCGGTGCTTCTTTTAAAATGTCATTAAAATAATGCCCAAGTACAATAGCTTGTTGCTCGCCATTAGGAGAAAGCTTGTCATAGCTTTCAGCACCAAAAGAGGCTTGCCCATGACGGATTAAATAAAGCGTGGTCATTTCCCTAAAAATTCCTTCATTTTTTCAATGTACTTTTGCGCGACTTCATTGGCTTCAATTTTTTGGACTCCAATGAGTTTTAGTGCACGAATATGCAAAGCGTGAATCACAATCCAAAAATCTTTAAATGCAGGATTATTGGTCTGTTTATGGTAGTAACGGTAATAAATTTGCTGTGCAATCACAGCCAAACGGAAAATACCGAACACTTCATAAAAGGTCCAATTGTCTGTTTTTAGCCCAGTTTTTTCTAAATAATATTCAACAACTTCTTTACGGCTAAACATTCCTTTAAGATTTGTCGGTTGACGGCGTGTCGCTTTAAAAATCGCGTTATCGCCATTTTCAACCCAATATGCCAATGCTGAACCCAAGTCCATCAATGGATCACCAAGTGTTGCCATTTCCCAATCTAATACTCCAATCACTTGGGTAGGATTATTTGGATCTAAAATCACATTATCAAAACGCCAGTCGTTATGAATCACACAAGTTTTAGAGTCAGCTGGAATATTGTCTTTAAGCCAATTACGGACGTATTTAAAAGAAGGAACATTTAAGGTTTTGGCTTTTTCATAGCGCGCATCCCAACCTTCAACTTGCCGACGACAGTATCCGTCGCCCTTGCCTATTTTTTCTAAATCTGTGCCTTGATAAGGCACTTGATGTAGCTCAATGAGTTTATCAATCACATTAATGCATAATTCCCGAACTTGGCTTTCATCAAAGTTTAATTCTTTGGGTAAATTTGCACGTGGAATAATCCCTTCTACGCGCTTCATCACATAGAAGTCACAACCAATGACTGATTCATCCTGACAAAGCGCAACCATTTCAGGGAGTACAGGATAAAACTCAGACAAGGCTCTTTGTACATGATATTCACGCGCCATGTCATGTGCAGACTTGGCTTTGGTTCCCTTTGGAGGACGGCGTAAAATTAAATCTTCATTACTATACTTTAAACGATAGGTCCAATTTGAAGCACCACCCGAATATTGAGTAACTTCAACTGGACCAGAAATTTCTGCACCATGCTCAATCAGCCAATTGCCTACGGCACGTACATCCAGCTCTTCTCCCTCGCGAACCGAACCACCTACATCAATCACTGACATGATTTTTCTTCCTAATTTTGAATCTATTACAAGCTAAAAATTTATTTTAGAACTGTTTATAGCATGGTCAACACGAGGCTGCCATGCTATTTGTTGCATACAAATTTGATTATTTTTTACGACGGCTACTATAACCACGTTTAGCCAATTCTAATTTTGCAATCATGCCTTTATGCACTTCATCTGGACCATCGGCCAAACGCAGTGAACGTGCTTGTGCAAAGAAACCTGTAAGTGGTGTATCACGTGAAACGCCAGCACCACCGTGAATTTGCATGGCCATATCGACTACTTTTTCCAATACACTTGGTGCAACTACTTTAATTGCAGAAATTTCAGTTAGGGCTGCCATGTTACCCATCGTATCCATTTTATATGCAGCATATAGAGTCAGCAAACGCGCTTGATCAATCGCAACACGGGCTTCTGCTACACGTTCTAAATTACCACCCAGCTTTAAAATTTCTTTACCAAAAGCAGTTCGACTCATACCTCGGTCAATCATCAATTCTAATGATTTTTCGGCAGCACCAATACAACGCATACAGTGATGAATACGGCCAGGACCTAAACGACCTTGTGCAATTTCAAAACCTTGACCTGCACCACCAATAAAGTTTGCTACAGGTACACGCACATTTGTGAAGCTAATTTCACCATGCCCATGTGGAGCATCGTAGTCACCTAATACAGGTAACATACGTTCAATTTTTACACCCGCCGTATCAATTGGAACTAAAACCATAGAATGCTGATGATGACGATCTTTACTTTCATCTGGTGTATGCGCCATAAAGATAATGATTTTGGCATTTGGATCACCTAAACCTGAAGACCACCATTTACGGCCATTTAACACAATTTCATCGCCTTCAACGACAGCCGTGGCTTGCATATTAGTGGCATCGCTTGAAGCAACTGCAGGCTCTGTCATACAAAATACCGAACGGATTTTTCCGTCAAGCAATGGAGTTAACCACTGCTGCTTTTGTTCTTCTGTACCATAGCGCCAAATCACTTCCATATTGCCGCTGTCTGGTGCATTACAGTTAAATACAATAGGTGCAAGCAAGCTACGGCCTGAAAGTTCTGCGATATGTGCATATTCTTGCACAGATAAACCTTGTCCAAGTTCAGGACAAGGTAAAAACATATTCCATAAACCTGCAGCTTTGGCTTTATTTTTAAAAACCTCTAACTGTGCTGGCCATTGCCATTTGGTCCAATCACCACCTTGGTTCAGTTCATGAACTTCTGCCCAAAACTCAGTTTCTACAGGCTCAATTTCATCTTTAATAAAACGTTTAGTTCTTTCTACATAGTCTTGTGCACGTGCTGACAGTTCAAACATGGCATGATCCCTTTCAATATTATGTATTGCTCTTTACAACAACATACCGCGAATTCTATTATGAACAAAATGATTTAATTCCATAGCAAAATATGAATACAGTGCATAGTAAAAAAACCATTGATATGAGTTCTTTCTATCGTATTGATATGAATTTATATCCTTTATTTGTAGCAATTTACGAGCAACAAAATATATCTAAAGCAGCTCAACTGATTTGTATTACGCAATCTGCAGCCAGCCATGCTTTGCAACGCCTTAGAACACATTTAAAAGATGATTTATTTGTTCGTACTGGCAGTAAAATGTTGCCCACACCTTTTGCTGAACAGATTTATCCAGATATCAAAGATGCTCTTTTTTGTATTCAAAAAATCTCCAATCAAAATCAAAAATTTGATTCAAGCCAATTACAAACTTTAAAAATCGCCGTACATGATGAAATTGAACCGCTGATTTTTCCTAAGCTTGTTGCACATTTCCAGCAGAGCCAATTTAATATTCAGTTCTCAAGTATTAAATTAGACCGTAAAAACATTGTGGCGGACTTGGCTTCTCAGCAAGTCGATTTTGTGATTGATTTAGAACAAAATTTTGGTGATAAAATTCAGTTTCACCGCTTACAGCAAGATCATTTTGTTGCATGCTCACAGCAACTCAGCATGAACAAAGCGGAATACATCTCCGCCGAACATATTGGTGTTTCTTCAAGACGTACAGGCACTTTGGTTGAAGATATTTTTTTGAACCGTAAGCATTTATCTCGCAATATTCGGTTACGTTGTCAGCATTATTCAACTGCCCTGCAAATTTTGGAAATTCAGCCACAGGCTGTGTTAACCATTCCGCAAAATATCCTTTCGCATTTGCAAATACATCCTTCCTTGAATATTTTTGAAGTGCCTGTTGAACTGCCTTTAATGAGCCTAGGAATTTTTTGGCATAAAGATGTGGAAATGAATGCTCGGCATAATTTTTTACGTGGTGAAATTTTTAAAATTTTTGCTTAGGCTATTTTAATTAGAAATAAATTCTGCTTAGGCTATTTATATCTACATGAAGTATTCATACGTTTGGATAATCTGCACTTTTATTGTGATGAATGTTTTCTAATCTATTGTTTTAATTATTGTTAGGTGAATAATTAAGCATTATAAAACTGCACTTTCATTTATAATTTACTTCAGTTTTAGCGCTGCTGTTTCGCTATATTTGTCCTGCGTATATCTCCTCTTTATGATGCTTTCTCAATTATCTTCAGGCTGGCTGATTGCTTTAGGCATGGTGCTGTGCCTGATCTTGCTTTACCTGCTTCGTAAGCTCTCAGTTTTTCTTTCAGAACTATTTACACCTTTTAAAAAAGGTAAACGCTATTGGTGCAGAGTTGTGCATGTCAGTGATGGGGATACCCTCACCTGCACACGATTTAACTTACGCCGTTCTGAAACTAAATTGCGTTTTGCATTTGTTGATGCCCCTGAATCCAAACAAAGTTTTGGTAAAGAGTCACAGCAAATGGTGAAAAAAATGGTGTACCGCAAGTTAGTCCGCGTTGAAATTACAGATGTTGACCGCTACGGACGTTGTGTCGGATTTATCCGTCGATATGGTAAAAATATTAACCAAGAGTTGGTTAAGCGTGGTGGCGCATGGGTATATGAAGAATATATTCGTAATCCTAGCCAAAAACAGCAATGGCTCGCACTGCAACAACAAGCAAAAAAACAGAAAAAAGGCCTTTGGAAAAATCCGAATGCGATGCGCCCAAGCAGATATAGAAAACAAACTAAATAAAGCCCTGTTTTTTAGCCCACATCCTATATACATGAAAAAGCAGTTTTTATACTGCTTTTTTCGTGACAAATAACGGCTGGATCTCAAAATCACATTTCTATTTAAGCAAGATTTATTTCGTGATGCATTATTTAAAAAGTCCAGCTTCTAGTGAATAGGAGTTTTTGCACTTCCACAATAAGATTTGGATTTAAAATATAAATTAAACCGTTTTATTCCTAAGTAAAAACCTCGATTCACCATTCTATGAGCTTGCGTACCGATAAACATAGTCATACGCACTACATTCATTTTTAGATAAAACGGCCTTATTTTAAAGCTTGAATATTAAACTTGATCGGCGTAAAGTTTCATTAATTTAGTTACCCTAGTTAACCAAAATGAATTCTCGTTTAGGTTTCCGCACTTCCCTACTGCGTTCATCGCGCATGATTTGTGATGAAATCAACACCCTTTTATTACCCTACCAGCTGAATTATTCACTGTGGCAAGTCATGTTCGTTATACATGAAAAGCAAAGTTGCACTTCGATAGACATTGCAAATTATCTCAATGTCTCTAAGCCATCTATTACTAAACGTACGCTTATACTGAGTCAATTGGGCATCCTTACACAGCTAGCAACCCAAGATAAACGTCAAAAGAAAATAGCACTCAGTGATGCAGGTCTGCAACTATATCAAACTTGTGCCAGTGTTATTAATGACTTTGAACAGAGCATGATTCAACAATTTGACCAAAAAGACGTTGTGCTCAGCACTGCGCTTTTAAATACTTTGATTGATCAACTCTCAGCAAAAAATTCGGGAAATAATCATGCCTAATTCAGCGCCTTTATGGACCAAAAATTTTATTTTAGTGAGTACTATCAACTTTCAATTGGTCCTTACATTTTATCTGTTGGTAGTGGTCATTGTTGGCTATGCTGTTGCTGAGTTAGGTGCGAGTACTGCTCAAGCAGGTTTAGTCTCTGGGCTGTTTATTGTCGGCACTTTGGTTGGACGTTTATTGGTTGGACAGTTTCTGGAACGGTTTGGACGTAAGTTTAGCTTGCTCGTTGGCTTAACTGGATTTTTACTGTTTTCTTGCCTGTACTTTATTCGTTTTGACATTGGCATGTTGCTTTTCGTGCGTTTTATGCATGGCTTCATGATGGGCAAAGCACTAACCTTTTTACATAAAAAATCCCCCAGCTCATGGGGGATTTTTTAAAACGACATTGAGTGCTTGTTCAAAATTGATTTATTGAAACACTTTGAAACGTGTTGCATCATCAATATAGCCTTTATCTTTGGCTTCACCTTCCACAGAACCAAATACCAATTGTGCACGTAGTTTCCAATTGCTAGGAATACCCCATTCTGCATGAACGTGTTCATCTACAATTGGGTTGTAATGCTGCAAAGATGCACCTAAACCTTCTGTATGTAAGGCTGTCCATACTGCAAATTGTGCAATGGCAGTTGAATGTTCTGCCCAAATTGGGAAGTTTTCTGCATAAGATGGAAACTGTGTTTGTAAACCTTGTACGGTCTCTACATCTTCAAAAAATAAAACTGTGCCTACGCCTGCAGCAAAAGTTGCCATTTTTGCTGTTGTTTTTGCTGCACTTTCCTCGTCTTTTGCATAGGATTTTAATGCGTCTGCAACAAAGCCCCAAAATTTTTCATGTTGCGCATTCAATAAAATCACTGCACGTGAAGACTGTGAATTAAATGAAGATGGGCTTTGCTTGATGGTGTTTTGAATCAAATCAGTTAAATATTCAGGTGTTTGCACTACATTTTTGCCAATTGCATAGATAGTACGACGTTTTGTAATTAGATCTAAAAACTGATTTGGCATCTATTTTTTCCTTTTGAACATATTTAAACGTTAAGCAAGCCAATATTCATTAAATGTCATGAAAGGCTCAGCTCAACTGCACATTGTTGGTCTTAACATTATGCAAAAACAATTCCATTTACCATTAAAATTTGGCAATTTTTTAACCAGTTGTTAAAATTTATATGCACGTTTTCTAATAATTAAATACATAAATCTGATATACGCATAAAAAAAGCCCCTTCATTTTTTGAGGGGCTTTTTAAAATCCGTAAAATCACTTCAGTACATATCAATGCAAAATATAATGTTTAGAAATTTGCTTGTAATACTTTCGCTGAAACTTTATTTTTCCATAGATCACGCAGTGTTGGAAGGTAGAATTTTTCGCCTAGCTCTACAAGTTCTGCATCAATCAAACCGTGTACTTCATGCATAAACAAGTAATCAAGTTCAACTGTCGACAACATGGGTTGTGATTTAGAAAAATCTTTGCGTTTTTGCTGTGCTTGTTTAACAAGATTGTCTGCATATTTGCGGTCTTTGTATTGAGCTATCGCATTTAAACGTAATTCAATAATTCCCCAACCACTCAACAATAATTTAAAGGTTTCAAAGTCAGCAGTTGTCGACTCCCAAGACATTTCTTCCAAGTTTTCATTTTCAGGTAATACTGGCAGCATAAGCTCCATAACACTTGGAAAAATTTTCTTGAAATTTAAAACAAATTTAACAGGATGCTCACCAGGATAATCCTTAAATTGAACTTTCTTTTGGACATCTGTTAAATAAATATCAAACATTTAAACAACCTTTAATTAAAGCACTGTTTTTTATATTTTATTTTCGAATTGCACCATTAATGCAAAACGCAAATAAAGTTCAAAACATAAATAAGACAGGCATTTTATCAAGTATAAGGATTTATTCAATGCTCATAAGAAGATTAAAGATACCATTGATACAACTCGGCTTGACGACTCATACGCTAAATTAAATACAGTACATGACAGATCTAAGTATGAACTAGCTTACTGACACGGCAGTAATCATCATTTTACATTTCACGTTTTTAGGGTTCTTTTTTTGTGCACTTCAAATACTTAAATATTTCATGAAATTCATTGCCTGTCATCAGGCCTAAAAAATTTCACATTATATTATTAAAATCAGATATTTGTTTGACCCTTTCACCCCATTTTAACAGCGAAACTTTATGGACACGATTAAAGAAACGAAGCCCGAAATTAGCTTTAAAGAAGCTATCTTATTTTGGTTAAAACTTGGTTTTATTAGCTTTGGTGGGCCAGCGGGTCAAATTTCCCTCATGCATCAAGAACTTGTCGAACAAAAAAAATGGATTTCAGAAAAACGTTTTATGCATGCATTAAATTATTGCATGCTGTTACCTGGGCCTGAAGCCCAACAACTGGCCATCTATATGGGCTGGTTAATGCATAAGACAAAAGGTGGTGTTATTGCTGGTTTATTTTTTATTTTACCTTCACTTTTTATTTTAATAGGTCTGTCGTGGGTCTATGCTCAATTTGGCAATATCCCCATCATTGCAGGCCTATTTTATGGCATTAAACCAGCTGTTACTGCTGTCGTTTTTCATGCCACTTATCGTATTGCACATAAATCACTTAAAAATAATTATATGTACTCAATTGCATGTATTGCGTTTATTTTAATATTTGCATTTAAAGTTCCCTTTCCTTGGATTGTACTTTTAGCTGCAATCAGCGGTTATGTACTCAGTAAATTTAAAGCTGAGCTTTTCTCAGACAATCACCAAAGCACAAACTCAAAAAGTTATGGCCAAGCGATTATTGACGATCACATGCCAGCACCGCAGCATGCCATTTTTAAAGCGTCTCGACTGATTCAATTATTAGTTTTTGCTGCAGTACTGTGGTGCCTACCTATGAGCATACTGACAATAGTTTATGGCTGGTCGCATGACTTCACACAAATGGCCTGGTTCTTTAGCAAAGCCGCTCTAATGACATTTGGTGGCGCATACGCAGTTTTACCCTATATGTATCAAGGCGCTGTAAACTTTTATGGTTGGTTAAAACCAACACAAATGATTGATGGTTTAGCATTGGGTGAAAGTACACCCGGTCCACTGATTATGGTCGTGGCTTTTGTTGGATTTATGGGTGGATATAACCTTGAACTACTCGGGCCTGAACATACATTTATTGCGGGTGCTTTAGGTGCAATGATTGTTACATGGTTCACTTTCTTATTTTCATTTGTATTTATTCTTGGTGGCGCACCAATGATTGAATCGACACATAATCAAATTCAATTTACAGCGCCTCTTGCAGCAATTACAGCTGCAGTGGTGGGCGTCATACTAAATTTAGCCATTTTCTTTGTATACCATGTACTATGGCCAAAAGGTTTTGATGGGGCATTTGATTACATAGCAGCTATCATAACGTTCCTTGCCTGCATTGCGCTCTTTAAATTTCATCAAAGCGTATTACGTGTCATTGGCCTAGCTGCTTTACTCGGCATATTCATTCAACTCAGCAGGTAAACATAAGCAGATCATTGACCTGCTTATAACACACCATGTTTATACTGCCACTTGTAGTCTGCAACTCTGATTAATTTCAGCAGAAACATGTACAATTTCTTCATGGATGGATAGTGCTTTGCGAACTTGATCCGCAGTTATATTCATGTTGCCTACGTCTAAAGACAGAATACAAGAAAATTTGCCTTTACCCACCTTCCATACATGAATATCCGTAATCACAATTCGGCTGTCTAAATCTTCTATGACCTCTTGAATTTCTTCAACGACAGGATGCTCCATTTCTGCATCCAGTAAAGTTTTAGCTGTTTCGCGAATGAGCCCCCAAGACCAATGTGCAACCAAAATAGCACCAACAATTCCCAGCACTGCATCTAAAAAATCCCAACCAAAATATTTAGCTGCAAACAATGCAATGATGGCCAATACAGATGTTACGGCATCAGCTACAACATGCAAAAATGCTGCTTTTTGATTTAAATCATGATCATGCTGTTCATCTTCAGCGTGGTGGTGATGGCCATGACCGTGATGGTGGTCATGCTCATGATGATGGTGGTGATGGCCACTATCATGCAATAACCATGCGCAAACAAAGTTAACAACTAAGCCAATAACTGCAATGGCGATGGCTTCGTTATAGTGAATATTCACAGGATTAAAAAGACGCTCTATAGATTGTATGCCCATGAATAACGCAACAACCATCAGCAAAATTGCACTGGAATATCCCGCTAAGATTTCGATCTTCCATGTGCCAAAACAAAAACGCTGATCTTGTGAGTATTTACGCGCCATACGGTACGCAAAATATGCTAATCCTAAAGCTAGCATGTGTGAACTCATGTGCCAGCCATCTGCCAACAAGGCCATCGAATTAAAGAACCATCCGCCAACAATTTCAAATACCATCATGACGCCTGTCAGGACCGTGGCAATGAGTATTTTCTTTTGTGCTAGCGGGTTTCCTTCATCAAATTGGTGGGTATGGTTAGTTTTGACATTATTTAGATATTGCATTGTATTGGCCACAAATATACTCCCCTACAGTATATTTAATTCAAAAATAATTGCTACCGCCATGCCTGTTCAAAGCTAAAGAATTTGCAGAATCCAAGGCTTTGTTGCATAGAGTCTTTAAAGGTAAAGTTATCCTAAGTCACTAAAATTTAAGGCATCACTTGGGTATGTGGTCGGCCAATTTCCGTAAATTTATTTAATAGGGCTACACGAGCATGAATTTCATTTACTTGACTGGGAAAGCTTCTTGCCATTAATTTTTCGCCTAATAACTTGATGCAATGCATTTTAGTTTCAACCAAACTTCGCCGATGATAGCCTGACCATTTTTTCCATAGTGTCCTGCCTAAACGTTTAACTGTTCGAAGTAATTCATTTCGCTCTAACGAGCTGCTCTTTGTATCTTTCCATGGTTTCGCATTTTTTCTAGGTGGAATCACCGCATGCGCTTGCCGATCTGCTATGACCTGACGGCATTTCTTAGTGTCATAAGCTCCATCGGTATAAACAGAGTCAATCTGCTCATCTTGTGGAATTTGATCGAGTAAGTCACCAAGTACCTGTGAATCACTTACGTTGTTTGTTGTAAGCTGAATAGCACGTATTTGAAGGGTTTCAGCATCTATCCCAATATGAAGTTTTCTCCATTGGCGACGATATTCAGGCTGATGTTTCTTTCGTTTCCATTCACCTTCACCTAAAAACTTCAAACCAGTGGAGTCCACGAGTCGGTGAAGTCCATTACTGCTTTTTTGATAATTAATTGCAATATCAATATGCTTTTGTCTTCTACAAATAGTGGAATAATCTGGGGCTGTCCAATCTAACCCGCAAAGTTTAATCAGGCTCTGAACAAAACCTGTGACCATACGTAATGACAGACGGAATAGAGATTTCATCATTAAACAGCATTGAATAGCGGTGTCAGAGTAAGTTTGATTTCGACCATGTTTGCCTTTAGAGCGAGCATACCATTGAGTCTTAGGATCAAACCAAATTGAGATATTTCCTCGATTTATTAGTGCCCTGTTATAAGAAGACCAATTGGTTGTGCGATATTTTTTAGGTGTAGGCTTATTCATCTGAGAATTATATTGCTAGATAAGCCTTTAGAGGTAGGTTTATGCAACAAAGCCGTCTATATGCGACCCCGAATACGTCAGTTTTTCAAATCTCTTTATTCAACTCCCGATTCAAAAGTATTAGCAATTAAATATAATTCAAGTCATGACTGTGACTTTACACTATTAAGAAAAGTGAAACATTCAAGCTGTCAAAGCATAAAAACGGCTATTCGTAGCATTTTGTATGAACGTGGTTACACGCCTGCTGAAATTTCAGTATTAATCAATTAATTTTTCCTCATGGTTAGCCTCATAATAAATATGAGGCTTTCTGAATTATGCACATTTTGGAATTTTCATATTAATAATTAGATATTTATCTTTTCTTCATCATATTTTACTACTTCGATATTTTAAAAGGCAAATTAGCCTGAAAAGAATAATAACAATATAAAATTCTCCCTTGAAATTTCTAGTGAATTTTATGTAATGAATAACGCTTTAGGTATTTTAGATTTATTTTAAAATTGACATTTTTAATGTCTTAAATATCTAATAATATCATTATACTCTTTTCCATGAGCTCTGTTGAGAAAAATACCAATACAAAGAAGTCGCGACTATTTAAACATTATTCATATCTACTTTTCATAATACAAAATTATAGACCAAAAATCCCACTCTTTATATAGGTATAATCCTTTGATGTAAAACAAGATATAATATTGTTTTAAAATACAAATAAAAAATTGCATTGTAATGATATCCCGACATAGCATAATCAGGATACCCAGTGTCATAATTAATTTACGTCAAACAGAACTTAACTAGCCTATCCATCTCAAGAGAACTATTATCCTGAACCACCACATCGATTAACTCATCATAATCCTCAGCAACTATATATTCTTCTTCCAACATAACACTTTCAGTATGCTTAATAATAACCTC
Organism: Acinetobacter sp. WCHAc060006; assembly: GCF_004209135.1. Classification (NCBI taxonomy): domain Bacteria; kingdom Pseudomonadati; phylum Pseudomonadota; class Gammaproteobacteria; order Moraxellales; family Moraxellaceae; genus Acinetobacter; species Acinetobacter sp. WCHAc060006. Next base: position 165,691 of record NZ_SGSS01000001.1, on the reverse strand, counting down.
TTTTTTTAAAAGTTTTTGAAGAATTAAATTACCATTAAAATGACTAACCTCAGCATTTACTCTTTTAACCTTCTGAGGTTTAAAGGTTCCATTTGATTCAAAAATTCTTAATATCCTTTCAATATTTTTCCTAGTTTTTAAATTTCTATTACCAACATTCTGAAATAAATCCTCCACAGCATCAGATAACGCTAAGTCAACACTACTACCACTAAAAATATCAGGAGATATATTACTTTTTGTAGTAGGTCTATTCCTTATATTCAATAAATTACAGTTTTGAAAAACTGTATTTTTATTAAACATACAATCCCAGAAGAAGTCATAGTTTTCAAAATGTGAGTTCTTAAAAGTAATATTTTCAAAATTAAAAGTAATTTTTTTACTCGAGTTAAAGATTGGTGAAATATTTTTAAAGTAAAGTTCCTTCACAACACCATCTTGAATAAAAATTTTTTCCAGAAAATCATTTGGATTTTTTGAATATACATTAATATATATATAAATAAATAGAATGAATATATTTGATGCATAGGATATCTTTTCATCCCCTGAGAATTTAGACTTAATATTTTCAAAACACAATATCACAAAATCAATATATTTCTCCTCCTTACCAACCAAGGATGATTGAACACGATCTAGTATTTCTTTACAAAAAATATTTGCATAACCGACAAAATTTAAAGAATTTAATATTTTTTCATTTACTGAATCATCATTTAATTCAATTAAAAATTTAGAAATGGAAACTTGTAAAAAATATTTTTTCAAGAAATCATATTTAAAAGTTATACAATCACCAAAATTACTAGCCTGAACATCCAACAATAGATGCTCTTTCAAGGATATTGCTTTGATATTATCTATTGCTCCATCCAATAAAAAAATTTTATTTATTTCTAAGCAACCATCATAGTCGATCGCCAACTTAGTTAAAAAATTCAATTGTTGTTCAATATTGAAAAATTTATATTTTTTATATTCATGACCACAAATTTTATATATTAAATAATCATGACTATCTTCTTTAAGCAATGGAAAATCTGAAGACAAAAATAAGTTGTCATCCATACTAATATCATCTTCTTCATTGATAATATTCTTAGCATCTTCCTCTTTTTTATCAATCAAATATTTAACAGTATCCAACATAAATGGAATGTAACTTTCTTTATTATTATTAAATTTATTTAGTATTTTAAGTGCTTGCTTTTCCTTTTTATTATCATTGAATGATAGCTCAAAAAATTTATTTGCCTTTTCTTCATCAAATGGTTGTAATGTAACAATCGAAATTCCTGTATTATCATTCAGACTTAACTCTTCCCAAAATTGATTTCTACATGTAAATATAATTTTACAATTACCATTATTAAAACAATATTCGTTAATAATTGTATGCACAAAGCTTCTAAAGTTAAACTTATTTGATAAGTTCGATATAACCTCATCAATACCATCTAAAACTAATATTATGTGCCCATCATCTAATGTTAATCTCAATAAATCTCTGGTAAAAAAACTACTAATATCAGTGGAAAATTTATATAAATCGAACAAATCAATATTTCTATCAAACTCCTCACTATGAATTTTTTTTATAATATTTGATGAAGTCATATATATTATTTTTGTTTTTTTATTGTGTTCAGTATATTTATTTAAATACTGCTCTAATAATGTAGTTTTTCCAATACCACCTTCACCCTGAATCACTAAAATAGGTTTATAAACTGTTTTGAACCATTCATTTAAAATTTCATGGGTTCCTTTTAATCTATTTGTGTTTTCTATGATTGCATCACTAACAACATAAGCCTCTCTTTTTTTAAATTTCTGAAATTCTACTTTATCTAAAGTATTTTTGTATATATACGTTAATCCAAAGTCATCTAAGAATAAAATTTTCTTTATCTGTATTTTTTGTTCTACCAATGCTTTTTCGATTGACTGTAATCTTCTTGAACTATCTGTTATTGGTCTATCTGTTACTACTATGATTTTTTTATCTAAAATTTCTGCTCTATTTTTTAGATCAATAGCTAATTGTTTAAAATTTGAACCAGAATTTATATAAACTAGGTCAAGTGCATTTTCGAAATTATCAATATATGAATAAATTTTACATTTATATCTTACTTTTGTATTGTTACTTTGTAATTCAATTGGGTAACCATCCAACAACTTTAAATTTTGATTTTTAGAAAGATAATCTAAGGACATATCTATATTTCGACCTAAAATTTTCTTTTCAGCCTCTCCATTAGAATCATCTGATAAGATACCTAGCGTTTTTTGCAACGCAAAAATTTCATTTTCATCAGCCAAGTTAATTTCATCTTCTTTATTATTATTATTTACACCACGAACAAAGATAGAATTTTCTCGACAAATATTTTTATTATCAAAAAACTCTTTTGTAACTTTCAATATTTGTTTAGGTTGATAAATTTCAAATATATAGATTGTTTTTTCAGACAAAATATTTTTATATATTTTAAAATCAGGAAAAAAATTAAAGAAATTTTCTAGTTTATTTTTTATCTCATTTATAAATTTTTCACTTTCCAAGTTTGTGAAATTTATACCGCACACATCACCATCATCTTTTACACCAAATACTAAATATCTAGTCTGACCATGATAGTTTTTATTAGCATTAACTAATGCACCAAAATCTTTATAAAATTCCCCCCATGCTCTCGCCTTATCTCCCTTTTCATTTTCCTCCCAATACCACTGACTTTTAAACTCTAATACAGGACTTTCTTTCCTTCTTAATATCGTGTTTAGTTCTATTTTATCTAAAGTTCGCATATTACACTCAAAAAATAAGGGCTGATTAATCAGCCCTTATTTTATACTTTTTATTTCTTAATTATCAATCAATTAAGCCAATTGAGCAGCAGTAATTTTCTTAGTATCAACTTCTTTAGAAGCGTCAGTATACGTTTCCATTTTTTCGAAGCTTAAGTAATTTAACTTTGACAACGACTCAAACTCTCATCTATATAACTTTTATCTAGTTGATTAATTTTTAGTGAGTTAAATAATCTCTCCAGTCTTTGCTTGTTACCCGGATATGCACAATATAGTTGTTGAATGTCCTTAATTTTCCTAGTTGACGCAAGTTTTTCTAATGAGTTTACTACCCCTTGCTCTACACGCCCCCAATTCACATTCAACTTAGTTAAATCATATTTATAACTATTTGCTGTATACATAATATGGTAATAGTTAAATTCTTGATCAGTCGGATTCAACTTCTGTATATCATTTACAATCATATTAATCGCATCATAATTTTCACCAAACCAATTATTATTAAAATAGGACATAAAAGTATTATAAATGACACGCTGTTTTGGAAATTTTAGAATTCCATCTTGGTACGCTTTTAAATACTCTTCCTCCATCCCTAAATCAGCCAATGTGAGCAACACAATGTAATAATAAAAAGGGTCTTTCGATGCGACCTCATAATTTTCGAATAAAAAATTAAGATTTCTGATAGATTGCTCACCAAAATATTTCATATTTTTTTTAGAAATATTAGCTGAATAATCTCCACCTCTGACTTTCCATGCCTGTTGTCTTACCCATAAAGCATAATAAATATATCCAAGCGGTGAATCTGGAACAGCTTTTATCCACTCCTGCCCCACAGCAATATTTTCAATAAAATAATTGTTAGACGTCACTCTTGAGCGATTAACGATATACAACAAGCTATCTAATAATGCAGTATGCTTAAACTTTCCATCAATATTATATTCTTCACTATTTAATAAATATTTAGCTTTATCCGATATTTCTTTGAATCTCTTTTGCTCAATCATACCTATCATGGTTGATTGAGTTTCGGCATTTGTCTCGAATTTACTTTCTATTGCAAACTGCTTTTTACTTAGTTTTGAATACGAAACATCAGCATAGCTATTTATTGAAAATATACAAAATCCAATTAAAGCTAAAATATTAATTTTCATAATTTATCTCATTAGTTTTTTATTTTTATGTTTTTATTTACACACTAACAAAGAAAATCCCACTCGAAAGTGGGATTTTCTATTCTACTTAATCAATTAAGACAATTGAGCAGCAGCAATTTTCTTCGTATCAACTTCTTTAGAAGCGTCAGTATAAGTTTCCATTTTGTCGAAACTTAAGTATTGGTAGATGTCAGCAGACATGCTATCAATTTGAGCTGCATATTGTTGGTATTCTTCTGGAGTTGGTAATTTACCAAGTACAGCAGCAACAGATGCAAGTTCAGCAGAAGCTAAGTAAACGTTAGCGCCTTGACCTAAACGGTTCGGGAAGTTACGAGTAGAAGTCGATACACATGTAGTGTTCGGTGCTACGCGCGCTTGGTTACCCATACATAATGAACAACCTGGCATTTCTGTACGAGCGCCAGCTTTACCATAAATGTTGTAGAAACCTTCTTCCATCAATTGACGTTCGTCCATACGAGTTGGAGGAGCCAACCATAGACGAGTAGATAAAGAACCACCAGGAACTTTGTCTAGAAGTTTACCAGCTGCACGGAAGTGACCGATGTTAGTCATACATGAACCAACGAATACTTCGTCAATTTTCACGCCTTGAACGTCAGAAAGCAATTTAGCGTCATCTGGGTCATTCGGGCAGCAAAGAACTGGTTCAGTGATTGTAGAAAGGTCGATTTCGTACACTTTAGTGTATTCAGCGTCAGCATCAGCTTTAAGAAGTGATGGGTTAGCCAACCATTTTTCCATGTTCTCTACACGACGAGCCATAGTACGCGCATCGCCATAACCTTCAGAGATCATCCACTTAAGCATAGTGATGTTCGAACGAAGGTATTCAGCAACTTTCTCTTCAGAAAGTGTGATTGAACAGCCAGCTGCAGAACGTTCAGCAGATGCGTCAGAAAGTTCGAACGCTTGCTCAACAGTAAGGTCAGTTTCCATTTCTGTAAGGTCGATCTCAAGGATACGGCCAGAGAAGATGTTCTTCTTACCTTTTTTCTCTACAGTTAAGTCACCTTGCTGAATCGCAACGTAAGGAATTGCATGTACTAGGTCACGTAGAGTGATACCAGGTTGCATTTTACCTTTGAACTTAACAAGAACAGACTCAGGCATGTCTAGTGGCATAACACCAGTTGCAGCAGCAAATGCTACAAGACCAGAACCCGCTGGGAATGAAATACCAATTGGGAAACGAGTATGCGAGTCACCGCCAGTACCTACTGTATCTGGAAGAAGCATACGGTTTAACCAAGAGTGGATAATACCGTCACCTGGACGTAGTGATACACCACCACGGTTCATGATGAAATCAGGAAGCGAGTGTTGCATTTGAACGTCAACTGGTTTTGGATACGCAGCTGTGTGACAGAAAGATTGCATAACTAGGTCAGCAGAGAAGCCTAGGCAAGCTAAGTCTTTAAGTTCGTCACGAGTCATTGGACCAGTTGTATCTTGCGAACCAACAGTCGTCATCTTAGGTTCACAGTAAGTACCTGGAAGTACACCTTGACCTTCAGGAAGACCACAAGCGCGACCAACCATTTTTTGAGCTTGAGTGAAGCCTTTACCAGTAGCTGCAGGTTGAACTGGAGTACGGAATAAAGTTGAAGGTGCAAGACCTAGCGCTTCACGAGCTTTAGTTGTTAAACCACGACCAACGATAAGGTTGATACGGCCACCAGCACGTACTTCGTCTAGAAGAACTGGAGTTTTAAGTTCAGATTCAGCGATTTGAGCGCCATCTTTGAACGCAGTTACTTTAGCAGCAGCGTGATCGATCTTAAGAACGATTTCGTCGCCCATGTTCATGTTTTGAACATCGATTTCTACTGGCAATGCACCAGCATCTTCCATTGTGTTGAAGAAAATCGGAGCGATTTTAGAACCTAAGCAGTAACCGCCTTCTTTCTTGTTCGGGATGTGAGCAATTTCGTCACCGAAGAACCAAAGTACAGAGTTAGTTGCTGACTTACGAGAAGAACCAGTACCAACAACGTCACCTACGTAAGCAACTTGGTTGCCTTTCGCAATAAGGTCTTTGATTTGGTTAAGCGGACCAACTTCACCAGGAACTTCTGGGTTAATACCGTCACGTACGTTTTTAAGCATTGCGTTAGCGTGTAACGGAATGTCTGGACGGCTCCACGCGTCTTGTGCAGGTGACAAGTCGTCTGTGTTAGTTTCGCCAGTTACTTTGAAAACTGTAAGTTTGATTTCTTCAGGAACGTCTTTACGGCTAGTGAACCATTCAGCGTCAGCCCAAGATTGCATAACTGCTTGTGCATTCGCATTGCCCGCTTTTGCTTTATCAGCAACGTCGTGGAACGCATCAAATACAAGAAGAGTTTTCTTAAGTGCGTCAGCAGCTAATTCAGCAAGCTCTGCATCATCAAGAAGAGCAACTAAAGGAGCAACGTTATAACCACCAAGCATAGTACCTAGTAGGTAAACCGCACGTTCTTTAGTTACAAGTGGAGAAGTCGCTTCACCTTTTGCCAAAGCAGCTAAGAAAGCAGCCTTAACGTAAGCAGCTTGGTCAACACCTGCAGGAACACGGTTTTCAAGCAAATCAACTAAGAATGCTTCTTCGCCAGCTGGTGGATTTTTTAATAATTCAACTAATGCAGCTGTTTGAGCGTCATCAAGTGGCTTCGGTGGGACTCCGAGTGCGGCACGTTCTTCAACGTGTTGGCGGTAAGCTTCTAGCACAGTGTTATTCCTCTTTTTTAAAAAATTACTCGCGAATTCCTGCTTTATAAAAGCTTCACAAGTAATATGGACTGCTAAATTTTACTAAAATTCCAGTTAAAAGTTAATGCAAGTAAAGTGTTTCTTTGTGATGCCCGTTATTTTGTAAATAAATGGTATCGATTTTGCTTAATCTACAATCAAATTCAACACTTATTGCATGCTTTTCACTCACAAATTAACTTTGAAGTGGAATTCACCCCATAAAAAAAGGCAACTAAATGTTGCCTATATTTTTTAAGATTGGATATTCCACCTTAGTGTACTGTAGTTGCCGAAATATATTGGTTTAATTCTGTACGACTGCCACTGAATTTCACCTGACACTGGTCTTCAAATCTACCGCAGTGCTGATTACTTGCGAACGAAATATCGACTTCGCAACGCGATGTTCCCTGCATAATATTATGCTTAAAATAAACCTTGTCCCCAATGCTCAGCACATAATTTACGCCACCAATAATGACAAGGCCCTGTTCATCTTCCAAAAGTAAATCTGCATGGTTCATATAGCCAACAACATCCATTTGCTACTCCTTTTAATGCGGATCTTCAAAATCATTATTCATTAAAAAGATAAGCTTTTCTATATTTTAGAAATAGGTTTTGTGTCAATTTGTGATCACATTCTGCTTAGGCTATTTATAAGTATTCCTGTCTATCCATAAAAAAATAGATGCCCATAAAAAAACCGTTCAAATATGAACGGTTTTTTTATCAAGCTACATGCTTAAAATGGTTTGTAATCTGGCATTTCGTCATGTGGCGTTGCAATACATTTGGCTGTAAATTCAGCTCGGATTTTTTCGCGTGATGCTTCTACATCATTTTTGATCGCATCTTCAGGCAAGGCATACACTTCGTCAATAATACTGATCAGAAACTTTTTCGTAGTTTCATCTTCAATTTTTGAAGCATGTTCTACTGCTTTGTCTTTTTCAATCGCATTTTGACGATCTAACATTACAGTACGTGCAGCATTACCCACACTACGACAATAACCATGCCATTGCTCTTCAGGTGTTAATGGTTTCTTTTCGGCACAACCAACCAAAGCCACCAAAACAGATAAAGCGAGTAACTTTTTCATGAATTTCTCCTTACGACAGGCAATATAAAAGATCGCTCGGCTTTTGTCATGTAAATAATGAGAGCATTCTAAACAAACAAAAAGCCCTTACGGGCTTTTTGAACAATTTGACTTAACCACAACTTGCAGCAGTAATTTTTTTGCTACTTGGATCGACTGTAACCGTTACACGCTCTGCACGATAATCCATTGTTACAGGTTGTCCGGGTTGAACCATTCTGACAATTTGAGATTTTGTGAGCACTTTAATTTGATCTTTAGATAAATTCGATTGTCCAACCAAACGCTTCGCCTCTTCAGCAGAACAATTGGCCTGACTTGCACGGAACAATGCCCATTCTTCTACTACCCGCCCATTGGCTAAATGGCAATATCCAACCTGACCATTCGTTTCATTACGTATTTCAAGCTTTCCACCTTGATCCACACAGTATTGACTTGCAGGATTAGCCATCCCCACTTTTGGCACTGTGCTTTGACTATTATGAGTCGCACAACCTGCGAGCCCAACCACCATCAAACTCATCCAAATCATATTTTTCATTGGTCTTTCCTTCATGATTAGCCTTTAAATTAACAGTTATTTCAAAGCGAAAACTGCTTTATTGCAAAGCCACACGAAAATATAAAAAGCGCTTAAAACAAAATACTTAATTGACCGAATGAATATCAAGTTCTTCGTTAGTCGCTAAAACCACTGAAGATAAAATTGGTACACCTAAAATCATTGGCATTGCAAAAATCCAAAGAATGACTGTCGCACCTGGGTTAAAGAAAAAATGAATCGCAATTGCTGTAAACACCAAAACAAATAGCAAAATCATGGCAAATCTTAGCGTAAATTTAGTTGACATCGTCTTATACTCAAATGAGAAATCATATTCTTTCAATATACACATACTTTTAGTATGGTTTTATTGATTTTCAATCTGCATTTTCACTTTACTATTGATTATTCTCATCTTAAATCCAGTCTTAAAACCAAATACAAGCGCATGCTTAGCATCAAGCTCTTCCATTTTAAACGTCCTAAATTGACGTGCTACTGATTTTTAAAGCTTTTTAAATTTGAAAATTGAACCACGCAACCCTTATGCTAAAAAGTAGATTTCCTTCAAACACGCCTTGTAGCGTAGGAGCAAATATGTCAAAAAAGCTGCCGATTTATTTTTCGGACCAAGCGTGGTCGTCCTTACAACACCTCATGGGCGACAATGGCAAACCCAGTCCGACTATTAATGCCTTGCTTGAACAGCAAGATATTTCAGATGCATTTTTACACTCGAATCTCAATGTGCAAGCCATCAAGCGAAACTCGCATATTCAACTTCCTGTTGCACTCGAGCGAATTCCTGCAGGGCCTGCTTTTGCCAATAAAGATGTCTTTGAAAAAGCCTTAGACTTAAATGATTATTTGGTGATTAATCCATTAGCAACCTTTATTGCACATGTAGATAGTGAATCACTCCTTCATGCAGGCTTTGAAATTAATGACACCTTTTTGGTTGACCGTAGTTTAGAAGCCAAGCATGGCGATATTGTGGTTGCACTGATTGATAACCGTGAAATTACACTAAAACGCCTGATGATTAGCGCAAAAATGTCTAAAGATGAAATTGCCGATATCTTTGGCGATGCCAATAAAGTCTTGCCTGAAATGTGGTTAAAAGCAGAAAATCCTGCTTATGAACATATCATTCCAGAAGACTCGCAAACTATTAGCATTCAGGGTGTGGTGACATTTAATCTTAAGCAGCTCTATAAGCGTTTGTAAAATATAGAGCATTGCTATGAAAGCCGAAAATAAAATATTTGCGTTAGTCGACGTGAACAATTGTTACGTCAGCTGTGAACGTGTTTTTAATCCCAAATTAAATAATGTGCCTGTTGTTGTTCTCTCAAACAACGATGGTTGTGTGGTATCGCGTAGCGCCGAAGCCAAAGCTTTAGGCATTAAAATGGCGGTGCCTGTATATCAAATTCAAGACTTAATACAACAGCACAATGTACAAGTACTTTCGAGCAATTACGGTTTATACACCGAAATGTCAAAACGCTTTATGAATATCCTAGGGCAATTTGTAAACGACGAAGAGCGGGAAATTTATTCAATTGATGAATGCTTTTTAGATTTCACCAGTTATCAAAATTTATTTGATTTAACGGACTATGCACGCAAAATTATTCAAACCGTCAATCAATGGCTAGGTATTCCCTGCTGTATTGGTATTGGACGCTCAAAAACTGAAGCAAAAATAGCCAATCATATTGCAAAGCAAAATACATACTTAAATGGGGTTTGCAATTTAGTCACAATGGATCCTTGCGCCTCAGAACAACTACTGGCCCAAATGCCTGTAAATGAAGTTTGGGGAATTGGGCGCAATCACCACAAATCATTAAACCAGATAAATATTTTCAGTGTATTGGATTTAATTGAAACTAACCCAAAGGACATGCGTCGCTTATTTAGTGTGATGATGGAAAAAACTGTACGTGAACTGCAAGGTATAGCCTGTATAGACATTGAGCAAGACGCACCATGTAAATATCAAATTATTAGCAGTCGCTCGTATGGACAGCCAGTTTATGCACTTGAAGACATTAAAGCATCTATACGGCTTTATATTGCCCGTGCTGTCACGCGTTTAAGAGCAGATCAGTCTTTATGCCGTATGGTGGGTGTATTTATTCAGACAGGACGTTTTGGTAATAACGAAAAATATGCACCTTATACCGCCATTACGCTCAATGAACACACCGATGATTTACTCAGCATCACACAAGCAGCAACGTATGCCGTTGAGACAATTTATAAAGCTGGATTTAAATATAAAAAAGCAGGCGTCGTTTTATTGCAACTACAAGCCAAGCAAAATTTTGTACCCGACTTATTTTGTGATCTTGCGCAGCGTCAAAGTCGCTCCAAACTCTCCGATACACTCGATCATATTCAAAAAAAATTTGGCCATCACTTTGTTTCTATAGGGCTACCTCAAGACGATGCAGCCACATGGCGAATGAAAAAAAATATGTGCTCGCCCGCCTATTTAAGTAACTGGAATGAACTCTTAAGGGTGAAATAGGCTATATAGAAATTCCTCAGTTGTATCAAGCGCGGTCATGTCTATTTAAAACAAGTAGAAATAGAACCTAACCGCGACAAGATGATTACCAACTGTACAATCACAACCTAGAAATTTACAGCATTAAAAAAGGATCAGCACATTTAAAAAAGATCTGCACAACAAAAAGGCATTAACCATGATTGATGATTTCGGTTTTTTTCGTGATCGCCTCAACAATTTTCTTGATGGAATACAGTAGCTGACCTAAAAGCACATGCTTTGAGGTTAGTACGACCAATACCATTGGGTATTTAGCATTTGGAATAGCTGTTAATACGACTTTGCCATTATTGGCGTCCAAAGTTAAGCTTTGACAACCTTCCAAATTTATCTCGCCCATAAAAGCCTGTACCATAGCTAGGATAGAACTACTTACAGCGGCCAATTTACCGGCATTCTCAATCTTCTTCTTAGATGCTGAACTAAGCTCAAACCCATCTGTAGAGCACAGCATAGTAAATTCAACTTCCGAAATATCTCTGAGCAATGCATTAAGATGCTCGTGAGCATATTCTACAAGTGCCTCTGGCGCTTGACGATTCAATTGATGTGCTAACATACTTTTACCTTAAATAATTAAATTGAAAATTGAACTTCTGCATTGGCAATCAATGCTTCAATGAGTAAAAGCACATCATTTTTTTCACGGGCGTCAATAAAGAATAGCGGATATTTTGTATCTATTTGACTTTTTTCCCAATCTCTATAAATAGATGTGTTATAAGCTGTTTTCACATCTAAATGCGTTATACCAATAATAATATTTTCAGAAACAGTTTTAAAATAATTTAAATAAAAATCAAGCTCTTTGATTGGATTCTCAGTGCTATGATCTATTAAAATAATTGTACCTAAAGCCCCTTTGCAAATCTCACTCCAAATAAAATCAAAGCGTTCTTGGCCTGGCGTACCATATAACCCTACTTTCGTTCCATCATCTAAGATTAATTCACCATAGTCGATTCCGACTGTAGTAAACATTTTAGTGTGAGACTGAGTATCTGTATTAATTGCTTCCGTGGATACAACGCCAACGCTGGATAATGACTTAATTGCCTCACTTTTCCCCGCACCCATTGTCCCTGCAAAGACTATTTTGTATTGATGTAAAATCATTTTATTCCACTATAACCCTAGCTTTTTACGCAAGCTGTTAAAAAAACCACGCACCTTACTTACTTCCTGAATTTCTAAAGGCGTCGTAATTTGACCCAATGAATCTTTTTCAGGAATTTCTTCTACAATTTGAGCAATGTGACATGCAAATAGGTAGCGATTGATCAATGTTGCATTAATACTGGTTTTTTGCTCAATATATTGCACCGTACATCCTCGGCTAAAATAAGCAGAAATTTTTAATACTACATGACGTTGCTGATCTAGCTCAGGTTGTGGCCAATGATGTAAACGATATGCACCATAATATTCAGGTAAATCTGACGGGGAATGATCCCAAATAAATTGCCAAATTCCAGTATTTAGTTCTTTATATTGAAAATTTTTCTTAAACTTAACAATAATATTAAGGTTTGCCGGTACAATTGATAGATCTTGCCCCGTAATACTGGTCAGTTCTGGATGTTGATAAAACTCCCTATTTTTCAAATCAAAACAGGCGATTATTTTGTCATTATTTTCAATAACAAAATGACTAATCCCTGAATATTCTTGCGTAACTTGCAAAAAAGCAGACGTAAGAATTTGATGCTTAATGGTATTCGAAATATCAGCATTTTCTGGAAAAATATTGCATGACTTTTTATTATTATAATAAGTTTCATGAATATCATCTAACGCATTACTAATCCATTCATTCAATATCTGTGATGAATTTATGGGTAAATATAGTGTATTATTAACAAGTTCACCTGATAATTTTTCATTTTTCTTTAATTTTAAAATTTTTACATTCGATTTATTTATTTTTTCAACATAATCAATATCTGAAAAATCATCATTTATTAATAAAATTTGCAACCTATCATCTGAAATAGGTGTCCAACAAATATCAAACTGGCTAGAAAATTTATTATAAATAATATTTTTTAAATCATTAATCGTCGAAAGACTTAAACCGAATATTGAAACATAAACTGATTTAGCCATAATTTTAGACAATCATATTGGTTAAAAATTAAAAAGGTTATTGCTAGGTGCAATAACCTTTATTTCAATTAAGAAAAATCAAGCTCTTTCTCGAAATGCTTTAACTCATGACGTGCCATAGCCAAGTTAGCTTTACTTCGATCTAACACTAAGTAAAGAAATAATGCTTCATTTGAATCCAATGGACGGATTAAGTGATACTGCTTACCCAACGTGATTAAAATATCCTCAATCGAATCATTCAAATTCAATGCTTTAGATACTTTTCGTTTTGAACGAATTACTTCTGTATTACCTGCTGCCGCAAGCTCTAAATCAATTGTATTATTACCTTGTGTAGCAAGAGCTAAACCACTCTCACTATCCACAAGCGCACTCGCGATAAAACCATCAATTTCAAGCAAAGAATCTAATGATACTTTGGCCATGCTGTACTCCCCCTGACTTTATATTATATACTTTATATTATATTTTGATAATATTTAAAAAATAAATTACTGCATTAAAAAAATATCATCAAACAACCTATCGTTCACTGGCAAATTAGATCAATTAAAATCATCCAAAAATAATAACTAAATATAGAAAAACTCAATAATTAATTAACAAAACAAATATAAACATAAGAAAAAATACTAAAAAAAGCAAAAAATAACGCTGAAAAATCGATTTTTTAATCAAAATTTGTAGAATTTTAAGCCATTTTTTATTTTCTATTTTTTAATAAATATATTTTTATATTTAGCTTATCTTTACAAAAAACAGCAAACCAATTGGCAATAACTATCAAAATAGTGAAAGAAAAAACAATAATTAATAATAATTTACAGTGATTTTTTCAATTATTTTTCGTTATTTAAATGGTTAAATTAAAAAAAATCAAATATATGATTATTTTACATGCATATTTAATTTTTTTCATCTCGTGAGGCCCACAATAATTTAGATTCACTCAGTTTATGAACTACTTAAATATTTTATACAAAATTCATGTTTTTCCCCCTAAAAAAAACTTATAATTTGTTAACATTTTGCATAATTTATACTCTATTAATTAATGAACGACTCACAACTTTCACTGAGTGAATATCTATCAGCCGTTCAAAACGTCATCAAACTGGCTTTTGATGATGCTGTATGGGTCAAGGCGGAGATTCGTAATCTAAATATTAAAGGTGGTCATTACTATTTAGAACTGGCAGAAAAAGACCCTGACAGTGACAAAGTCATTGCCAGCTGTAAAGCGACAATATGGAAATTTACGGCGTCAAAAATCGTCGGCACATTTGAAAAAGAAAGTGGTATTGAACTCAGTCGTGATTTGAATGTGCTTATTAAAGTACGTGCCCGATTTGATCCACAGTACGGCTTTTCTGTGAATGTAGAAGAAATTGACTCTAGCTTTACGTTAGGTGATTTAGCCAAACGCTACCAGCAAATCTTAGTAAAATTAACAGAAGAAGGCTTAATCGAACGTAATATACGTTTAGCATCCCCTTTTGATATTCAACGTGTGTTGGTTATTGCTCCAGAAAAAGCAGCAGGCTTGGGTGACTTTAAAAAAGATGCAGATGCACTGTCCAATGCCAAAGTGTGCCAATTTATTTATCATTATGCGACGTTTCAAGGCAATACAGCGGCGCAAAGTATTCGAGATGCCTTGGCCTTAGGTTTAAGACAATGGGCAAACCAATATGATACCGCCCCAGACCTCATTGTGATTATTCGTGGTGGTGGTGCAGTCAATGATCTAGCCTATTTAAATGACTATGACTTAGCGGCTTTACTTTGTAAGCGTAGCGTTCCTATTTGGGTCGGCATCGGTCATGAAAAAGACCGTACAATTTTAGATGAAATCGCGCACCGTTCTTTTGATACGCCAAGTAAAGTCATCGCAGGTATCCGAAATCATATTGTGGAACGTGTACAGGAAGTCAGCGACTATTTGCAAAGCATCCAGCTCATGTCACAACAGCAAATTAGCGTGTATCAAAGTCAAAATGACAAACTCTTAACCCTGATTCAAACCCTTGCACAAAACCAGCTACAAGATGCCTCCAAGCAGCTCACGCAGCTCATTGGACTGACTGAAAACTATGCCAATCAGCAACTGAAATTTGCCAAACATCAAGTAGAAGCTTTAATGCGTGAAGCGTTACTACAAAACCCACGCACAGTACTTTCCAAAGGCTTTGCTGTTGTGCGTCAAGATGGTCACAGCATTCGTCATGTGCAAAAGCTAAAGACCTCTCAACCTATCCAAATTGAACTTCAGGATGGCATTTTAGATGCCAAACTGATCCATATTCACCCGCATACGGGAGTATTACCATGAGTAATGAATCCATCAACTTTAAACAAGGCTACGACGTTTTAAAGAAAAATGCTGAATTGCTAGAATCGCAACAAGAACCAGATATTGATAATTTGATGAAAATTGTTGAGGAATCTATGCAAGCCTATAAAGCTTGTAAATCTCGAGTTGACGCTGTGCAAAATGCACTCAATGAAACTTTCAAAGAATAAAGTATGTATACGGCGTAGATACACTGCAAAATAAAAAAGTAATCCTAGGATTACTTTTTTTTAAATCTATTTTGCTTAGATTAACGAGCGCCTAAAAACTCAAATGGTTTAGTCACTTTAAATGAATCATTGGCTTTACCAGCATATACTTTGGCCTGATCTGCACCCAACTCCAACTTCTTGGCTTGACCATCTTTAAAGTTGATATCTTTTAAATCCACCCAAAACACATTAGGCGAAACAGCCGACTCAAAGAAATACAAACCACGCTTATGGTCTACAACTGTTCGCCAGCGAGTAGATGAAATATTCGGCTCTTCTTCTGTATTTAAGCCAAAAGGTACTGAAGCATTTCGAATCACGCTAAATACACCTGCCAAAGAATGTTTTTGATCTGCATTTTTTGGAATGGCATTGGTGTAGAACGATGCACGAGCAAAACGATCAGCTGCGCGGTTTGTTCCTGGTAGCATGGTGGTGCCACCAATTTGTTGCCAATATGTATTGAGCGCCAGTTGCTGGTCAAAGGTAGGTGAATTGGTCATCACTTGATACTTGCGGTTATGATGAATGACCTGCTTGCCATTAATATATTCAATAATGGCACTGTCGCCTGTTGCATCTGAAATTGATAAATGTAACGTCGCTAAGCGATTTTCACCTGGCACGTGGTCTGATACGACTACAAACGGTTCTTTTTCTAAAAACTTGATCGCTTCATCTACCGAGCTAAAATTATCCAATACATATTGAGCCCATAGTGAAATACTTAAAGTTGCTTTGGTATTTTTTTGCACTGCAGGATATTCAGACTCTACTAACCACAATAAATTTGCCATGAGGCCTTTTTCATTGACGCCATCAGTCGTGGCAATATCGTAGCCTGTTGCAACCACACTGCCGTATTTAGACGTCCATTGCACAGATTTTGGACCAGCCAAACCACTACGCTTAACCTCACTGGGTAAAATCCATAGGTTTGTGCCGACATCACTTTTCCAATCCATTGAGCGGGCTGTCATAATCTCATTATTGCCCTGAAAAATAACACGCGTACATGCCGAAGCCATTTCAGCAGCAAACATCAATCCTGCTGCGAATAACACTTTTTGTAATGCTTTATTCATGAAACGCCTCTATTTAAAAAATTGGTAAATTTATGCCGACGACTGGTCCGTGTTCTTTAATATCCCACTTGAAATCACCACTTGTATAATCTTGCTCAAAATAACGATAGCCCCCACGTATATTCAAATGTCGGTTAAATACAGGAATGCGGTAACCGACATAAGCTTGTACAGAACGGGTATCTTCAACCCCAAAAGTGATTTCTGAAGCAAAATTCCACGCAGAATCGAGGTTATATTTAAATCGTGCACCCCAAAAGAATTCATCCCAGTCTGTAGAAGCTTGAATCTTATGATTTAAAGCACCAAGTGTTGCACTGGCATCTGTATGATGCATACCTATAGTGGGCTCAACAATGAATTTAGCGTATTGATCTTTGGTTTGCTCAGGGGAAACATAGGCCTGATAATAAATACCGTAGCTACTTTGATCCAACTTAGTCGCTAAAGCCAAAGGAACATGCAAAACCTGTTTATCTTGAGAAGTTTTTACATATTGACGATCTGCATAAATCCCCCATTTGCCTTTACTCAAATCCAAATGTGCCATATAGGATTTATCTAACTCTTTTAACGTCTCTTTAAAAGGCTATTCAACCTCATAGGAAATAGGACCTTTGCTAATATCGCCATCGATATCCGCGGCAAAAACATAAAGATTCAAATTGAGTTTCGTTTTTCCTTTAAATGTATCCGAAATCTCATTTGCAATTGCTGATTGACTCGCTACTAGCGCTAAACCCACCGTAAAATTTATTAAAGTTTTTAAGTACATTTTATTATCCTGATGTGTTCTATTTCTTTTTTAGCATACTTTTATCAGTTTCTACTATTAAATTGTACCAACCTCTTCAGCTAGATTTATAACCGTATATCTTTATCATTACATACTAAAAAACACTTTAGTAAATTTAACCCGCTCAATATAAATAAATGTCGCATGATTTAATTGTTTGCGCCATTTAAAATGCACCGTAATAAAAAACCGCCTAAATGGTTTTAAATTTAGGCGGATATTTTTACTTCTACAGAACAAACAAGATTAGAAACGCCAGTTATAAAATACGTCTATTGCGCGTTCTAAAGATTGGCTTGCTTCTAAATACAGGCGTTGGTTCATTTGATAACGCAATGTCAATTTATTGACTGGAGTAAATACACCTACGCCATAACGAATAAACAAGTCTGGCGTAATATAACCCGTTACAGATACCTGGGTATCATCACCTGTACCTTGTGCATCTAATGCTAAACCACTTAGACCAAATGTACGACCAATCTGATTGGTTAAGGCACGTGTACCGCCCAAGCCCATACTAATACCTGCAGCTGCAATGGTATTGTTTACATCGGACTTAAAGCTCTCAGTTTGACTTAAGCCTGTCGCGCCTTCATTAATACGTCCCGTAATTAATGCATTCATCGCTTCTTGTTCAGATAAGCCAGCATCGTTATACACTTGAATACTCGGACTTGTTGCAGTTCCTGTTACACGTACGCCCACAGTACTGCTCTGAATAGTTTTATTGGCATCCACATCTAAGGTTGGATTAGACAATGGGCCATTGAAACGAGCAATCGCACGATTCAAATCTAGGCTTTGACCATAAGCTTCAATTTTCACACGTTTAGATACACCAATTGCACCATTGGCACGCATCGCTGTTTCTAAACCACGTTGTGATAAATTCAAGCGACCAATTAATGGAATACGACTATCAAAACCTTGGAAAATCACTTGATTGCCCAAGCTTACACTAAGGTCAGCACGGATATCCCAAGGGCGTGCTGATTTTAAAATTTCGAGCTGATTATCGCCTTCATGCACAATACGAACGTCAGATGAAACAGCCGTAACAGGCACTGAAGACTCAGGCATTGAAATAAGTGCACGCGGTACTTCAACCGTACCATTCAGAGTTAAACGTTTTTTAAATGGGTAAACATCTAAATTTAAGTCTGGTGTGACTTGGGCCGTAATCAGTGGTGCTTGGCGTATAAGCAGATCACTGCCTTTTAAGCTGAGCTGTACCCGTGGTTCATCTTTCCAATCCACACTACCTGTTAATTTACCAACACCACGTCCACTATTAAATGCACCGTTAATTGAAGCATTGTTTTGGCGAATGGCAGAATACAACTGAATATTGGTTAGGTTCACAGGTAAAGAAATCATACTGATTGAACCATCTTTAATACGTGCTTCACCTTCTAATAATGGCGATGTCAGTGTTCCTCTGATTTTACCCGCATACGAGATGGTGCCCCCTAACGCGCGCACATCTTGAATAAACGGTTTCAAAATTTTCAATTGCACTTGATTAAAGGCAATCTCACCGTTCATTGGTTTGGACTCTTTATAAGGATCAATCACCACATTGGCATAACCTGTACCAATATCAGGGGCTTTTACATCTAATCGAAGCTGTAAACCTTGTGCAACGCTTTTGAGTACCAACGCCACTTCATCGTATTTCATGGTTGAGCCAAGATACTGCGGATCTTCTGCAGCCAAGCCCATTACCCCGTCGCGCGTGAGTAAACGTGCATCAATTTTAGGTTTTGCACCTTTTGCCCATGAGGCTTTGGCATAACCATTGACCTTACCTGTCAGCGCTAAACCGTCGGGCATGAAGGCCGCAAAGTCATTTAAGTCCACGTTACGCGTAGTAAATGACACATTGCCACGGTTGGGATTAACACGAATAGGTTGATCAAAACACAACTCACTTTGCTGACTCATCCAACAATGTGCGCCAATAAAAACATCCGACTGTGCTGTATTATAAATAATCGAAGCATTTTGACGTTGTACAAGACGAGTACGCAGTGAGTCGAAATCACCTTTTTGGATTTGGCCTAGCCAGTTATTTTGCGCATTAAATCCGCCTGCAAACTGTACGCCAAATTTAGTAATTTTATTTTCTGCATTTGCTTTGAGCACATGTGCATTACGTGTACCTGCCAGTGACAGTGAGGCCTTCGAAATACCACGGTTACCACTGCGTAAGTTGTCTAAAGTTGCGGTCAACAATGACGGAACACTTTGCGATGTTGGCAATTGTCCCTGTATGCGTACTTTTTGAATGCTAAACAGGTTATTTAAACCGAAATTATCAATCGCTAAGTTTGCAGAGGCTTGTAGTCGAGGTTGCACTTGCATATTTAAATAGCCGTATGCCCGACCTCTTAAACCTGGGTAAATTTCATATAAAGCTGGCGCATTGACTTTAAGCCTTAAGTTTTGTGCATTACCTGTGGCTTGTATCTGGTTACTTGCATACGCCAAGTACAAATTATTGGCTTCAAACTGCTGTGGCAATAATCCACTTTGATTTGAATTAACCACAATAGCTAGGTTACCTTTACCACGTATAGGCTTGTCATTAATTACACCCGCCAAATTCAAACCGTCTAACTGCACGCGTTTCAAACGATCTGACCATTGGCCCTGTGTTTTTACATTACCTGATAATTCGCCACGCACATTCGATGCAAAATAATGCGGTTTAAAACGTACCAATGAGGCATTCACATTCCAAGCCAAACCATCTTTAAGGTTTAAAACCCCATTGGCCAAAATTTTGCCAGCGACACCATCATGGCGTAACTCTGAAATTTTAATTAACTCAGGTGTGCCTGCTACATTTAACTTTAATACACCTTGGCTGGCTGCTAACTGACTTGCGGTTAAACCGCCATCATATTGCACAGCAAAGCTTTTAAACGCACCGCCTTGTTTAGCATCTTGGAAAAGTAAGGCTGCTGTGCTCTTACCTGTCAAACGAACAGTATCTTTTTGACCCACTAAACGCCCAGTTAAATCAACTGCATCTAAGTGAATAATTTGCTGATTTGGCTTGGCATAACCATTGGCTTTTACTTGACCATTTAAAACATCGATAGGTGCGGCAGCAGCAATACTCTGCGGATTAAAATGATCTGCATAAAGCTGTGCGTTCCACTTCAGCATGCGCTTGTCATCTGGAAGCTGAACCACGGCACTGCCTTTAAGTGCGCCTTGCTGTGCAATATAGCTAAAGCTTGGCACATTCAAATTGTTATTTTTGAGGTTTAATTGAGCCTGATACTGGCCTGCAGGAAGCATGCCTTTATCATGTGCGGACACAGCTGTTGCAACAAAAATATTTTGCTGACCTTCAACCAATGCTAATTTCGCATCACCAGAAGCACTACTTAACCATCCAACATAAGGCACAGCGCGATCAATATTCTTCCAAGACACATTCATCAGCATTGGCTGTGGTTTATCATTTTTAACTGGATTTTGATCTAACTTTAGATTCCATGTTTCGTATTTATCAAAGTCAACCAAAGCTGTTAAATGCAGACCATTTTCTAGTGTACCCTTAGAGCCTATTTTGCCGTCTAGACTTGGTGGTAAAAAGTCCTGTACCACTTGTGGAATTAATTTATCTTTAGGATTAATTTTGGATAATGCACCACGAATATCCCAAGTGACATGATCCTTCCAACTCACCACACCAGCAGCGCTCACAGCACCTTGCATTAACTGTGCATTTAAGTCGTCAATATTTAGTTGATGAATCAAATCGGTATGCATGATGGCACTGTACTGGCCTTCAGGTAGATCTTTTCCTTTCAGATCCGTTCTGACATTTAAGTCTAAACGATCGATATTGCCCTGAAACTCTGCCACACCTTTTTTAGAATGTAGCTTGAAGTCTGTTAAGAGTGGCCAATTGTAGTTTTTAAACTTTAATACACCTTTCATTGGCACGTGATGATCCATTGGACGTACAACTGCCCAACCCGTCAGTAAGTCTGGCGTATTGGTTGCCACACCCGCCTGAATACTTTCTAAAGTACCCCGAGCTGCAACGTTAATATCATGAATATTTAAGCTTTCACGTAATGAAGGTAAATTCACCACAGCATCTGCGTGAATTGGATAACGACCTGTAAAGTCCATTGAACCCGTTGCACTACGTACGGCTAAATAGCCCATATCAACACGCGAGTCTTTAAACTCCAGCTTTGTACCTGACCACAAGGCATCATTTAAATGAATATCATAAAAATCTACGCCTGCTGAATGGGTTTTAATGAGCATATAGTCTACATCTGCATCATCTACACGTAATACAAATGGCAAACGAATATCACTATAGCTAAAAGGTGTATCACTTGGTGGGAGTTTAGTGATGATCTGTAGATTCCGAACATCAGCATGACTTAAGTGAATTTCTTTATTTAAAATTGCACGCCAGCCTAATTTTACATCAGCACGATCAATTTTGACGTCAACAGGTTTTAGGCTCACCAATACATTACGTAAAATAATGCCTCGCCATAAATTACCACCTTCATATTCATACTGAATAATTTGTTGGCGCTCTAAAACACGGTCGAGCAAAAACTTACTGCCCTTGTCTGTAGAAAACATCACAGCTAAGGCAGCCACGAGCGATACAATAATAAAGCCAAGTGTAAGCAAGACACTTCTAAAAATACGGCGTCGCTTGGGTACACTTTCTTCTGGTAGATTATTGTTTTCTTGCTGCTGTTCTTGATCAGCCATAACTCTCTCTATTACCGTATTTTATAATTGTGAGCCAATGAAGAAATGAATTCGTATTGGGTGATTATCATCAGATAAACCTGATGCAACATCAATACGAATTGGCCCAATTGGTGATGCCCAGCGAATACCTAAACCTGCGCTATAAGCGGTTTTGGTATTAAAATCTTTGTCATAGGCATTGCCTGCATCACTAAAAATTGCCGCACGCCAACCATCTTTAAATTGATAGTTATATTCTAAAGAACCGACCGCCAATGCTTGACCACCAATTTTGTAGCCCGACTCAGATGCAGCTAAGCTCTTGTAGTCAAATCCACGAATGGTTTGATCGCCACCTGTAAAGTAGCGTAAGTTATAGGGCACTTTACTAAAATCTTTAGTAAAAATATAACCTGCATCGGCACGACCCACAAATTGATGGTTGTCATTTTCACCTAAAGAGTAAATAAAACGCCAACCTGCATTCACGATTGCCATGTCGGCATCGGTCAATAATTTTTCGGAACCTAGCTCGACTTTATAAGTCTGCTTAAAGCCAACCGTTGGGTTTACACGTTTGTCCGTATCTGTTCTAGACACTTCATAACCCATCAGTAATGATTGTTGCTGGCTATTGGCATTTACTAAAAAGGCTTCAGGTATTTTATCAATATCGACAGCAGCTAAACCATTTTCTGTAATACGGTCTAAACGATAGCGCAGACCATAGGTTTGTTGCCATTGGCCACGTGGGTTTTTAATAATTCGGTCAGCACCTGCAACTGCGGATTCAATTAACAAGTTAACATCACCACCGACATTATCACGCTCTTCACGCTCATAACCGCCTACTAGGCTAATGTAATCATTCAGTGGGTGTTTATAAGGGATGTTATAACGACCATCTAAAGACTGTCGAATTTGTGACAGCTCCATATTGGCATCAAATGAATGTCCATGTTCATTTACAATTGCACGGCGATATTGCCCACGTAAACGAACACCCGTATCTGTACCAAAACCAGCACCCATTTCTGCACTATTTAGCTTGTCAGCATTTAAAGTGACAATCACAGGAACAACTTTGCTTTCACGTGCTTTATCTTTTAATACATCTTGCTCGTTATCTTTTTGCTCTTGTTGCTCCGCCAAACTGCGTAGGCTCGCTTTTTGCTCTGGGTCTTTCACACCTGCAAATTGATCTTCATTGACTACATGCTGTGTGACTTCATGATCTGAAGCTACCGCTTTTTTATCTTGTACTGCTAAATCATCTGCTGACAGTTTATTTTGATCGACTAACTTTTGTAAATCTGGCGGTAAGTCTAGCTCTTTTTCTATTGGATCTGGACGGACTGCATCCACCAAAGTGTAGTTAAAGTAACGTGAGTTGGTTAGGTTATTGGCTAAGCCATTTACACGCCAAAAAGCATAATCCGCACCTTCTTGCCATGTCACTAAACTACGTAAAATTTTCTCATTCAAAGGGAATGGTTTAGTTGGGTCGCTCATTCTAAATTCGACATCACCCAACTTATAACGCTCACCTGTTTCAAAGCGCAAGTTAATATCGGCAGTATTTTGTGGCTGCGCAACCTTCACATCATGCAAACGCCAATATGAGTCAAAATAGCCGTTATTAGATGCTGCATTATCTATACGAACTTTAGTGTTTTCATATAAGCCATGATTAAACACACCACCTTCTTCTTGATCTGGCAATACACCAATCACTTTGAACTGTGCTTGATTCGCCCCAGGGCCTGTAAACTCAACATTTTGCTGTTGAATGACTACAGGGCTATTTGGTGTAACAAGTACGCGAACACGAGAATTACTAGTTTTCTCAAATTTAAACTCAGAATTATAAAAACCCACAGCCTGTGAAGCCTGAATTGACAACGCACGTAGCTGAGGTAAAGCGGAAGGAAAGTCGCTGAACGATTCTTGCGTAAAACTCGACAACTTACCTTTAATATTGGCTTTTAAGTTTTCTAATGCTTCCGCATAATCTTTATTTGAGACATTGCTTTCATTTTGTGAAGACACCAAAACAACATCTGCAGTAATCCGTGGCACTTTCGCTGTATTCATTTGGCGTGGCGGGCGCACTTTATATAATAATCGCTTAAAGAAATTGGGTTGCTTATCGTCAACAGCTTCTTGATTATCTAAACCCACCACCAGCTCACGACCCGTTTGATTTTCTTGAATCGCAATGTCGCTATCCGCACGGATAGATTGCATTAATACATCTACATTGACTGGAGCTTGGTTAATTTCTTGCAGTTCTTGTTGGGTGATATCTGCAACTGCAACTTCATTATTTTGTGTTGCTCTATAGTTCTGAGCAGACTGTTTCGCCTCTTCTGCAACTTTAAAGATTTCATTTGCAAGCTGTTGATCAATTGGTTCAACTGGCAAATTTTCTAAATCATCAAACTCAATCGGTTTAAACGCCTCAATAGGGGTCTGAGAATTTTGTTGTTCTTGTAACATTTGTACGCTGTCAGCAGAAGCTGGCTGAGTCAACTGCTGTTCAACTTTTTGACGAAGTTCTTCCTCAGAAACACCTTGTTGACTGGCTTCAGCCTTTAATGCATTCACCATTTCCACTTGAGTTGCATCGGCGACAGGCGTATGTTCTTCAACTGTTTGAGCCATTACGTGCTGCGCAAACAATGTTAAAAAGATACTTAAACACAAACGTTTGTTGTTATGATGCCCGAGTGTCAAATGACTTATACTTAAATTAAGTGTGGTCTTTTTAAAATTTATTTTTTCTGGCATAGCGAACTCTAAACATACGTGTTTATGAAATAGATCTTTAACCCCATTGAAGTTAAATTCAAGAACTGAATTTCAATGGAATTGATCCATTTTCCTAGGCTTTAAAGTATCTTACATGATTTTCTTCGCTGTTTTACTAAACACTCACATTTCTTAATAAAACTTTATGTAGCACATATCATATGAAGAACAGTGAACATTTACTCAGTAGCCGTCGTTTCCTACCCATGTTTCTCACCCAATTTTTTGGGGCATTAAATGATAATGTTTATAAGCAAGCCTTACTTCTCGTTATCACTTATGGATGGATTCAACAACAAACAGCAAGTATTAGTACTTTAAATAACTTAGCAGCCTTACTGTTTATTTTACCCTACTTCATCTTCTCTGCGACGGCTGGACAGCTTGCAGATAAGTACGAGCGTTCACAGCTTGTTCGAATGCTTAAAATTGCTGAAATTTTGATTATGCTCTTGGGGACTGCAGGCTTTTTATTAGGCAATTTATGGCTATTATTGTGCGCACTGTTTTTAATGGGCACACATTCCACCTTCTTTGGGCCCATCAAATACGCTATTTTGCCTGAAATCCTTAAGCCACAAGAGCTTATGTCAGGCAATGCACTATTCCAATCAGGCACATCTATGGCCATCTTGATCGGGATGATTTTGGGTGGTGCGGTGATTTCCCTATCGCAAGGCAATTTACTATGGATTAGCCTCACGGTAATCACAATTGCTTGCTTAGGCTATTTATCAAGTCGCTTTATTTTAAAACAGCAAGTCACCTCACCCAATATAGACATTGACTGGAATTTCTTTCGTACCAGTGGTCAAACCTTGCGCTATGCCAAAAGCCTGCCTTTAATTTTTACGATTTTATTAGGCAACTCATGGTATTGGTTTTATGGTGCAACCTACCTCACCCAAATTCCACAGCTGACGCAGCAAAATTTACATGCATCTGAAAATGTCGTGAGTTTATTACTGACCTTCTTTTCTGTTGGTATTGGTGTAGGCTCATTATTGTGTCGTAAAATTGGTGGTACAGAAGTCAATATTAAAATGGTCCCATTAGGTGCCATTGGTCTTACAGTATTCGCTTTATATTTAGCAGCCAGCCTTACTTTTGTACCAGAGCGTACTGGTGCGCTACTCAGCCTCAGTGATGTATTCCAAGGGGGCTGGAGTTATTATAATGTGATGTTTGCAGTGACTTTACTTGGTATCAGTGGTGGTTTTTATATTGTGCCACTCTATGCCATGATGCAAGCCTATTCACCTCGCTCACATCGTGCGCGCATCGTAGCGGCAAACAACATATTAAATGCTGTTTTCATGGTATCTTCTGCTATATTTTCAATTATCATCTTAAGTATATTGAAGATTGATATTAAAATACTTTTCTGCATAACCGCAGTGTTGAGTGCTATTTTCTCTATTTGGCTCGTCCTGCGTTTAAAACCTATGCTTAAAACTGCGCACGTCTCGTTGGAGGATTAATTCATGCGTCAATACACCGGTCTAGACAAATTCATCCATTCTTTTGACCAAGCGCTACGCAGTTTAGTTCCTGGAAGCACTTCTGCGCAACGTGAGAACCCTGCCAATGGAACCAACACACAGTTGGCTGTGAGTGAAGCTCGCCATGTTGCAGGCTTAATGCGTGTCAACCATAGTGGCGAAGTATGCGCACAAGCGCTTTATCATGGCCAAGCGCTCACTGCAAAGTTACCCAATGTACGTCGTGAAATGCAACAAGCAGCCATTGAAGAGCAAGATCATTTAGCATGGTGTGAAGATCGACTCAAAGAACTGGATAGCCATACCAGCTTACTAAACCCTGTATGGTATGGTCTGTCTTTTGGTATGGGTGCTTTAGCAGGTATTGCGGGCGATAAATATAGCTTGGGCTTTGTCGCTGAAACAGAACGTCAAGTGAGCATGCATCTAGAACACCACATGAGTCAGCTACCTGTACAAGATCAGCGCTCATATCAAATTTTAAATCAAATGAACATTGATGAATTGCACCATCGCGATACGGCGCTTAATGCAGGCGGTGTTGACCTTCCAGCACCTGTTAAAATCACCATGACGGCCATTTCAAAGCTCATGACCAAAACCAGTTATTTTATTTAAGCCATACATAAGATTCAAAAAGCCCGCTAATCTGCGGGCTTTATCAATTTAAAATCTAGTATTTAAATTAAGCACATAGCTTTTCACTATCAATAATTAAAACTTCGCAGAGTCTATCTTTTATTTATGTTTAGAACTTTGTTCAATAGCTTTTTTTCGATAGCCATACACCAACCGCGCAAGCCCAATACAAGCAATCACAGCAACAATCGTATAAAGCTCATCGTCATAAGGCAATATGTACTGCCAAAATACATGTAAGGCATGCGTGATGTGTACTCCAGCACTAATCACTACCCATGCCCAAATGAAGCAGGCCACAATGTTAATGAGTACATATTTCCAAATTGGATAAGCTTTTATGCCTACGGCGATCGGCAATACTGTTCTAAGTCCCCACGCAAAGCGCATACCCAGAATAGTTAAAATTGGATAACGATCGATAAATTGGCTGGCACGTTGAAATTTTTTGGCAAACTCTTGCTGAGATTCAAGCATTTTTTGCCCATAGCGTGCGCCCAATTGATAATAAAATTGATCACCAATAAAGCTTCCAAGCATAGCAACCGAAAGTAATAGCCAAAAATTAAGTAAATGCTGATGCACTGCATAAGCACCCAGCATAAGTACTGTTTCGACTTCAAACAAAGTTCCTGCAAATATGGCCCAATAGCCATAATGCTGAATGAGCTCAGTCCAATTCATACAGCCAACAACTTGATGATTATTATTTTTTCTATCTTAGCACTGAATCTAGCATGACTGCTGTTTTACAGACTCAAATGATCTGCTATGCGATAACCCAACCTAGCACCCAAATCAAACGCTAAGTGCTCAACATTTGAATACATAAAATTATAGAAACTCAAGTCTATGCATGACATGAGACCACAGGAAAGTGATGTTTCTCATGTACAAAAGCTAAATCTGACCAAATCTCATACATGGGAATTTTCACATCTAATGCTAAAGGTAGTTTTTTTGCATTAAACTGCATATTGGACAAACAACTGCCCCATGCGATTAAATCAATATCTAAAGTAATTTGATGTGAAGGTCGAATACGTCCTGAATCGGCTTCCATACATTTTAATTGCAGGACTAAATCCGTTACGGATAAATGACTTTTCAATAAACACGCAGCATTCCAATAATCCGCACCAATCGCATCTCGGCACGGAATTAAATAAATACTGGAAAAGCTTAAATCACCGAATTGAGCGAGTTGTGCAATTGCTTGTTGAAAATGCTGTTTTGGATTGCAATTACTCGCCAGTGCTAAGGCGAATATCGTTTCGGTGACGTTCAAGACGAATTCCTACAGAATTTGCTTGCGGGATAATGGCAGGCTTACGGATGGTAATCATAATAGATTCCACTACAGGAAAGGTAGTAAAAAGTGCATTCAAAACCAGTTTTGCTGCATGTTCGATCAATTTAGGTTGCGCTTCTTGAATCACTTTTGCCGAAATTTCACAAATTTCCGCATAATTGAGCGTATCGTCTAACTCATCAGAATTAGATGCCTGCTCTAAACTGGTATTAATCTGCAAATCGAGCATTAAAGGCTGAATAATTTGACGCTCCCAATTGAAACAGCCCACCACTGTCTCTACCTTTAAGCCTTCAATAATAATCGCGTCCATAAATCTCTCAAATACAAAAGTCCCCCTTATATAAGGGGGATTTAAAATAGTGTGTCAAAGCCATAAAGACTGTAAGCGCATTAAAGCTTAGTGCTTTAGCAACAGATTAGGGTCTATACTTTGCACCATCTGTAAGCGCTGGTCAGCATAAATATCTGTATACGGCGCTAGAATACGCATAAAACGATCAAAATACAGCATTTGCTTAAATAACAACGCAAAATCTCGTGGGAAACGGATGCCATGACGTTCGCCTACACCCACCATATCCATCATAATGTCATTGATATCCGAAGGATTTGATGTGAGCAATTCTTGCGGATCTGCCAGCAATACACCACTAAACAGACGCTCTAAATCATCAGCCAAAACTTTGGTATCAATTTTATGATCCGTCATGCCCATTTTCAGCATATTTTCAGCCATTAAAGCATAGTCGGTCTTTTGCAATGCATCCATAAATGCAATACAGGCAGTCCATACTTCTGGCTTTAACTGACCCACAATACCAAAATCGATAAAGCCGACACGACCATCTTCTAAGAACATAAGATTGCCCGCATGCAAGTCCGCATGGAAGCTATTACACATCATCAGGCTACCAAACCATGTATTCATGGCAGTAATTAAAACTTGTGATGGATCTTTTGCAACTTTTTTAACCATATCAAAATCAGTCAAAGGTACACCATACAAGCGTTGCATAGTCAGCACACGACGAGTTGAATATTGATGATAAACCTTAGGTGCTGTTGCTGCTTGATTATTGGTAATATTTAAATAATTCACAAAATCATCTAAATTTTGTGCTTCTTCAATAAAATCAACTTCACGCACCATACGTGTTTTTATTTCTTCAACAATATCTGCCAAAGACGCAAATTTAACTTTAGGTACAGCTTTTTCAAGTAATTTAGTCGCCCAATGTAAGACATTTAAGTCAGTGTATAAAATGGTTTCTACACCTGGCTTTTGGACTTTAATTACGACATTTTCACCACTCACTAAAGTGGCTGCATGTACCTGTGCAATAGATGCGGACGCAAGTGGTTTTTCATCAATAGATGCAAATATTTCATCTAAATTACGGCCTGCAAACTCCGAAGCCAATACCTGCTGTACATAGCTAAACGGCAAGCTTGGTGTCTGATCTAGACAACCTTGAAACTCTTCCACATATTCACGTGGAAATAGCGAAGGCGTACTTGCAATAAACTGCCCTAATTTAATATATGTAGAACCGAGCGATTCAAAAGTTTCACGCATGAGTTTTGCATTGCTTGGTTTTTCTGTGGCGTATTTAATGCCAGCCTTGGCTGCCACCACAGCTGTTTCACCCATACGGGCAACAGAACGTAATCCATCAAGCCAAATATTGTTTTTCATAATGTCTGAGGAAAAATAAAGTGTAGTGAGTGTAGCAAAATTTTATGCCCTTGCAGGATTATCTTGCCTGACAGCTTGCACAATTTTCATCATGCATAAAATTTAAAATTCGCTGCGTCATATTTAAACCATTCCACAATAAAAGCTTTTGCTTCAGTGGCCTAAGGTTTAAACCCAAATATAATAACGCATGATGCGCCTGTAAGCTGGCCATCACATTCGGCGTGGTCGCGAGTACACCTGAGTCCGCACAGCGTAGGCTTTCATTTTGCTGTTCTTCTTTTGGAAACAGACATTCATAACAAGCCGAATCGCCTTCAACCATAAACAATTGCCCCTGAAAGCCAATTGCTGAAGCACTAATTAATGGCACACCGTGTTGCTGACAAATTTGATTCACCAAATAACGTGTTGTGAAATTATCACAGCCATCGAGCACCAAATCTTGCGATGCTATTAGGCAATCTGCATTGGTTTTATCCAACTTAGCGACAATACTGTGCACCTGAATATGTGGGTTAATTTGTGTTAAACGTTTTGCCAATATATCTGCTTTATAAAAACCAATATCTGCAGGTCCAAAAGCCATTTGGCGCTGCAAATTACTCACTTCAATGCTATCTGCATCAATTAAGCTAATTTTTCCCACACCTGCGCGTGCCAATAACTCAGCCAATGCACAACCAATCCCCCCACAGCCTACGATCAACACATTAGAAAGTTTGAGCTTTTCTTGTGCTTCAAGATCCCATCCCTCTAAGAGTATTTGACGACTATACAGGTGCATTTCTGCTTCGCTGAGTTCTAAGTCCAAGTCCGATGACTGATTCACTATTTCAATATCCGTTTAAACAATTATGGTATCGATATTCAAGCTATTATCAGCATTGCATCGATAGTATTGTCAATTCTTTGATGAATTTCCTTTAAATTTGCTTCTTTATTGATGAATAAAGCATCAATGAAAGGTTTAGTAATTGAAGCACCAAAAAGCATGTCTGCCAAAACCTCTGCAGTTAACGCTAAACGCCAGTCTGAGGGCAAAATACGCTCAATAGCTACAATGAGGTGATTACGACTCGATGCAATCCCCATTTCATAAAACGTATGTGTCATGCCGTCCATATCCGCGTGTTCCGCAATGGATAGACGGCATAATTTTATATGACGCTCAGAAAGTACGTGCTCAGCTATCATTTTCATGTGTTGTTTTAACATATCTACAGCATTCAACAGAGAATCCGAAAAAGCTTCTTCTGGCCAAATATAAGAAGACTCAACCAATGAGTTTAGTAAGGCGCGTTTATCTGCAAAATATGCATATAACGTTTTTTTAGACATTCCTGCTTCACTGGCAATTTGAGCCATCGTGACATTTTCAAAACCATAATTACCAAATAGCTGTTCTGCAACTGCAAAAATTTCTTTACGGCGTTGCTCTACTGTCATTGCCAAAGGTCTACCCAATTTAGCCATGTGCTCTTCCTTGACTTAGGAAACCAGTAAGTTTCATAATGTGCGCCATTTAAACAATTCAGATTTATTATGACAGCATCCCCCAATCGCGCAATGCCAATACTTATTGCATTGCTTGCAACACTTGGCCCCATTGGCATTGATATGTATTTGCCTAGCATACCTGCAATGGCCGAGGCACTAGGCAGTAGCGAAGGTGCAGTACAATTCAGTTTAATGACATTCTTTGTGGGTTTAATGCTTGGGCAATTGGTCTATGGCCCACTTTCAGATAAATTTGGTCGTAAGCCACTGATCTATTTAGGGCTGAATATTTTTATAATCGCATCAATCAGCTGCGCTTTTGCAACAAATGTCATGCAACTCCAAATCATTCGTTTTGTACAAGGCCTTGGGGGGTCTATTGGAATGGTGATCGCTTTTGCGATGATTAAAGACCAATATCAAGGCCCTGCCATGGGTAAAATGATGTCTATGGTATTGGCAATTCTAGGTTTATCACCCGTAGTTGCACCACTGATCGGCAATGGCTTACAAAGCTTGGGTTCTTGGCGCAATATTTTTGCATTTCTTGCCGTATATGGCATTGTGGTGATAAGTGCTATCGCACTTTACCTACCAGAAACACGTGATATCAAGCTACGTCAACAATTTAAGCTCTCACAGACATTTAAACTGTATGGTCGCATCATTACTGACCGTAAATTTATTATTTATGCACTGAGCTTATGTATTGCACAGGCTGCTTTCTTTGCCTACATTGCAGGCTCAGCAAGTGTCCTTATTTCTCAATATCAGCTGAGTTCTACCCAATTTAGCCTACTATTTGCCTTTAATGCTTTTGGCTTAATTATTGCGGCCATTTTAACGCCAAAAATGCATGAAAAGTTTGGGCTCCTCAACGCCTATAAATTTACAACATTTGCCTTACTCATCGTCATGGCTATGCTTTTCTGTTGTCTTGTTTTTGGTATAAATCAGTTAATTCTATTTTGTATTATTATCTTTATAGCTGTTGCCTTGCTTGGTTTTATTATGCCAACAGGAACACAATTGGCATTAACTTTTCAACACCAAAATGCAGGCACAGCTTCAGCTTTATTGGGTGCACTGCAATTTGGCTTTGGTGCAATCATTACCGCAATTACTGGAAGTACTTCAGCTGTAGGCGCTATAGGCTTAATTAGTATTATGGCCGCCTGTGCATTGCTTGCCACCATCACTTGCTTCGTGTTTTTTCCAAAGCATCTCCCGATGGCCAACCATTAAAAAAGATGCGACATATTAAAAAATAACAAATTACATCAACAATAAAGGCGGTCATTTGACCGCCTTATATTTAGATAAATTAAATTATTCAACCCACTTTGGCTAACTGCTCTAATTTTGCAATTTCTTGTTGCTTGAGCAAATTACGCTGAATTTTACCACTTGATGTTTTAGGTAAGCTGTCTACAAATTCAATTTCTTTTGGATATGCATGTTTTGATAACCGTGAACGTACATATTCTTGTAGTTTTTTCATGAGTTCTGCCGTACCAGCATATTGTGTTTTAAGCACCACAAAAGCTTTCACAATCTCAGTACGCTCAGGGTCTGGCTTACCAATAACTGCTGACTCTAGAACCTCTTCACACTCAAGCAAAGTACTTTCCACATCAAAAGGACCCACGCGATAGCCTGACGTTGTAATGACATCGTCAGCACGACCAATAAAATCGATGCCCAAATGTTCGTTTAAACGTACAGTATCACCTGTTAAATAATAGTGCCCGACAAATGATTTACGATTATTGCCCCCATAGCCATTAAACCAAAACAAAGGTGACTGTGAGCAATCAATGGCCAAGGTACCAATACCGCCTGCTACTACTTCTTGGTTATTACTATCTAATACAGCAAAACGATGCCCAGGAATTGCATACCCAGCAGAACCTACTTTCTTTTCATGCACTAAGGCATGATGGTTGGCAATTACCATACCCAATTCAGTCTGACCATATTGATCGTAAATATTGACATTTAGATCATGGTTAAACCAATGAATAACTTCAGGTGTAAGTGGCTCACCCGCGCTACTCACCACACGCAAATGGGTTTTAATTGACTCATCAAACTTTTCTTTAAAGCCAAAAAACAAACGAAATGCTGTTGGCGATCCTGTTAAGTTACTCACTTTATATTTTTGAATAATTTGCAATGCGTTATCTACACTAAATGCACGCTCATCCATAATAATGCTATGACCTAAGCTTAATGGCCCTGTAATACCATAGTACAAACCATAAGCCCAACCTGGGTCAGCTAAGTTCCAAAATGAATCTTCTTCACGTAAATCGACAGCATGGGTCATATAACCTTTAAAAGCTAACATTGCCTTTAAAGGTACAGGTACAGATTTCGCCAAACCTGTCGTACCTGAGGTAAACATCATTAAAAAATAGTCATCAAAGCTTTGCATTTCTGCATCACAGTGTACAGATTGCTGGGCCATCACTGTCCAAAAACCCGCCTCAGTCGCTGTCGAGTTAGGCATTACATCGACTTGCCCAACCGTTAAAATATGCGGCACTTTAAGGTTGTTTAATTTTGCACGTTGCTCTGTATTGGTCACAATCAGTTTAGTCTGTGCAACTTCAATACGGTGCTCAATTGCTTTAGATTCAAACGCAGTAAATAAGGGTTGATAAATTGCTCCAATACGCCATGTAGCCAATACAGTTATGAGTAATTCTGCTGTACGTGGCAATAAGCCCGCGATGCAATCACCTTTTTGAATACCTAAACCTTTAAAATAATTTGCAAGCTTGCCTGAGGCTTCATCTAGTTGTTCAAAAGTCCATGTTGCCGATTCGCCATTCTTACCTTCCCAAATAAACGCTGTTTTGTGCTGTCCAACGTACCGCTGGCAACATTCCACATAGGCATTTACTTCCTTAGAATGACCTTGTAATTGCATTATAATTAATTTTTCAAAATCAAAATCGAGATATGCTTGTTCAAGTGTTTTCATGGTATTCCCTATATCATGTCGGCTGAGGACTTGGCATCTGCTCTATGTCACTTCAGCATTGTTATATTGCTTACACACATCTTGCTGTGTGGCGCTGTACATCCCGTACTTCAATTTGGCCTAAGTTAAACTCACGCCTTTTTTATATAATTAGAAAAACACGTTTAAAGAAGGCCTGCAATTTCCATAAACCTCATCTGTATTGCAGGCTTTGAACATCGACCAAAGTCTAATGACTTCGGCCTTCATGCTTATGACTCTGCATGTTTATGACTTGGCAACTTCACGCGCAATTACGAGGCGCTGAATATCGGATGCGCCTTCGTAAATTTGGCTGACACGCACATCTCTATAAATTCGTTCAACAGGAAAATCCGAAACATAGCCATAGCCGCCATGAATTTGAATTGCATCTGAACACACCCGCTCTGCCATAGTTGAGGCAAATAGCTTCGCCATAGACGCTTCTTTTAAGCAGGCTAAGTTGGCATCTTTTAAAGTGGCCGCATGAAAAATCAACTGACGTGCGGCTTCAATCTGTGTGGCCATGTCGGCCAAACGAAATGCCACCGCTTGATGCTCTACAATATTGACACCAAATGCTTGACGCTCATTGGCATATTCAATGGCTGCATCCAAAGCCGCCCGCGCCATACCAATACACTGGGCTGCAATACCAATACGGCCCGATTCTAAATTGGATAAAGCAATTTTGTAGCCATCACCTTCTTTACCCAATAAATGATCAGCAGGTATACGACAGTTATCAAATATAATCGTTGCAGTATCTGAGCAATGTTGGCCCATTTTTTCTTCTAAACGTGATACGATATAACCTTCAGTACTTGTTGGTACTAAAAAGCATGAAATGCCTTTTTTGCCAGCTACTTTATCTGTCACTGCAAACACCAATGCGACATCAGCATATTTACCGGTGGTGATAAATTGCTTGGTACCATTGATAACCCACTCATCACCATCACGTACAGCCTGACACATCAATGCACTGGCATCTGAACCAGCTTGTGGCTCTGTTAAGCAGAAGCAACCTAACATTTCTCCAGTCGCTAATTTGCTTAAGTATTGCTGCTTCTGTTGCTCTGTGCCATAACGCTGGGTAATTCCACATGGCAAAGAGTTTTGTACGCTTACAATGGTCGAAATTGCGCCATCACCTGCGGCAATTTCTTCAATAGCCACAACCAAAGACACATAGTCCATGCCTGCACCACCCCATTGCTCAGACACAGTCATACCTAAAGCACCTAAGGCACCCAATTCTTTTAATTCTTGCGCTGGAAAGCGCGAAGTTTTATCGCGTTCTGCAGCAGTAGGTTTTAGTTTATTTTGTGAATAATCACGCATCATTTCCTGAACCATTTTTTGTTCATCATTCAAAATCATGCTTACATCCTTTTAAAATTTAATTATTTTCACTATCGAATACATTGCAGTGGCGGTTGCGCCACCTACTGGCCAAACATCCCATTTAGCCAGTAATAAATTAAGTTTCGTTGCTCACCCATCAAAAGGAAACAAGAAGTTTTTTCTTAAAATGAATTATTTAGGTTGCATACGAATTGCACCATCCAAACGAATCACTTCGCCGTTTAGGTAGCCATTTTCAAAAATATGCCCTACCAAGTGCGCAAATTCTTCTGGTTTTGCTAAACGCGGTGGAAATGGCACCATTTGCCCTAAAGCATCCTGTACATTTTGCGGTAGGCCTTTAAGCATAGGCGTTTCCATAATCCCTGGCGCAATGGTCATTACTCGAATCGCTTCGCGAGCCAACTCACGAGCTAAGGGTAAAGTCATTGCGACAACTGCACCTTTTGAAGCTGCATAGGCAGATTGCCCAATCTGACCATCATAAGCTGCCACAGAGGCTGTATTCACAATCACACCACGCTCTTCTTCACCCGCTTTTAATTCATATTTAGCTATTAAGCGCGCGCCAAAACGAATCATATTAAATGTACCAGACACATTGATATTCAATACTTTTTGGAACATTGCCAAGTCATGCAAACCATCGCGACCCAATACTTTTGCAGAAGGTGCGATCCCCGCACAATTGACCAAACCATTTAATTGACCATATTTATTCTCAACATGTTGAAAAAAAGCTTCTGTTGCAGCTTCGCTAGTTACATCTAACATGACAAATTCAGCATGCTCACCTAGGCGATGTTGTAAGCTTTCACCTAAGTCTTGGTTCATATCGACCATAATGACTTTTGCGCCTTGCCCAACCAAATAAGTAGCTGTAGCCGCCCCTAAACCAGACGCACCACCTGTAACTACAAACACTTTTCCTTGGATTTTCATTTTCTTTTATCCTAAACAACATGTTTTAAAATTCGACTTAAGACACAGAGTAATCACAGAATAAATTGAGTACAATTTCCAAATACTGCATCACGCGTGATGTATTTGAACAATAGAAAATATACTTCAGCTCAATCATGGAATTTAGATTGGATCACGACTATTTCAAAGGAACAATTTCAATTAGCCTTGTACATGAAGCACTCCTTCATGCAAAACAACAAGGCTATGACACTTTTGCTTTACTGCAAAAAGCGGGTATTGCACCTGAACTGCTGCATTCGGATAAAACTCGTGTGTCGGTAAGCCAATATGCACAGCTTTGGATTGTACTTGCGGATGCAATGAATGATGAGTTTTTTGGGATGGACTCGCATCCCATGCGCCGAGGCAGTTATACATTCTTATCCAAATCAGTTACGCAAAGCGCTGATTTAAAACAAGCTCTAACGCAAATTCTTCAATTTTTAAATCTTATTTTAGATGATTTTAAAAGTAAGTTTTTTGTGGAAGAACACTATGCATATATTGTGATTCAAGAAAACACCTTGCCCAAACGCATGTTCAGTTATGCCACGTATTTAATGTTAATTCATGGCCTGATGTGCTGGTTATGTGGACAACGTATTGTTTTGAATCGAATTCAGCTACGTTGCACTGCGCCGAACGATGATCACGACTATAAAGTTCGATTTTGTGATGATATTCAATATGCTGCCGACGAAAACTATATTCAGTTTGATGCCAACTACTTAAACTTAGCCATTAAGCAAGACCAAAAAACTTGGCATCAATTTATTCTGCATACACCATATAACTTATTGGTGCGTTATAAAAACCCCAATGCATTGGGCCATCAAATTCGTAAACACTTTATGCAAACCGCAACGGCTGATTGGGAAGAACTGACTGAACTAGCGCCCCTTTTTAATATGTCGGAAGCCACGATGCAACGTAGACTTAAGCAAGAAGGTATTAATTTTCAACAACTCAAAAATGACATACGACGTGACCTTGCGATTGATTTGCTCGCACAAAGCCATTTAACCTTACAAGATATTAGTGAACAACTGAATTTCCATGATGCAAGTGCATTTCACCGTGCTTTTAAAAAATGGACAGGCGTCAACCCAGGGATGTACCGCCAAAAACAACAGAATGAAATTTCAGAAGTCTAATATTTAAAATCACTCAAATAAGCTTAATTTTAGATTAATTGAAAAATTTACAAATTTATCAATAGTTTATTAAAAAACACAAATACGACTGTACGTTCATCGCTAGAAGATTGCCAATCTCCTTTAAATAGGTTATTTTTCACTCAATTTAAAGCATTTTGCTTATTGTTATTTTGGCTGTATCTCACTCTCTGATCTCATCACCTCGAAGGCTCCCACATGCTTAAGATGATAGACGTACTCGAGCAAAGCTTGGTACAAAATTTCTCTGAATCAATTTTTCAAGCAACTGAACAGACTGAAGCTCAGTTTCATCAGGAACTACTTAAGATTTCTGATATTGATTTAGCCAATATTGTCTCTACATTTTTCTTAAATGAGCAGGCACTTGAAATTGCACAACACTTGGATATTTCAACGGAAACCATTCAAGAAGTTCAAGCTGGTGCCAATTTAAAAGATGAAGCTTACATTACAGCAACTACTAAAATTGTTGCCTATTGTCTTGCAGTAGAAACTGATGCTTTCAACCAAGTTGAAGTGGCAGAATGTCTACAAGATTACCCAATGTAATCTATCACAGTAGTACAATAATCATTAAAAATACGGCGGCCGACATGGCCGCTTTATTTTGTATAAAAAACCTTTTTACAGCCCTAAACTATACTTATCAATTTAACTGAAATTTTATGATCTATTTGATATATAAAACAAAATCACATACTAAATTTTTAAAATAAATATTTTTCAATAACTTAATATTTAAAATACTCTATTTTTATATTTTTCATTTTGTTATCACTTTTTCTATTTTGCTCTATTTAACTTCAGCACGTATTTATAACGAATTATTTTTGCGCTATACATTTTCGGGGTTATATGAAAACGATTCGTCAACTTGCTATCTTGGCTACTACGGCTTTAGTAACCACAGTGACTTTGGCAGCACCACCAAAAGAAATCAAACTGGATTATGCCTACTATGCCCCAACTAGTTTAGTGGTTAAAGATCAAAAACTTTTAGAAAAAGCCTTCCCTCAAAGCCAAATCAAATGGGTATTTAGCCAAGGTTCAAACCGCTCATTAGAGTATTTAAATAGTGGTAGTGTCGATTTTGCATCTACTGCAGGTTTAGCTGCGGTATTAAGCAAGGCCAACGGTAGCCCTATTAAAACAGTGTATATTCAAAGCCAACCTGAATGGACCGCATTACTGGTGGCTAAAAACTCAAATATTAAGAGTTTAAAAGATTTAAAATCTAAAAAAATTGCAGCAACCAAAGGTACTGATCCCTATTTATTTACCTTACAAGCGCTAGAAACAGTTGGTTTAACTAAACGAGATGTTCAACTGGTTCATTTACAACACCCAGATGGTAAAACGGCATTAGAGCGTGGCCAAGTCGATGCTTGGGCTGGACTTGATCCATTAATGGCTTCAGCTCAACTACAGTCTGGAGCAAAACTGCTTTACCGCAATGTCAGCTTCAAAAGCTATAGCGTTTTAAGCGTAAAAGATGCTTTTGCAAAAGAAAACTCTGAAACTGTGACCGCGGTGATTAAGGCGTATGAACAAGCACGAAAATGGGCCAAAGCACATCCTGATCAAGTTGCCGCACTATTAGCCAAGGAATCTAAGCTTCCTTTAAATGTTGCAAAACTACAAATTAGCCGTACCAACTTCGATCAAAACGTTCCAACTGCAAAACATATTGCTGCCTTACAAAAAGCAGGCAATATTTTGACCGAAGAAGATTTAGTACGTAAAGGCACAGATGTAAACCAAGTAGTGACTCAATTACTTGATGCAAAATTTGCACAAAATGCTGTGAAGTAAAAGGCATTTTTTGACTTATGACACATCCTCAAGCAACACCGAAAGCACCTACTTCACTCAAACCGAAAATTGAAAGTGAAGCATCTAGGCCCAAGTTAAGCACTTGGTCAAAAGCACTCACGATCCCAGTTTTAGTTCTTATATTATGTGAATATTTGGTTCGTGCAGGCTGGATTGAACCGTATTTACTCCCTGCACCCAGTAGCCTTTGGCAAAGCTTCACAGAATTGGCAGCTGGAGATTTATGGCAACATATTTGGGCGAGTAGCTTACGTGTATTAATTGGCTTTTTAATCGGCAGTTTTTTAGCCTTGTTTTTTGCAGTATGGGTTGGTCTAAGCAAACAAGCTGAAGCCTTTTTAGAACCAAGTTTTTCAGCCATTAAGTCTATTCCTAGCTTAGCATGGATACCACTTCTGCTCCTTTGGCTGGGTATTGATGAGGCTTCAAAAATTACTTTAATTGCAATTGGTGCATTTTTTCCTGTGTATACCAACACTGTAGCTGCAATTAAAGGCGTAGACCGTAAATTAATCGAAGTCGCTCAAGTCTATCGTTTAAAATATTGGCAACTTGTACAGCAAATCATATTACCAGCAGCCTCCCCAGGCATATTGACTGGGCTACGTAATGGTCTGAGTTTATCTTGGATGTTTATGATTGCTGCTGAATTAATTGCAGCAACACAAGGAATTGGCTATTTACTTAGTGATGGCCGAGAAACCTCGCGACCAGATATTGTCATTTTAGCGATTATTTTATTGGCAATATTAGGTAAGTTAACCGATCGTGTCATGCAAGCACTAGAAACTTGGTTACTTCGCTGGCGAGACGTTATTAAACAGTAACCGCCTTTCAAAATAAAAGCGCATTGAATGCGCTTTTATCATTTGTTTTTGGCGCAGCTACATTACTGTTGCCATTGCCCTAAGGTCACACGGTCATTTCCGCCATAATCTTTTACAGTACGGACCTCACGATAGCCCGCTTGTAAAAATAGATGACGTACCGCTTCACCTTGATCATATCCATGTTCGAGCGCAACCCAGCCATTCACGGTTAAATGCTTTTTGCCTTGCTGAATAATTTGCTCGATATCTGCAAGACCATGCTTATCTGCCACTAAAGCGCGCTCAGGCTCTGTCGCTAGATCTTTCATGTGCACATCGTCTGCATCGATATACGGCGGATTCGACACAATCACATCAAAGAATTCACGGCCAAATGGTTTTAACCATGAACCCAATACAAACTTCACATGCGCTAAATCATGTGCTTTTGCATTGTATTCTGCGACTTCCAGTGTCGGCTCATAAATGTCTGACGCTGTAACAGACCAATCAGGCCGTTCACTTGCCAATGACAAAGCAACGGCACCTGTTCCTGTGCCTAAATCTACAATACGCGCATCTTCAGGTAAATCTAAACGCAACACGGTTTCAACCAATACTTCAGTATCCGGACGCGGTACCAAAGTGTCTTTAGTCACTTTTAAGTCTAGAGTCCAAAATGGCTGTGAACCCGTAACATAAGCCAATGGCTCACCCGCTGCAATACGTTCTAAACCAGCGAGATAAGCTTGTTCTTGCTCTGCGGTTAACGCTTGATCCTTCTTCATGATTAAATCAAAAGAATCAATTTTCGTAATGTGCTCGAGTAACCATGCATTTTCCTGACGCTCATAGCTTTCAGGTTCACCGCGGTAGGCCAACGCCTGTGCAATATTCATTAGCCACCATTCTGCTGAGCAAGCATCGCTAACTGATCGGCTTGATATTCGCGGTGCAAACTATCCAGCAATTCTGTTAAGTCGCCTTCCATCACAGCATCTAACTTATATAGCGTTAAGTTAATACGGTGATCGGTCATACGGCCTTGCGGATAGTTATAGGTACGGATACGTTCAGAGCGGTCGCCCGAGCCAACCAAGTCACGGCGCATTTCAGACGTTGCCGCATCTGCAGCTGCACGTTTTGCATTTTCCAGACGTGAAGCAAGTAAAGCCATCGCTTTGGCTTTGTTCTTATGCTGTGAACGCTCATCCTGACATTCCACCACAGTTCCTGTTGGAAGATGGGTAATACGAACTGCCGAATCGGTTTTGTTAATGTGCTGACCACCCGCACCTGACGCACGATAAGTATCAATACGCAAATCAGATGCGTTAATTTCTACTGTGGTGTCTACATCTATTTCAGGCAAAATTGCTACGGTACATGCTGAAGTATGCACACGACCCTGTGATTCTGTCGCTGGTACACGCTGTACACGATGCGCACCGCTTTCAAATTTCAAACGGCCATACACGCCTTCGCCATTTACAAGGCAAATGACTTCTTTATAACCGCCATGCTCGCCTTCATTTTCTGAAAGTACTTCAATACGCCAACCTTTAGATTCGGCATATTTGCTATACATACGGTATAAGTCGCCTGAGAAAATCGCAGCTTCATCACCACCCGTTCCTGCACGGATTTCCAAATATGCAGAGTTCGCATCATTCGGATCTTTAGGAATCATTAAGATGTTAAGGTCAGCTTCCAAAGTGCTAATCAAAGCTTTATTTTCTTTAATTTCTTCCTGAGCCATTTCCTTAAAATCAGGATCAGACAACATCGCTTCAGCAGTTTCTATATCTGCCTCAGCTTGAGTATATTTGTGCCATACTTCAGTAATTTCGCTCAAATCACTATGTTCGCGTGAAAGTTGACGAAAACGTTTATTATCTGAAATTACCTCAACATCTGCGAGTAAGGCATTTAATTCTTCGTGACGGTCAGATAATTGATCCAACCGCAAACGCAGTGATTCTTTCATTTTACAAAATATCTCTTTAACGCCTGCTCTAATACGCGAAATAAAATTTGGCTAGAGCAGACAAATCTTCATTTTGCGCCTAGTTTACAGATTCTCAGTTTTAAATGACATCTTTATTGTTATTCAGCTGCTTGTGTCTTTAACTTATATATAAGACACAACATCACTCTATCTTCCGCCTGT
This sequence comes from Acinetobacter sp. WCHAc060006, assembly GCF_004209135.1. NCBI lineage: Bacteria > Pseudomonadati > Pseudomonadota > Gammaproteobacteria > Moraxellales > Moraxellaceae > Acinetobacter > Acinetobacter sp. WCHAc060006. The sequence continues at coordinate 122,605 of NZ_SGSS01000001.1, read as the reverse complement.
TTCTATGGGCTATATCATGCATGTCGCCAATCCGACAAAAACGTATTTTTAATCTGCCTAAATTCAGCTAAATTTAAGCGCCACAACATATCCTGTTGTGCTTATAGGACTAATACCCTCAATAAGAACATATTCAGGACGTTCAGTTGTGCCTAATAAAGTATGATTTTGCTGTTTTAGACAAAATTTCAAAACTAGCGCCAATCATTATTCTACTTAATTCATTCATCATTGCTTTGAATTGAGGAAATTAAAGGCAATTTTTTCACAATTGTTACAAAGAAAAACATTGCTTACACCAAAGCACATTAATTTGGAGAAGGCTCTCCATATTTATAAAGAATTCTTTTGTTACATTTACCCCATCTAATGAAATTAAAGAGTCCAAACACGATTGGACATGGAGTTAACCATGAAAATGAATACACTTTTACTTAGTAGTGCTTTAGCACTCACTTCAGTATTTACGGTTAACGCCCACGCTGACAACACCACTCGCGTTGCTGCTGCTAGTGCACTCGGTAGCGTTGCAGGTACTGCAATTGGTAAAAATATGGGCGGCACTGGTGCGACCATTGGTGCTGCATTAGGTGGTGCTGGTGGTGCTGCTGTAGCCAGTGATCGTCGTAATCGCACAGATTCTGCGATTGGCGGTGCAATTGGTGGCGGTGCTGGTTATACCGTAGGTAAAAGCATGGGTGGTACAAATGGCGGTTATGTTGGTTCTGCCCTTGGTGCTGCAGGTGGTGCGGCTTTAGGGAATAAAATCTCTAAAGACAAAAATTACAATAACAGTAGCCGTAAATACAAAAAACATCGCCGTCATCGTTAATTCGGCACATCTAAATTTAAAACCCGCTCAATGTCAGACATTAAGCGGGTTTTTATTATAAAAAACTATACGCTAAAAAATGGAGCATCATGTCTAAAGAAGACTCTTTTATTCTAAATACCCCTATTCATATCGTCTTCAAGTATCAACAAAACAGCAATAATATTAAGCAACCTCACTAATCCAATGAGGCATCTCCACAAGTAAATCAGAAACTGTATATGCGTTTCCTACTTGACTAAAGCCATGGTCAGCATAATAGAAACTTGATGCTTTATTTTTCCCTGTATCATTGTACAAAGCCTCTTTTACCACATCATTTTTAGCAATGTATGCCAATAAAGCTGTTTCAACACCCAAACCAAAAACACGGCAAGACATTACAACTTGAGAAATTGTGTCTTCTTCTACCAAAGCAACAGCAACAATACCGTTATTACTGAATTTATCTTCTACTTGAACAGTATAAATTTTTAATTTTTTGCTATCTAATAACTGAATAATCTCTGACTCAGTCCACCGCTTTCCAGTTGTATTAAACTGATTCGTTTTATTAATAAGTTCAAATGCTCTGATAAAGTTGGCATTCTGTTGATCCAAAATGATATCAAAATTAACTTTAAGCTCTAAAGAGAGTAAGAACTCTTCACGATTCATTGTTTTTTCAGAGTGATCTCTCTGAATTTTAGCCTGAATCAACTCAGTTCTCGCAGCAGATTCATTTGTAATATGCAAAGTTTGCATTTCTGGTGCGTATAAAATTTTATTTTTCCAAATCTGAGGCTCCCCACTTAATGTATTTATTGTTGGAAAAACACTCAACACCTCTTCGATTTCACGCGGATTATCATCAATAAATAAAACATTTTCAGGGAGAAGATTAGTCTCTTCTAATATTTCTGCAATATTCTTAGATTTTGGATCCCAATTAATTTTAAGTGCACAAAAATCTTGTACTTTAATCGTGTTTTGCCAAATATGATCAAACCGACCTACAGTTTCATCATGATTATTTTTACTTGAGATTGCTAAAAGTCCACCACGTCGTTTGAATTCTAATAAGGCTTCTACATAACCCAGTGGCCAACCCTCAGTTAATTCATGAGCTATAATCGTTTCAAACTCAGCAGCAACGCCTCTCCATAAAGTATTATCCAAATCTGTAATAATTAATTTTATGGTAGAAAGATTTTTAATACGAATCAACATATTATCTAATCTTTCAAAAATAGAACCAATCATTAAATGAGTATCTTCACCATCATTAAGTCCACTATGTGAAAGATGACTCTGTACACTATCAACTATTAGACTGTCGCCAACAAAATTCAAAAGGTCATTTATTTCAAAATAATAGACATTACTTTCTTTTGATAAAATATCCTCTAAATAATCATTTATATCACGAACAAATCTATAAAGAGATCTAGAGCGGTTTATTAAAAAATCCCCCTGAGCTTTTAAAGGAGGTTCTATAAATGAAAGAAAAAATATCGGCCCATCATATTTGAGCTCATTTTTGATTTGATCTATTTTAGCCCCAATATATTTTTTGAACTGCTCCAAATATTGATCATAATTTTTAGCAAATTGATGATCACTATGTACATGAAGCACATCACCAGCTACAGAGCCACCTAAAATATCCCATAAAAAATGCCGTAATGTGAGATGTACAATTACTGCATCTAACTGATTCGTTTCAACTCTAGGAACTGGATCATAGTGAAGTGACCCCATTAAATAATGAGAAATATTTCTACCAGCAAGATTTCCATAATTTGTTATTTTTTCTGAAACACATGTTCCCAACAATGCGATATTTTTAAACTGAATATTATTTTTAAGAAGCTTATTAGTAAAAAAAGCTCCCTTATTTCGTATATTTAATTGCGCATTTCTATTCGCATTTAATTTTTCTTCACTACTCATCATTGATGCAATAATCTGATTTGTCACAGATATACGATCAGACGCATTCAATATCATTTCAGTATATTGTTTTTTTCCTGAATCATCAGGCTTCCTGTTTAAACATGTTTCATATAATGCTTCTACAAGCTGAATTACTGTTTCATAATTTAAGTTTTCTTTGGCATTCATATCTTATGTCTTTCTTTTATAAAATTATATTTTTGAAATCTGTTACAACTAAATTATAGAAAAAAAACAAAAAAACAACATCTCTATTTCCCAAGCTAAGCGCGGACTTATGGGAGGCTCATCTTTCTTAAGATTATAATTTTTACACACAATCAAATACCAAAATAAAACCATATAAAACAATGTGTTGTGAATATTTAATTAATTATGAAGCAATTAAAGATCTAAAATTACAAAGCATTAACCAAATAATACTACTGAGCAATATTAGCCTTCACTATTTTTTCCATCTTTTTTCTTACATTTAACTCAAGACGAAATTGTGATGCTCTTAGGAGTTTAAAATGAAAATCAAAACCGTATTCTTTAGTGCCGTATTTGCAGCTTCAGCAATGACCATGACTGCAGCAAATGCAGGCAATGCCACAAATACAGCCCTTACTTCAGCACTTGGTGGTGTTGTAGGTGCAGCCATTGGTAATCAAATGGGTGGCCAAACTGGCGCTATGATTGGTTCTGCAATTGGTGGTGGCGCAGGTGCTGCAGCAGCCTCAAATAAACGTGATCGTAATGGCGCAATTATTGGTGGTGCACTTGGCGGTGCTGGCGGTTATACCGTTGGTAAAAATATGGGTGGCACAAATGGTGGATATATTGGTGCTGCAGCGGGCTCTGCTGGTGGTGCTGCTTTAGGCCAAAAAGTTAGCCAAGACCGTCGTTATGATGATAGATACAACAATCGTTATGACAGCCGTTATGATGACCGCTATGACAATCGTGGCTACCGCAATTCTAAATACCGCTACAACAACTCAGCCTATCGCCATGACAACGGCCGTCACCTAGGTTGGTACAAACAAGACCGTCGCTAAGTAGGATAGCCTCTTAGGCTAGCGCTCAATATTAAGCACCTTCGGGTGCTTTTTTAATGTCCAAGCAAAACATCTAAACCACTATATCAATCATCATTTTAGAAGAACGAATATATATACGATACAACAGGAATACCTATTAAAGGTGGAATACAGCCCAGACCCGAACACATTTATAATCATGCTTATATAGATTGTGCTGAATGCGATTAATATCGAAATTTATCGATATACATGCAAACCCATATATCGTATTATGTCGATATAAAGAATACGAGGCCAGTTATGCGTAACTTAAATGAAATTAAATTTTCAATATTAGAACTTGCACCTGTTCGTGAAAACAAAACGATTGCAGATGCCTTACATCATGCTTTGGAACTGGCACAACATGCAGAAAAGCTGGGTTTCGAACGCCTTTGGGTAGCAGAACATCACAATATGGCTGGGATTGCGAGCTCTGCAACATCAGTGCTTTTAGGCTATTTACTGGCAAATACACAACAGATCAAATTGGGTTCAGGCGGAATAATGCTTCCTAACCATGCACCATTAGTAGTTGCTGAACAATTTGGCACATTAGCAACCTTATATCCTAACCGTATTGAGCTAGGTTTAGGTCGTGCACCTGGTACAGACCAAAATACAATGCGTGCCTTACGTCGCGGACAGCAAGAAACCGAAGATCAATTCCCTCGTGATGTCACAGAAATTTTGCAATATTTTAAAGACCCTATGCCAAACCAGCGGATTATTGCAACGCCTGGCCAAAGTACACACGTTCCAGTTTGGCTGTTGGGCTCAAGCTTATTCAGCGCACAACTGGCAGCACAGCTTGGCCTACCCTATTCATTTGCCTCACACTTTGCACCCCGTATGTTAGGCCAAGCCATTCAAATTTATCGCGACAATTTCCAAGCTTCGGAATACCTTGAGCGCCCTTATGTCTCTATGGGGGTTCCTGTTGTTGTGGCTGAAACCGATGCTGAAGCTGAATTCTTAGCAACTACACCATACCAACGCATTTTAAATATGTTTCGCAACCAACGTGGCAAACTTCCAGCACCAATCCCAAGCATGGAAGGCATTTGGTCTACGTCCGAAAAAATGTCGGTTGAAAGTTTTTATGCCATAGCTCAAATTGGATCGAATTCCACAGTAAAAGCAGGCTTAGAAGCATTAGCACAACGCTATGATGTCGATGAATTTATTTTTACTTGTGATATTTATGACACACAGAAACGCTTAGACAGTTTTGAACGCTTGATGAGCATTCGTAACCAACTTTAAAATATTTGGACCTGCAAATAGCATTCATATTCTTTCCATATCGACTTCTTATCTCTGTAATGAAAGTTGCTATTTGCAAAGCCCCCCAATCTTCGACAATTCATAATTCTGCGAATCTCCCACAAATTCACATAATCTTTTGATGATTACAGCATTATTTTCGGGATGACTGTCCAGATTACATTCCGTATTTTACCTCTGTGCGAAAGTTCGCTATCTATATTCCTATAAATACACCCGAAAACAATTATTATTGGAACACCACTTATGAGTAAACAACAGCCCGATGGCACGCATCAGGCCTTTCAAAATATATATACTGATTTTAAAGAATTTAAAGGCATACTTCTTTCTTCAAAAGATATTAAAAATTTTGACTTTAACCATAAAAATGTCGCAGTAATTGGTATCGACCAAGACACGGCTACGCAACTGAACCACATCAGTCAACATGCACAGCAAGTTGCTGTATTTCAAATACAACCCCACTTTGTTTTACCCAAAACAGAACGTTTTATACATAAACTGATTGAACACCCTTTGGTGATTAAAAATCGACGCTTATTTAACAACCGCATTAAAAGCCTTTTAGCGCTACGTTTTTTAGAAGAGCAAGTTAAAGATACATGGCTTAAGCATTTGCTCATGCCAAATACAGCCATTCAAAATAAGACTTTTTTAAAGTCAGATAGTTATTATTTGGCTTTACAACGTCCCAACTGCACCTTAGTGACATGGCCAATTATGAAAGTGCATAGTCATGAAATTCAGGCGATTAATGATCATCTTTATCCATGTGATGTCATCATTCACCATGTAAAAGCACCATAATTCATCCATTTTTAAATGAGCTTATGCTGGTTTCGTATAGGCTCACGAATTTAATTTGGTTGTTTTGTGATCAATTGGTTCATTTTTTTGTGCTTATAAAAGTGCTATCAAAGCAAATTAGTACATAAAACTATCTGAAAAATAAGCTACATTGTTGGGTCGAATCAAAGCATTTTCATCCGTATTTAGCACATAGAAATCGCACTACTTTTGTCTAAATTTGGTAAATAAAAACATCATGATTATTTAGATGGTTAAAATATTTTATTTAATTTTTCTAATAAAATTTGCTCAATTTTTAGTTTTTTATTTCCATTCAAAATAAGCGCTTTCTCTAATCTACTCTTTCAAGAGGTTATTTTTATAAAAAATGACATTATAGATGGCATTTATTTTATACATACTGATATTAAATTCTTATCAATCCATATTTCATATTTATAAAAAATGAGCCACTTAGGCGTGGCTCATTTGAGTGTTAACCGATTCGACGCTTCAAACCTGTCATCTGTAATACACGTGTTGAGATTTCTTCAATCGACATTTCCGACACATTTAAATACTTAATGCCTTCTGAAATATAAATCCCCTCAATTGCACGCAACTCCATTTGACACTGGTTATAACTTGCATAACGGCTATTTGCTTTACGCTCCGAACGAATCGCTACAAGACGTTCTGCATCAATCATCAAGCCAAATAGCTTATTTTTATGGGGACGAAGCACTGCAGGCAGACGATTATCATCCAAATCCTCTTCAGTTAAAGGATAGTTCGCAACACGAATTCCAAACTGCAAAGATAGGTAAATTGACGTCGGTGTTTTACCCGAACGTGATACCCCAATCAAAATCAAATCAGCTTTATCATAATGGCGTGTACGTGCACCATCATCATTATCTAGAGCAAAATGTACCGCATCAATACGGGCCTTATATGACTCAGAATCAGTCACTGCATGAGTTTGTCCGACTAAAGTCGTAGGCGATGTGCCTAATTCATCAGACAACTTACTAATAAGCCCTTCAAATACATCAAGATTTATTGCATCAGCTGTATTAATAATATCACGTACATAAGGGTCAACTAAGGTATCAAACACCAAAGGCTTTTGACCGTCTTTTTGTGAGCGTTGATTGATCTCAGCTACGACGTTTGTAGCAGCCTCTTCAGAGGTAATATAAGGGATGATATGAATGTCAAAATCTACATGCGGAAACTGCGCCAGCAAAGAGTGTCCGAGGGTTTCAGCGGTAATGGCCGTACCATCAGAAATAAAAAAAACACTGCGCTGAATTTGTTTACCTTCTGACATTAAAATTCTCCTCAAATATTTGTCTAAGTGCTATATAATCTTTATAGTAAACCATCTTACATGACTGTCACTTAGTAAATCCAAAATGCTAAGTAATTTGTTATAATTTCATGCCAAGATAGTGATTAATACTGCAAAAGTGGAGTAACAACTTTGGAAGCGCGCGTAATTGGTCTAGAAAAATTAGGGAAACATGACGTTGAACTAGTAGGTGGGAAAAACTCATCTCTCGGTGAAATGATCAGCCATCTATCAAATGCTGGTGTATCTGTCCCGGGTGGTTTTGCGACAACAGCACAAGCTTATCGTGAATTCCTTGAGCAAAGTGGCCTAAACGCTAAAATTAACGCAGAGCTCGCAGCACTCAATGTTGATGACGTGATTGCTCTCGCTGAAACAGGCGCTAAAATTCGCCAATGGATTGTTGACACTCCGCTTACAGCAGAGCTTGAAAAAGAAATCCGCACAGCATTCGAAGCACTTTCAAACGGCAACCCTGACATCGCGGTTGCCGTTCGTTCATCTGCAACTGCAGAAGACTTACCAGATGCGTCATTTGCTGGCCAACAAGAAACTTTCTTAAACATTCGCGGTATCGATAACATTCTGATCGCGATTAAAGAAGTTTTTGCTTCACTTTATAACGACCGCGCAATTTCTTACCGCGTACACCAAAACTTTGCACACGATGTTGTTGCATTGTCTGCTGGTATCCAGCGTATGGTTCGCTCTGAAACTGGTGCTGCTGGTGTAATGTTTACACTAGATACAGAGTCAGGCTTCCGTGATGCAGTATTCATTACAGCATCTTATGGCTTGGGTGAAATGGTTGTACAAGGCGCAGTTAACCCTGACGAATTCTACGTATCAAAACCGCTTCTAAATGCAGGTAAACACGCGATTCTTCGTCGTAACCTTGGCTCTAAACACCAAAAAATGATTTACGGTGAAGAAGGCGCTGCAGGTAAATCTGTTGTTGTTGTTGATGTAGACAAAGCTGAACGTCAACAATTCGCATTGAACGATCACGAATTACAAGAACTTGCTAAACAAGCCTTGATCATTGAAAACCACTATGGTTCTCCAATGGACATCGAATGGGCTAAAGATGGCGATGACGGTTTAATTTATATCGTTCAAGCACGTCCAGAAACTGTAAAAAGCCGTGAAAATGTCGGTACTATGGAACGTTACCTTTTAAAACAAAAAGGTACTGTAGTATGTGAAGGTCGTTCAATTGGTCAACGTATCGGTTCTGGTAAAGTTCGTATCGTGACTTCAATTAAAGAAATGGACAAAGTTCAAGACGGCGACGTACTTGTATCAGACATGACTGACCCAGATTGGGAACCAGTAATGAAACGTGCTGCTGCAATCGTAACAAACCGTGGTGGCCGTACTTGCCACGCTGCAATCATTGCACGTGAATTAGGTGTTCCAGCAATTGTTGGTTGTGGCAATGCAACTGAAGTACTTGTAGACGGTCAAGAAGTGACTGTTTCATGTGCTGAAGGTGACACTGGCTTCATCTACGAAGGTTCTTTAGATTTTGAAGTTCAGCGTAACTCTATCGAATCTATGCCTGCTCTTCCGTTCAAAGTAATGATGAACGTAGGTAACCCAGACCGCGCATTTGACTTCGCTCAAATTCCAAACGAAGGTATTGGTCTTGCACGTTTAGAGTTCATCATCAACCGTATGATTGGTGTTCACCCTAAAGCATTGCTTAATATTGACAGCCTTCCACGTGAAACGCGTGCTGCAGTTATGGCGCGTACTGCTGGTTATGCATCTCCGATCGAATTCTATGTTGAAAAACTCGTTGAAGGTATTTCTACACTTGCAGCTGCTTTCGCTGACAAACCAGTGATCGTGCGTATGTCTGACTTTAAGTCAAACGAATACGCAAACTTGATCGGTGGTAAGTTATACGAACCTGAAGAAGAAAACCCAATGTTGGGCTTCCGTGGTGCAAGCCGTTATGTATCTGACAACTTCCGTGACTGCTTCGAATTAGAATGCCGTGCATTGAAGAAAGTTCGTGACGAAATGGGCTTAACAAACATTCAAATCATGATTCCATTCGTTCGTACTGTAAACGAAGCGAAACGTGTAATTGAATTACTTGCTCTAAATGGTCTTAAGCGCGGTGAAAACAGCCTTAAAGTGATCATGATGTGTGAATTGCCAACCAACGCATTGTTAGCAGACCAATTCCTTGAACACTTCGATGGTTTCTCTATCGGTTCAAACGACTTAACTCAGCTTACACTTGGTTTAGACCGTGACTCAGGTATTGTTTCTCATTTATTTGACGAACGTGATGCAGCTGTAAAAGTTTTACTTTCTATGGCAATCCAAGCATGTCGTAAAGCTGGCAAATACGTAGGTATTTGTGGTCAAGGTCCTTCGGATCACCCAGACCTTGCTTTATGGTTAATGGAACAAGGTATTGAATCTGTTTCATTGAACCCAGACTCAGTATTAGACACTTGGTTCTTCTTATCAGAAGAAAAAGCTCAACAAGCTTAAAAATCTGTGTTAAAAAAAGACCCACATTTGGGTCTTTTTTTTCACCTATACTTTTTATATACGTTTTGAGATTGTATTTTTATGCAGATTTACTTGGCACGAAATAATCAACAAGCTGGACCATACACTTTAGAGCAACTTAATCAAATGCTCTCAAGCCAACAAGTTTTACTGACAGATTTGGCTTGGCACCAAGGTATGACCGAATGGAAGGCTTTAGGTGAACTCACTCAAGGACAACTTACATACCAACCTGCAGGTTACCCCCCCCCAACACCTGCACCTACACCATTCCAACAACCTGTTGCCACGGCACAAAAAAGCACAAATGTTGCATCGCAAACACTTGCCTCTATTCCAAGTCGCGCATTAGCAAAAATTATTGACCTATTGCTTTGGCTACCTGCAACCTACATTTTGACATCTTTCTTTAGCGCTCAAGAAACTGAAGCATTCAACAAACTGAATGAGCAATTTATTACCGCTGTTATGGATGCAAGTACAAATCCAACGGTCATTCAAAATTTGCAAAATCAAATTTTTGATATGTTTTCACAACAAGCATGGATGGCAATGACAGCATATCTTGTCATCATGCTTATGGTTCAAGCTTACTTTATTACCAAGTCAGGGCAAAGCATTGGTAAAAAAATCACCAAAATTCAAATCGTAGATGCCGAATCAGGTGAACAAGTTTCAACCTTACGTGCATTTACCCTGCGCAGCATCGTATTTATTTTAATCAACTTTATGTTCTTAATGGTGGCTATTGTTGATTATTTATTCGCTTTTGGCGCGAAACGTCAAACTTTACATGATAAATTAGCGAAAACTAAGGTGATTAAGCAGCAAAAATAACATAAATTAAGGGATGAGTTTTCATCCCTTTTTTATTCATTCCTTTGAAATTAAAATAAAATTATTAACAGCATTTATGAATTCCGACTGACAAAATAGGTTTTTAATACAGTCATTTAAACCCGCTTTATGTATAGCTTAGTTTCCAGATATGAGGCATAATGCCCAACAACGTAGCGGTGTCTCATGATTGGGAAGGATTTTCTATGTCTAATAAGAATATTCTCAATCATGCGACACTATAATCGCTATCCCATAATTTAATTAGGGAATGGGACTCTTCACCGAGGTTGTAAAATGAGACAAACAATTTTAGCTGTATTGTCTTTATCTGCGATCGCCGCACTGTTAACAGGTTGCGGTGGTGATATGGTACTTCTAAACTCGAAAGGTCCAGTTGCTCAAGGTCAATCTGACTTGATGATGACTGCGATCTATTTAATGCTTTTAGTGGTGATTCCATCAGCACTTATGGCGTTATGGTTTGGTTGGAAATATCGCGCGTCAAATAAAGATGCAGACTATAAACCAACATGGGCACATTCAACTGCAATTGAAGTTGTAGTATGGGGTGTTCCTATCATTATTATTGGTATTCTTGCGTACTTAACATGGTGGGGTTCCCACAAATATGACCCGTACCGTCCGCTAGAATCAGATAAAGCTCCTTTAACTGTTCAAGTTATCGCTGAACAATTTAAATGGATTTTCATCTATCCAGAGCAAAACATTGCGACTGTTAACGAACTACGCTTCCCAGAGAAAACTCCAGTAAGCCTTCGTTTGACTTCTAACTTCACAATGAACTCATTCTTCATTCCTGCATTGTCTGGTCAGATCTATGCAATGGCAGGTATGCAAACTCACCTGAACTTATTGGCAGACGAAACTAGCCCAGCTGAAGGCTTCCGCGGTTTCTCTTCTAACTACTCAGGTTACGGCTTCTCACAAATGCGCTTCCGTGCTCATTCTGTGACAGATGCTCAGTTTGCTGAATGGGTTGCGGCTGTGAAAGCAGGCAATGGTACTTCAGTAAATCCTGAAGCAGTTCAAAAAACTGTTTTAGACCAAGCTGAATTTGCAACCTTACGTGACGGCAACCGTTCTAAGCATCAAATTGAAATGATGGTTGCACACGCTGAAACTGAAAAGCAAAAAGAAGCAGCAGCTCTAGCTGAAGCAGAAGGTCCTTATCCTACTAAGCCACACCCTGTGACTTATTACTCTTCAGTAGAACCTAAATTGTTCGAATCTGTAATTAACAAATACATGAGCAACTACCACGGTGCTGATCACTCAGCTGCTGGTCATGAAGCAGTAGCTTCTGAAGCTCATGCAAATGCAGATCATGCGACTGCTTCTGTAGGGGAATAAGACATGAGCTTATTAGGTAAGTTAGGCCCGGATTCAATCCCACACGATCCAATCGTGTTGGTGACTGTGGCTATGATGATCCTAGGCGGTATCGCAGTTGTTGCGGGTATCACCTACTTCAAAAAATGGAACTACTTGTGGACTGAATGGTTCACATCTGTAGACCATAAAAAAATTGGTATCATGTATATCTTCGTATCGATTATCATGCTTGTGCGTGGTTTTGCCGATGCGATCATGATGCGTCTTCAGTTGTTCCTTGCAAAAGGCGGCGGCGAAGGTTACTTACACCCAGAACACTATGACCAGATCTTCACTGCCCACGGCGTGATCATGATCTTCTTCGTAGCGATGGGTCTTGTTGTTGGCTTAATGAACGTTTCTGTACCACTTCAAATTGGTGCACGTGACGTAGCCTTCCCATTATTAAACTCTTTAAGCTTCTGGTTATTCGCAGGCGCTGCTGGTTTAATGATGGCATCTCTTGCGATTGGTGAATTCGCTGCAACTGGTTGGATGGCTTACCCTCCACTATCAGGCATTGAATACTCTCCAGGCGTGGGTGTGGACTACTACATCTGGGCACTTCAGATTTCAGGTCTTGGTACTCTTTTAACTGGTGTTAACTTCTTTGTTACCATCATTAAAATGCGTGCTCCTGGCATGAAACTTATGGACATGCCGATTTTCACTTGGACTGCGCTTTGTACTGCGGTACTAATTATCGCTGCATTCCCTGTGTTAACAGCTACAATTGCAATGCTTTCCCTTGACCGTTACTTCGGTTTCCATTTCTTCACCAATGACATGGGCGGTAGTCCAATGTTGTACGTGAACTTGATTTGGACTTGGGGTCACCCAGAAGTTTATATTCTAGTATTACCTGCTTTTGGTATTTACTCAGAAGTTACTTCAACGTTCTCTCGCAAAACACTATTCGGCTACAAGTCAATGGTTTATGCGACTATTGCCATTACCGTTCTTTCATTCGTTGTGTGGGTTCACCACTTCTTTACAATGGGTGCAGGTGCGAACGTAAACGCGTTCTTCGGTATCATGACAATGATCATTGCGATCCCTACTGGTGTGAAAATCTTCTCTTGGTTATTCACCATGTACAAGGGCCGCATCACGTTTACAACTCCAATGTACTGGACACTTGGCTTCCTTGTGACTTTCGGTATCGGCGGTTTAACTGGCGTATTAATGGCAGTTCCACCAGCTGACTTCCTTGTACATAACTCATTGTTCTTGATTGCTCACTTCCATAACGTAATTATCGGTGGTGTAGTATTCGCAATGTTCGCCGGCATCATTTTCTACTGGCCAAAAATGTTTGGTTGGAAATTAAATGAAGCTTGGGGTAAAGCTGCATTCTGGTTCTGGTTCTTCGGTTTCTACTTTGCATTCATGCCACTTTATATCCTTGGTTTCATGGGTATGACTCGTCGTTTGAATACATATGACAACCCTGAATGGGATCCGTACTTAGCGATTGCTTTCTTCGGTTCTGTACTTGTTGCAATCGGTATCTTCTGTTTTGTTATGCAAATTGTTGTTGGTTTCCTTCAACGCAAAGACAATATGGACGTTACTGGTGACCCATGGGATGGCCGCGTTCTTGAATGGGCAACTTCATCTCCTGCTCCGTTCTATAACTTTGCTCACCTTCCAAAGATCAATGGTATTGATACTTTCTGGACTGACAAAGAAAACGGCATCGCGTACGCTAAACCTACTAAATATGAAGACATCCACATGCCGACTAACCGTGCGGCAGGTTTCGTAATTGCAATGTTTATTACAGTTATGGGCTTTGGTTTGATCTGGCACATTTGGTGGTTAGTTGTTGTTACGTTCATTGCTTCAATCATCAGCTTCATTGTTTCTTCATTCACGAAGAAAGTGGACTACTATGTTCCTGCAGCTGAAGTTGAGCGTATTGAAAACGAACGTTACGCAATTCTTGAAAAACACTTGAAGAAGGACTAAGACAATGGCTGAAGTACTTCATCACGATAACCACGGACACGATGAACATCATCACCACGATGATACAGACATCACAGTCTTTGGTTTCTGGTCTTACTTGATGAGTGACTTGATCCTATTCGGTACACTCTTCATTGCGTTTGCTGTTTTAAGCAGTCACGTTCCTGTGGGCACTCCAAGTGCAAAAGAATTGTTTGGCGATACTTTAGGTTTCGTTCTAACAGAAACTTTTGCTCTCTTAATCTCTTCTGTAACGTTTGGTTTTGCTGTACTTGCTGCATACAAAAAAGACGTTTCAAAAGTTTTAACTTGGTTAGCAATTACTTGGGTATTTGGTGCTGCCTTCATCGGCATGGAACTTTATGAGTTCAATCACCTTGTACACGCTGGTCATGGTCCAAGCACAAGTGCGTTCTTATCTGCGTTCTTTACTCTAGTTGGTACGCACGGTATTCACGTAACTTCTGGTTTGGTATGGATGCTTGTGTTGATGTTCCAAATCAAGAAATATGGTTTGACACTTCCAAACACTCGTCGTCTTGCTTGCCTAAGCTTGTTCTGGCACTTCCTTGACATCGTTTGGATCTGTGTATTCAGCGTAGTTTACTTAATGGGAGTTCTATAATGAGTCACGACCATAACTCAGCTGGTGCTGCACACGGCAATACTAAGCAATATACAATTGGCTTCATCCTGTCTGTTGCTTTAACAATCATTCCTTTTGGTATGGTTATGATGGGCGGTTTTAGCCGTGGTTTAGTTGTTGCGACAATTGCAATCACTGCAGTTGCTCAGATTCTTGTACAGTTAGTTTACTTCCTGCACATGAACTCTTCTTCAGAGCAACGCTGGAATGTTATTGCGTTCATCTATACAATTCTTACAGTTGCAATCTTATTGGTTGGTTCTGTATGGATCATGAACTACTTACACTACAACATGATGATCTAAACTGTTCGTCATGCTGAAAAAGTATTTATTCCTGACTAAGCCAGGAATTCTCTTTGGTAACTTCGTTACCACTCTGGGCGGCTTCTTTTTAGCCGCTCAGGGGTCTGTAGATTTCCTCCTCCTTCTTATCACCCTACTTGGTACAACCCTAGTTGTAGGCTCTGGCTGTGTCGTCAATAACGTCATTGATCAAGATATTGATCAAAAGATGGAACGGACGATGAACCGAGCACTCGTTAAAAAAACCATTAGTCCAGCTGTCGCATTGACTTTCTCTGCGGTACTTGGAATTTTAGGCTTTGCCCTACTTTGGTTTTTTGTGAATGCTTATGCTTTTGGCTTTGCTGTACTTGGTTTTGTGGTTTATGTAGTTTTTTATAGTCTTTGGAGCAAACGTACTTCAATTCACCAAACGGTGATTGGCAGTATTTCTGGCGCAAGCCCTCCAGTCATTGGCTACACCGCTGTTTCAAATGAATTTGATGTTGCAGCATTGCTAATCTTTTTAGCGTATGCACTATGGCAAATGCCACATTCATGGGGAATTGCAGTTTATCGTTTTGATGACTATAAAAATGCAGGCATTCCTATTTTACCTGTCGCTCGCTCAATTTTTCGTACTAAGGTCGAAAGCCTGATTTACGTGATTTTGTTTGCTTTGGTACTTAATGGTTTGTATTGCTTTGGCTATACCAATATGTTCTTTTTAATCACTTTTAATGCACTTTGTGCATACTGGGTGTATTTATCAATTATTGGATTTAAAGCCGAAAATGATCAGGTTTGGGCAAAACGCTATTTCTTATATTCAGTGATTTTAATTACTGCTTTAAGTTTTAGTTTTAGTTTTAGCTATTCCTCACCTGCACCGCATTTACCGCTGTTTTAAAAAAGATAGAGTTTTACTCTATCTTTTTTCTTTATACCCCTAAAAAAATTCTTGAGTCTTATTTTCTAATTGATACCATAGCGAGCACAATAATAACCTACCGCTCAATAATGAAATTAACCCCTACAGCTTTTAAAACTTCACTTTTTATTTCTACATTTCCTTTTGCTCTAATGTACAGCACACATGCTTTTTCTGGTGTAGACATCTATTGCGAGACTTCAGCTCAGATTCAAAATAATGAATATACCGCGTGCAATGCCCTTCCTGCGCTTACACCAGCCAATGACAACCAAGTCAACATGCTCTTGTTACTTAGCGACTTAGGCTTAGCCAAATTTAAATTTGCTACCGATACTGAAACCTTATGGTACACATCTTCAAGCACTGTTCCATTCGAAACCAAAGCACTCACAGCATCCGCCGTCAATTTGGCCAAAAATGCGCGACAACCCAACAAAGCACTAGATGGTTCAAATTCAGAATACTGCAACACCATTCTGAACAGCCATCAAGATTTTATTCAGCAGGTTAAAGCAGATAAAAAACTGTCCAGTACAGAGCGTGATTTTCTGATCAAAGCGCGTAGCCAGCTCAAAACTTGCGACGACCACATCAGTTTGATTACCGTAGATCCTCATTGGTCTGTGACTGCACGCCAATTTGCTTCATATCTAAATGGCAGTATCGCCTTCTACAATACTAACTTTTCCACAGCTTCTAAGATTTATTCAGCTTTAACTTCCGCAGATCAACCATGGATTAAAGAAACTGCGCAATACATGCTAATTCGTAGCAATCTCAACGCAACCTATCAAACCGGCTTAGGTGAATATGGAGATTTGGATCAGTCCAAAATTAATCAGCAATTACTCAAAAATACTTATGACAGCATTAGCCAGTATTTAAAACTGTATCCATCGGGCAGATATGCAGCCAGCGCGCGTGGTCTACTGCGTCGCTGTTACTGGATTGGTGGGCAACAGCAGTTATTGGTAAATGAAATCACTTGGCAAATTAACAATCCCAAATCGCCATTTTATAATCTAGAAATGAGTAATTTGGCCTATGAAATTGACCGTCACGTTTTCCAATCCCCATTGTTCAAAGCGCAGTATTTAAAAGATCCTTTCTTGTTAGCCATATATGATTTAATGCGAATGCGCAAACCTGAGTCGGCGGAAGACCGCGTAATAAATTGGAATGAATTAAACAGCCAAAAAACTGTATTTAAAACACAACCAGAACTATTCCAATATTTACAAGCTACGCATTTATTTTATGTGCAAAACAAACCCAATGAAGCCTTGAATTATTTGTCTAACCCTCAGGTTGGCAATTCAAACAGTTACCTAGCTCTGAGTCAAATATTGCTCAAAGGTAGGGTTATGGAAAAAGCCGGACAATCTGCAAATACGCAGCAATACTGGGAAAACTTACAAACCAAAGCAAAAACACCAGAGCAACGCGGACTGTTTGAGCTTATGCTGTATCCATATTATGCCAAGCAACAAAATGCCAGCTTTTTTGCCGGCGAAAACTCAAAAATTAAAGCGCGTTTTCTACAACGTAACTTCATTACCGAACAAGCCAACGAAAACAGCTTAATGCATATTGTGCAGGACAAATCTGCCAGCGAAGATCAAAAAAATCTAGCGCTAAATACGGTGCTAGAAAAATCCTTGATTCATCAAAACTACAGCTTGTTTAATCAAGCCTACACACTACTGCCAAAAAATGCTGCGCAATATGTTTTTAGTGACACCGACTACATATCTTATAAAAAACAGCCTCCACTGGGTAATTTTGTCTGGAAAGGTTCAACCATAAACTCCAAGCTTAGCTGCCCAGATCTTTATAGTCTTACGCAAAAACTGCAAGTTGCACCAAAAGATTTGAGCTTAAAGCTCTGTCTAGGTGAATATATTCGTTCAGATAAAGCTTACCGTTTAAGCAGTATCACAGAAGATGAAAAACAGCGCAGTACCTTGCAAGGGCCAATCTTCGCACGCGGTCAAGTCTATAAGGATATAATCAAATCAACGTCCAATGCCGATTTAAAAGCCTACGCACTGTACCGTGCAATCATGTGTTACTCACCAGGTGGGCTTAATGACTGTCAGGATGCTGACGTGGCTAAATCCGTACGCAAACAATGGTTTGACCAAATTAAGCGTGATTATCCAGAGACCAGCTGGGCTAAATCGCTGAAATACTATTGGTAATTAAAAATGAAAACTTGGCTAACAGCAGTTTGCATTATTTTATGCTACATATTTACGCTGACGGCATGTAAGCCAAGTCAATCTGCTCAGGCAAGTGATTATATCAATGCCAACAGCTACGATTCATTCTGGATTTGGGGCAATATCAAATCTGCCCCCTACCTCAGTCAAGCCAAAGAACTCTATATACTGCAGGGCAATATTTATCTCGAGCAACATACCCAGCAGTCAGTACTTAGCGTACAAGGTATTGCTCCAATGAGCATGCCACATCAAAAAATATGGCTGGTCTACCGCAATCACCATTTAAATTGGAACAACAATGAACTCAATAGCATATTAAAGCGTGTAAAACGCTGGGAAAATATGGGAAGCAATATTGAAGGCATTCAAATTGATTTTGATGCTAAAACCAAGAATCTACACGATTATGCTTTATTTCTGACACTGCTTAGATCTCAGTTGCCTCAAAAATACAAGTTAAGTATTACTGGACTGATGGACTGGAGTAATCTTCAAAACACAAAAACGCTCCAGTTACTCCAAAGCAGTATTGATGAAATTGCAATTCAAACTTATCAAGGCTCCACAACTATTCCGCATTATCGCGCATATTTAAGTAAAATTGCAGCGCTAAACTTGCCCTTTAAAATTGGCTTGGTACAGCATGGCCAATGGGATAAAAGCATTGATTTTAAAAACAATCCTAATTTCAAAGGCTATATTGTTTTTTTGTTGCGTGAAGCGCCTCACTAAAAATATCCAGTCAGATCTGCTCATACATGCATGTCGCATTTCAACACATCTGTACAAACAACAACCCCACTTATGCTAAAACCATAAAAAATACAGGCTTTTTAGCTAAACACCTTGTATTCCAATAGCAAACCCTCTAAAATCTGTGCCTCGCACACACTGCGACATAACTATTTTATAGTAGTTATGCCTCCTTGCTTCTAACAATTACGTTAGGGGCTGTCTAAACCGTAAGGAGCTGACAATGCGTCATTACGAAATCGTACTTTTAGTACACCCAGATCAAAGCGATCAAGTTGTGGGTATGGTTGAACGCTATATCTCACAAATCAAAGAAGCTGAAGGTCAAATCCACCGTCTTGAAGACTGGGGCCGTCGTCAATTGGCTTACCCAATCAACAAGATCCACAAAGCTCACTACATTCTTATGAATGTTGAGTGTGGTCAAGCTACTCTTGATGAGCTTGAAGAATTGTTCCGTTACAACGATGCAATTATTCGTAGCCTTATCATCCGTCGTGAAAACGCTATCACTGAAGAGTCACTATTGGCTAAGAGTGCTGAAGAAAAACGTGCGCGTAAAGCTCAACGTGAAGAAGCACAACAAGCTCAAGACTCTGCTGAAGCATAAGGAGAACACTAAATGGCACGTTTTTACCGTCGTCGCAAGTTCTGCCGCTTTACAGCTGAGAACGTTACGTACATCGACTACAAAGATATCGACACTTTAAAACAGTACATCACTGAAAACGGCAAGATTGTTCCTAGCCGTATTACAGGTACTAAAGCTCGTTACCAACGTCAATTAGCGTTAGCTATTAAACAAGCGCGTTACTTGTCTTTGATCCCTTACACTGACAATCATAAGTGAGGTTGAGCTGTGGATATTATCTTACTACAACGCATTAAAAACCTAGGTAAACTAGGTGACAAAGTTTCAGTTAAAGCTGGTTACGGCCGTAACTTCCTTATCCCACAAGGTAAGGCTGTTGCTGCAACAGAAGCTAACACTGCTGCTTTTGAAGCTCGTCGTGCAGAACTTGAGAAAGAAGAAGCTGAAATTTTAGCTGCTGCTCAAGCTCGTGCTGACCAATTGAACGAAGTTAACATCGTTATCACTGCTAAAGCTGGTGACGAAGGTAAACTATTCGGTTCAATCGGTACTCGTGACATCGCTGACGCGTTAACTAACGCTGGTCTAGTGGTAGATCGTTCAGAAGTACGTTTGCCAAATGGCGCGCTTCGCCACACTGGTGAATTCAACATCGCAATCCAATTGCACCATGATGTTGTTGCAGAAGTTCTTGTTACTATCGTAGCAGAGTAATTTCGCACCAAAAAAAGAGCATGCATTTGCATGCTCTTTTTTTATCTGTACATTTTGTCATAGTCTTAACAAAACTATTCACACAAATATTCATATACAGATACACCTCAATATAAGATGAATCCCCAGTATAGATGATCGTATTTCTATGGTAGAAAGCGTATGATCTACTGCTATATACCCTATTTATCTGCTATAAATATTTAAGCCCAAGTATTGACTGTTAAACGGAATATCTATGTCTCAGGCCAATGCCGATACGAAACAAAAATCAGCTCCTACACCTACATCAGAGTCAGGACAACTTAAAGAATTTCGTACGCCTCCACATAATCTTGCCATTGAACAAGCTGTGCTTGCAGCCCTCATGACTGTGGCTGAATCATTTGAACAAGTGGGTGATACGCTCGTTGAAAATGACTTCTATGCAACACGTCATAAATATATTTTTCGCGCCATTGATCAGCTCTCCAAAGACAGCTCACCTTATGATGCCGTTTTAGTGCATGACTGGCTGACTAAGCAAAACCTATTGGATGCAGTGGGTGGCGAGGAATATTTAATGCAATTGATGGCTGACTCACCATCAAGTTTCTACAACTTAGAAACCTATGCATCTAAAATTAAAGAATTTTCAACTTTAAGAAATATGATTAAAGTCAGCTCTGAAATTTTACAAAATGCCTATGACACCAAAGGTCGTACAGTCAGTGAAATTTTAGATCTTGCAGAAACCAATATTTTCTCGATTGCAGAACAGCACAATAACAACGCGAAAGCTCAAGGCCCTAAAGCAATTAATACTGTCGTTGCAGACGTTTTTGACAAATTAAATGAATTGTCACAAATGGAAGGAAACATTACAGGCTTAACAACAGGATTCTTAGAGCTCGACAATAAAACCTCTGGTATGCAAGCCGGCGATCTAATTATTGTCGCGGCCCGCCCTTCTATGGGTAAAACCACTTTTGCCATGAATTTGGTTGAAAGTGTGCTCTTTAATAATGACTTGCCAGCTTTGGTTTATTCAATGGAGATGCCTGCCGACTCTATCGCAATGCGTTTAATTTCGTCTTACGGTAAGGTACATCAAGGGCATTTACGTTCGGGTAAATTAGATGGTGATGAATGGTCTAAAGTGACTGGTACCATCTTACAGTTACAAGAAAAGAAACTGTATATTGATGACTCATCTGCACTTCCTCCAACAGAGGTACGTGCACGTGCGCGTCGTATTGCCAAACAGCATGGTGGTAAGCTCGGCTGTATTATGGTCGATTACTTACAGCTGATGAAAGTTCCAGGCATGGGTGATAACCGTGTGGGTGAGATTTCGGAAATCTCTAGAAGCTTAAAAGCTTTGGCAAAAGAAATGATGTGCCCTGTAATTGCCCTTTCACAGCTCAACCGCTCACTGGAAAACCGCCCAAATAAACGACCTGTGATGTCAGATTTGCGTGAATCTGGTGCGATCGAGCAGGATGCCGACTTAATCATGTTTATTTATCGTGATGAGGTTTATAACAAAGAATCTAAAGAAGCTGGTACGGCGGAAATTATCATCGGTAAACAGCGTAATGGTCCAATTGGTACTGTTCGTCTTGCCTTTGAAGGTCAATATACGCGTTTTAGTAATTTATCGCCTGAGTTCTATGCACAATATGACGATGAAGAATAATCAATAGAAGCAGGCTTAGGCCTGCTTTTTTATATGTATATTTTTTAACTTTTTGTTCAAATAATTACTTTAAAAAAACCAATTTAAATACTTGATCTGCACAGTATTTCCAATCAAATTTACTCGCATCATTTTGCTTAAAATTCACTAAAATAGTGCATCAAGAACGTCTTTGGCCTGCGCTTTAAACTAAATTAGCGTAAACTTACAGGCCAAATATATTTTATGGCTTCACTCGCTTAGCATAATCAATCTATAGCGAGCAAACCAATCCTAAGGAGTTATTAGGGTGCGCCAAGCAACTGTCTATATTGATCAATCTGCACTTCAATATAATTTAAACCGCGTCAAACAACTTGCCCCAACTGCGAAAATTGTCAGCATGGTGAAAGCCAATGCTTACGGACACGGTGTAAAAGACTGCTTAGCAGCCTTAACAGAAACCGATGCCTTCGGTGTTGCCTGCCTAGAAGAAGCTTTAGAAATTCGTGAATTCGGTTATCTACAACCAATTACGTTGATTGAAGGTATTTTCAGCGCGGATGAAATGACTGCCGTGTTAGCGCACAATATCGAAGTTGTTGTGCACCATCAACCACAGTTGGAATGGCTACTGGCAAACAAAGATGCATACATTGCAAAAAACCTAAAAGTTTGGGTCAAACTCAACAGTGGGATGAATCGTTTAGGCTTTAAAGTGCCTGAAATCATTGAGGTCATTAACTCACTCAAAGCTGAAGGTTTTACTTGCGTACTTGCTATGCATTTTGCCAATGCAGATGCAGACAATCATCCATTAAATGAGCAACAGCGTGACCAATTCCTGCACGTAAAACAAGCTTGTGCACCTATTTTAGGCTCTTGCTGTAACTCAGCTGCTATTTTTAAATGGCCTGAATTAAACTTTGATTTTGTCCGCCCTGGCATCATGCTTTATGGTGCAACACCTTTTGCCGACAAAACAGTTCATGAGCTTGACCTTAATCCTGTCATGACGTTTACAGCGGATATTATCGCTTTAAATACTATTCAAGCCGGTGAATCAGTAGGCTATGGTTCAACTTTTGTGGCTGAACAAACCATGCAGTTAGCTATTGTCTCTATTGGTTATGGTGATGGTTATCCACGCGCCTTCCCGAAACAAAACTACGTCCATGTTAATGGTCAAGCAAGCCGTGTGATTGGCCGTGTTGCAATGGATATGATTGCGATTGATGTGACTGGCTTAAATGCACCAATTGGCACGACCGTAGAGCTTTGGGGCAAAGACCGTCTAGTAGATGATGTCGCAGAAGCCAATGGTACGATTGGCTATGAATTACTTTGCCGTATGAGTGCGCGCCCAATCCGTAAAACGGTTTAAAAAGATAGAAAATCTATTTTTAGATCATTTCCACAAAAAGCCCAAGTCAATCTTGGGCTTTTTGATTTAAGCAGCTTCATCAGGCTGTGCATCATACAAATGCACCAAAAAGGCTTCCACCTGATCAACATTCAAAGCAAATGGCCTAAATTTTTCCTGCCCTTGTTCATGCAGATACTGGAGCGCATGACTATTTCTACTCACATATTTCATCGACCAGTCTGCAAAATGCGCTTGATCAATGCTCTTAAATCCATAAATCTTAATCTCACGATGCCGAAAATCTTTGCTTAGCTTTTCTACCAGTAGTTCAAGTATCAGCTCGTTACCTTCCAAACACTGAAAAAAGTAGCCATCTGCATAATACAGTACACCTGTCACAGCGTGACGATGGTTAAAATCTCGCGCTTCACTCAGGATGTTTCTTAAATCTTCCAGCAATGTCACCGGAGAAGATGCTGAACAGCTGGCATAACAAAGTTGCTTCATGTTCGAACTGCCCTCAGCTTTTTTAGCCCCTAAAAAATAAAAACTGCATTGGAATCTTATCGTTCCAATACAGTTTTAACATAGCATTCTTCAACGGATCAATTAATTAAAATAATCTTCTGTGGGCTTTGCTAGGCCAACTAAACCATTGCGTAATACATCAGACCAACCTTTACTAATCATTGTAAAATATGGGTCTTCTTCATAAATTCGCTTTCCATTAGGAATGACAAGACTATCTTTTTTATAAATAAGTGCATCCAATGGCAACCCCACAGACACATTAGAACGAATGGTCGAATCAAATGAAATTAGGCTACAACGCATCGCTTCATCTAAAGGCATGTCATAACGTAATGCACGGTCTAAAATAGGCTTACCATACTTACTTTCACCAATTTGGAAATATGGTGTATCCGAAGTTGCACTGATAAAATTGCCCTGCGGATAAATATTATACAATTGCATATCAGCACGACCAATTTGCCCACCAACTAACAAACTACAAAAGTAATTACTTTGCTCAACTGTATCTGAAGTGACATCTGCAATGACTTTTCTTAAGGTATGCCCAACCAATTCAGCAACCTCAAACATCGTATTTAAGCTATACAAATTAGGCTCTATTTTCAGCTCCAACTGATTTTGTAGATGACCAATCACGGCTTGCGTTGTGGCTAAATTGCCTGAGGTTTGTATCACAATGAAGCGCTCATTGCTTACACCAAAGGTATATAATTTGCGAAATACAGAAATATGATCTACGCCCGCATTAGTACGCGTATCACTAATAAACACCATGCCATCCTGTAAGCGCATCGCACAACAATAAGTCATTTTTAATCCTTCTTTTTTTCAACAGCGAAGTACTTGCACAATCGAACTCATTGATTCAATACCGCCTTTTTCCCGTACCCCCCGCACGGGAGCAACATCCCAATAATCACGGCCAATTGCAACATAAATATGCGCATTTGGTTTAAACAATTGATTACTAATATCAAAACAATACCATGCATTGTCTATAAATGCTTCAGCCCATGCATGACTGGCCAGATGTGCTGTTTGTGGTACATATAAATACCCCGATACATAACGTGCTGGGATACCCAAATACTTACACATTGCAATAAGCACATGACTATGGTCCTGACAAACGCCTTCACCATGCAAAAAAGCTTCTATTGCTGTGGTATGTACTGAGGTTCTTGCAGGTGTGTACGGAATACACTGTAAAATTGCCTCAGCCAAAGCCACTAAGTTTTGATGTGTCGGAGTTGGAACATACTGATGTGCGAAACACTGCATTTCCGTATTGCACAAGGTACGATCTGTCGGCTGTAAAAACATAGCAGGTGAGATATGTGCCAAATCTACACCCAAACTATTATTTACATTCAACTCCACAATTCCCTGCGCCATAATCGTCAATTGGCTATAAGGTTCGTATTGTGAGCTGGTCAACCAAATATTTTCAAATGCATCATGTTTCGCAATAGATTGACCAGGCACACTGACCGCCCAATGATGTACCTTTTGATGGACATTACTGGGTGGTGTCATACGAATATATTGAATGCTCCGATTTACATCCGCAGAATAACTATAATGCGTTTGATGGTTCACCATGAATTTCATGTATCAGCCTCAAATATCCGTTGAATCGAGTCATAAAAATGAAAAAAATGCGTGTTATTAGGAACTTGCTGCAATTGTGTCCATGTTTGTTCTAAATCAGACCAACCTAAGTGCTCCAATGAACTCACAATATGACCAACCTTCGCTAATGTCGTTGTTTCATCTTGTTGTAAACGTAACTCTCGATCGAGTTCCTCTATACCTTGCCCCAAACTAAAAAATAGAAAAATAGTTTCAGATTCAGTTTCTAAAATATCTTGGCATTCAGATGCCACATCACAAATATAGCCTCGATTTTCATTGGCATTTTTTATCAGCAAACTTAATTCTGCATAATTCACTGCACTTAGCACTGCGCGTAAATCTTGAATATTGTTTTTTGCACATTCAAACTGATAAGAAAATGAGGCCACCTGTGTTGGATCTAACAGGAGCTCATTTAACTCAATTGCATCCTCAGCATTTAAAGCAAATGCATGTGCATACTGCGTTGCTTCTTCGTCTACTTGAAAAGGAAATTGAGCACATAAGTACTGTATACGTGTTAAATATCGCCCCAACCAAAAAATATTTTGTACATTACTTTTTAATAAAATCATCTCATTTTCCTTTTATTGGTATAAGGCATCACACATGTAGGTTATCCACCACCCAAGTATCCTTAATCCCTCCACCCTGAGATGAATTTACCACCAATGAACCCGCTTGCATGGCTACACGCGTCAAACCACCAGGCACAATTTCTGTGCGATAAGGTGAACTCAGCACAAAAGGACGTAAATCAATGTGTCTTTCTGCAGCCCCATGCGCAGTCAGCGTTGGGCACACAGATAAATCCAAAGTAGGCTGTGCAATATATAAATGTGGCGTAAGGCTTATTTTCTTTCTAAATTCATGAATTTGTTGTTCAGACGCTTGGGGCCCAATTAACATGCCATATCCACCAGAACCTTGTGCTTCTTTTACCACCAATTGTTCTAAATGACTCAACACATAGTCTAAATCTGCTGCTTCACGGCATTGGTAAGTGGGCACATTTTTTAAAATGGCTTGCTCACCCAAATAAAACTGAATCATTTTATCTACATACGGATAAATTGATTTATCATCTGCCACACCAGTACCTGGTGCATTGGCAATCACAACATTATGCTGATGATACGCCGACATTAAACCTGCAACACCCAAGGTACTGTCTGGTCTAAACGTTAATGGATCCAAAAACGCATCATCTAAACGACGATAGATCACATCTACCCGTTGACGACCTTTAATGGTTTTGACATAGACCACGTCATTTTCTACAAATAAATCCGCAGAAGTTACTAACGGTACATCCATTTCACGTGCCAAGAAAGCATGTTCATAATAGGCACTGTTATAGCGACCTGGCGTTAAAATCACGATAAATGGATGATCACAATAAGCATTTTCTTCAAGAATTTGTCTGAGCAAGCTTGGATATTGCTCTATGCCCAAAATATTGCTCTTTGCACATAAATCGGGCATGAGTTTTTGGCTTATTTTGCGTGACTCCAACATATATGACACACCCGATGGCGTACGCAAATTATCTTCAAGCACATAAAACTCACCATGACGATCACGGATAATATCAACACCACTAATCTGGCTATATACCTGACCTTTTAAATGGTGCTGTACCATTTGAGGCAAATATGCCTCATGCGACAACACTTGTAACTCAGGAACAATACCCGCCTTTAAAATTTCTTGTTGATGATAGATATCATGTAAAAATAAATTGAGTGCACGTACACGTTGAGCACAACCAGTGGCTACGGTATTCCATTGTTTCTTCGCAATCACACGTGGAATTAAATCATAAGGAATTGTACGTTCTGTCCCCTCAGCCTCACCATAAACATTAAAGGTAATGCCTTCATATAAAAAATGTTCTTTCGCACGTTGGTTTAATGCTTTTAATTCATCTAAATTATGCTGCGATAGCCAATGTTCTATGTTTTGGCATGCTTCACCCGAGATTAAACGATCATCACGCATTTCATTAAAAAAATTTGACTTCAAATGTTCAAACAACGCATAGGACTGTGCTGTCGCTGTATTTCTACCCATGGTAGATACAGATGATGCATACGCCTCTAAGGATGTACTGGAAGCTGTATCGTGTATATTTTCTTTCAACATACCAACCTCTTCTCTTTGTAATCTATTGTAAGCAAATCAAAGCAATAAGCATGCCAGCTGTCTAAATTATCACCTTGCCTTACATTTATTGATCATTTCCAACATGTACACAAGACTAAAATTGCGCCATCTTGTTTCAAATTGTGCTGTTTTTTTAAGTCAAAGACTTGCGAAATAAATCCAGTTTTTTTATTGTGTATTTTGGCGTTGCCCATCTCACTACTAGATTAGTTATTGTCTAAATTATGTCCTCACAAGAAAAAGAAACATCCAACAGTCTCTATCGCCAATGGCAAATTTTGTCGCGATTACCCACAGGAAAGTGGATTGGGACACGTGAATTGCAAGAAAGCTTGGTACGCGAAGGTATCGATATTAGTTTGCGCACCATTCAGCGTGATTTAAACCAAATTGCCCAGCGCTTTCCAATTGAAAGTAGCAAAACATCGCCTCAGGGCTGGCGTTGGCGGGCTGATGCGCCTATTCAAAGCTTGCCACACATGACCAGTTCTCAGGCTGTAACTTTTATGATGGTTGAGGAACATCTTAAACATTTACTTCCGCCTAGCCTCATAGAGGAAATGAATCCTTGGTTTGATTTGGCTCGCCGAAGTCTTTCTACCCAAAACAGTGTGCGCCAATGGATCAACCGTGTTCGTATTGTGCCAGCCAATCAGCCTCTTATACCGCCAACTGTAGATAAAACCTCACAACAAACGATTTATGAAGGCTTACTCCAAGACAAGCAATTAGAATGTGTATATCAAGGCCGTGGTTTACAAAGTGAGGAAAAGACCTACATCTTAAATCCACTGGCATTGGTTCAAAAAGGTGCGATCATTTATTTAGTGTGCACCCGACATGACAAAACTGACATCCAAACATTCGCTTTGCACCGCTTTAAATCTGCGCAAGTGCTTAATTCACGTGCATTGCATCCAGTCAATTTTGATATAGATGCTTATATAGAATCTGGTGCATTGGGCTTTAGGGTTGATTTTAATCAACCTACTGAGAATATCGAGCTTCGCCTTACTGTTACAGAACAAGATGCAGGCTACTTTGAAGAATCTCAGCTCAGTAGAGACCAAACCATACAAAAACTAGATAATGGACAGATTTTAATTACTGCAACTGTACCCTATACCTCGCAATTGGTTTGGTGGTTACGTAGCTTTGGAAAACGTATTCAAAATATTGAACCCGAATATGTTTTACATGCAGTACAACAAATCAATGAACCTTAAAACGCTAAAAAAATCCAAATACTGTATTCAAGCTAAGCTTTGAATGAGATGTTATGGCCAAGCTTATCTAGCCATTTTGCAAGCATAAGGCTGCATAGAAAAAAGTCCCAAAACTGGGACTGATAATTTCTTAAAATGTTATTGTCATTCTTAGCGTTGATTGGCTGATTGAAATACTGTATTCAGTTGCTTTCCCCACTGCATACGGTATTGGTAAGTTAAAGTCAGTTTAGAGATCTTGATTAGCATAAGCATGCTAGATCTGCATTGTTAAAACGGATCGATTTTTTAGTCATCTTTATTGCTCCTTTTGCTGGGGTAAAATCAATTTATCTAAAAAATCTTAGCGAGTGAAATCATAAGAATTGCTTTATATAGCAGATCAAAACCTAAACAATTTTTCAGCAAAACTTAGTCCACTCTTTGCAAATAAGCATGCGTATAGCTCAGGAATTTCGCATATTAATTTGCACAGAAATACATTCAATCAACAAACTAAAACTTGAGAATTGCTAACAAAATCGGCACATTAAAAGCTTAATGCAGTCTATGGATAACTTTTTATATGCCAAGCCCAACACAATCTATACGACATAAACTGCTCAATACATTTTTTTCACGCCATTCTATTTGGTTCTTGTGTATTTTTATTTGTTTGTTGGTCACGTCATTCCATATTGGCTATGAGCCTCGCTATATTTATTATTTTGTTCCCAAAACCTTGCTCAATAGTGTTTGGGTTATCACGGCGATCTTAAGTTTGATTGGTTTGTATGACGTACTTCAAAATAAACACTCCATCTTAAAAAATTACCCAATCATGGGGCATTTTCGTTTTTTATTTGAAGAGTTCCGTCCTGAAATTCGCCAATATTTTATTGAAGCTGATCAAGATGCCCTTCCTTTCTCTCGCATGCAACGTAGCTTGGTTTACCAACGTGCAAAAAATGAAAATGCAGATAAACCCTTTGGTTCTATTTTAGATGTTTATCAGGATAATTATCGCTTCATTACCCATTCACTCAGCCCATGTAAACCTGCAAATCCTGCAGACTTTAGAATCAGCATTGGTGGGCCACAATGTACTCAACCTTATAGTGCATCAATTTTAAACATTTCAGCCATGAGCTTCGGAAGCTTAAGTGCTAATGCCATTCGTGCACTCAACAAAGGTGCACAGATGGGACAGTTTTACCATGACACAGGTGAAGGTAGCATTAGCCCATATCATTTAGAACATGGAGGCGATATTGTTTGGGAACTAGGAAGTGGCTATTTTGGTTGTTGCACACTAGATGGTCAATTTGACCCTGTTCGTTTTGCAGAACAAGCCAAACTTCCTCAAGTCAAAATGATTGAAATTAAGCTGTCTCAGGGCGCTAAACCTGGTCACGGTGGCATTTTGCCTAAAGATAAAATTTCTGCTGAAATTGCTCAAATCCGTGGTGTTAGTCGCGATCATGATTGCGTATCACCGTCAAGCCATCCTGCTTTTAGTACCCCCCTCGAATTGATGCATTTTATTCAACAATTACGAGAGCTTTCTAATGGTAAACCTGTAGGCTTTAAACTTTGCCTCGGCCAACCTTGGCAATTCATGGGTATTGTTAAAGCCATGCTTCAAACCCAAATTTTGCCAGATTTTATTGTGGTCGATGGCTCTGAAGGTGGCACTGGCGCAGCCCCTGTCGAGCTAATTAACTATATGGGTACACCGCTACGAGAAGGTCTACTCTTTGTACACAACAGCTTAGTTGGTGCTGGTTTACGCGATAAAATTAAAATTGGCGCCAGCGGTAAAATCATTAGTGCTTTTGATATTTCCAGTACAATGGCGATTGGCGCTGATTGGGTCAATTCTGCTCGTGGCTTTATGTTTGCCGTTGGTTGTATTCAAGCGCAGAGTTGCCACACCAACCAGTGCCCTGTGGGCGTTGCCACGCAAGACCCAGACCGCCAAAAAGCGATTCATGTACCTACCAAAGCAGAACGGGTCTATAACTTTCATAAAAACACCCTACATGGCTTGTCTGAAATGTTAGCCTCAGCCGGCTTAAGCCACCCAGCAGACTTAAAGGCACATCATTTAGCGCAGCGCATTAACGATCGTGAAATTAAAAACTATGCCCAGCTCCATTTTTGGCTAAAAGAGGGTGAACTTCTACACTGTGAGAATAAAGATCAAGAAAATTTTTATTATCGCATGTGGAATATGGCAAGCGCCGAGCGTTTTTAAATAACTGAATGGACATAAAAAAAGTAGCATATTGCTACTTTTTTTATGTTTTTGATCAACAAAAACTCAAGGCTAAACCTGCAACTTAGTAATAACTTTTACTGCTATTTGCATTTAAAAAAGCAGGAATTAAACCTGTTAGCGCAGCGCGAATATCTGCACGCTCGTTAATTAACTGATGAGAGCCTTCTTCTAACATGAGTAGCGTTTGTAAACGGAACTTACGGCGAATAAACTCAATATTGTAACGCCAGTCAACAGTCTGATCCTGCGCACCTTGTGCTAACCACACTGGAATGCGACATGCTGGACGATCTTCCATTTCCTGCATCCACTTCGACATTGCTAAAATCCAATCCATACCCATCATACGTGGCTGTAGTGGATCTTTTAGGCGTACAAAGCGTAAAAACTCAGGATTATGGTTATTGCGGCGAAAATGACGAGGCACTTCACGCTTAATACGGCGAATAATGCCCAAACCAACCGAATTGTGCCACCAAGCAGTTTTGGCTGGACGAATTAATGGCGATAACAACAATACGCGATCTACATACGGGTTTTCACGACGCTCAGCAAAGGCAAGCAAGTGATGCAACCAAATTGCGCCACCCGTGCTTTGACCAATGCCTAACCATGGCTGAGGCAATTGCGAAGCATGTTTTACATAACGGTATACGGCGTCTAATACGGCTTGGTAATGATCAAAATTTTGAATACTCGCAGGTGAGCCATTGCTTAAACCATGCCCAGGTAAGTCATAGGTCAAAATACTGTAGCCTTGCTCAAGTATTTCTCGAATTATCGGTTGATAAATACCGCTATGCTCTAAATAGCCATGCAATAAAAATACCGTCCCCTTACTCTGTTGACCTTGTTCTAATTTGGGTTGAAAGACCTGTACATGTAGCTTAAACAAAGGCATTTCAATTGCACCTTGCCAATGCTCACAATTCAAAGCATCTAAACCATACAAACGACGATAAGCTTGAATTTCCAAAGTCGGCGTATAAGGTCGATTTAAATTTAATTGTTCTAATAACAGAGGCGTAGTTTCACGGCTCGGTATAGGCAACTCTAATTGCTTTAAAATTGCAGGATTTAAAAAAGGTATATCAGACATTAAGGTACCTCCCTGCATTCTGTACCTACCCACATGTCGCGCATTGTCGCCAACATTTCATAATTGGCACGGCGACTATGGTCATAATTTTTTTCACTTGGGCGCCATCGGGTTAAATGCGTTGGCATTGGTGCTTCTATAGCGATTGTTTCAATGCCATTGAGTGCAAATAAACGTCGAGTTCTTGGCATGTGATAACGATCTGTAATGAGCATTACTGTAGGTGCACCACCTTTTTTCTGCAAGAGCAAAGAGCTAAACCGTGTATTTTCACAGGTATTCATACTACGGTCTTCAAGCAATTTGGCTTCTACACCACGCTCAGCCAACCAACGTTGCATATAAGGTGCTTCTACACCACTCAGTACAATTGGCAATTTATACTGCTGTTCTACTGTGAGCGTTTTTTCTAAACGTAAGCGTGTATAGTCATTTACAACAATATCTTTACCATTTTTATCGAGTGTTAAACCACCACCTAACACCACAATTGCATAAGGTTCAGATAAGTGCGCTGGCTTTGCTTGTGTGGCTTTTTTCTCATTTTCATTTTGGTTCTGAATCAGGGCAATATCTTTAAAAATTTCATCATCCACAGGCTCTGAAGCCGCCATTTCAACAGGATGTGTTTTTAAAAACTTAATATAATATTGCATCTGTTCATCATCAAGTTTTGCATTGAAATCAAAAACATTTGCCACTGTCGCTTCAGATGCACTACTTGCCTCTGCTTGATCAACCACAGGCGCCAATAATGGGACCTGAGGGCGATTTTTCTCTTCAACTTCTTTTTGAATGTCTTCTTCGATATTTTTTTGCAGTGCTTTATAACGTGCCTGTACCAACATCAAATCTTGTGCATTTTTAGTTTGGATCGCTTCTTCCATCACTTTTAAATACGCTTGACGTGCAATCCACATATCTGAGCCTGGCTCATAGCTTTCGTGGTCACTTAAAGAAGCCATTTTTTGACTTTTGGCAGCCACCTCATTCACTTCTACAGGTACAAAATAATTCAGTGCACGTACGATCAAACTAGAATAAAAAGGCGTATAAATAAAAACGATCAGACATCCGAAAAGCGCAAATAGTAAAGCGACTATTTGCACCAAACGGACTATCCATGGCGTTTTTTTCATTTTTTAGTCCTGATGTGAACGGATTAAACCTTGCTGACTAAACAACACAGGTTCAGGTTCTAAGTCAATTCCAAACTGATGATATACATCATTTTGTACAGCTTGATAGGTACGGCGTACATCGTGCAAAGTTGCATCAGCATAATTTACCAGCACCAAAGCTTGCTTATGAAACATTCCTACAACACCTAACTTTTTGCCTTTCCAACCCGCTTGATCAATTAGCCAGCCTGCTGCAATTTTGACCTGCCCATTCGCTTGAGGATAATGCGGTAAGTTAGGATGTTTTATTGCAATTGCTTCATAATCCTGCTGAGAAATGACTGGGTTTTTAAAAAAACTACCCACATTTGGAAATTCTTTAGGATCTGGTAATTTAGCTTGTCGAATATGAATCACCTGACGTTGTAAGTTTTCTGCGGTGAGCTCATCACCTACTGCTACTTTTAAATCACCATACTGTAATTTCAGTTCTGGTGTTTTCAACAGCTTAAATTGAACCGCACAGATAATGTAACGGTTTGGATCGTCTTTAAATACACTATGACGGTATGCAAAATCACAGTCTGCCGATGCAATACATGTAAATTTTTTCTGATTACGATCATAGACTTCAACCGTATCAATAAATTCACCTGCTTCAACACCATAAGCACCAATATTTTGTACAGGTGCCGCGCCTACAAGCCCAGGAATCAAAGCCAAATTTTGTAAGCCATACAACTGCTGTGTCGTCGTCCATAACACGAAGTCATGCCATACCTGACCAGCACCCACACACACCGTTCGGGTATGCTCATCTTCTACGAGAGTTTCAATCCCCATTATGTGCATGTGCAATACCAAAGCATTGATGTGCTCTGGCAGGAGCATATTACTGCCCCCTGAAAGTATAAATACATTCAGTTGCTCTGCCTCTGCAAAGGCCAATGCTTCTAACAGGTCTTGTTTTGAAGACACTTGAACATAATGAGAAGCAATCGAATTTAAATTGAGCGTATTAAAAGGCTTAAGTTGTACTTGAGTCTGGATATGCATATCGAATCTTAAACCTTAATATTTTAATTTTTTCTGAAGAACCTGAATCCAGGCACGACTGCTGGATTCACACTGGTCAAGTACCAACTCAAAACCATTTGCACCACCATAATACGGATCTGGAACAGCTTGTTCAAAAAAGTCAGGATCATGCTGACTCATGAGTGCAATATCAGCACGTAAGGCATTTGCACCAAACTCTTGCTGTGCTTGGATCTTTAAAGCTTGAATATTCGCTAAGTTTTCATAATCCATGGCAAGAATCAAATCGAATTCTACAAAATCTTGAGTTTTAAGCTGACGTGCACGTAAGGCAGACAAATCATAGCCACGCTTTTTAGCATGTTGCTGGCTTCTAGAATCTGGTGCCTTACCAGGATGGTAATTGCTGGTACCTGCAGAATCAATTGCAACATTCAAGTTCGCTTCATCACATAAGTGCCTGAACACAGCTTCAGCCGTAGGAGAGCGGCAAATATTACCTAGACAAACACATAACACCTGATAGGGCGTTTGGGATGACATAAGAACCTCAATGTTACTTTTATTTCAAGCATCTTATGTTAAGTTATTTAAAGGATGAATCCTATATCAACCCTCAACAATAATGCGCATTTAGATATAAAAATTAAGGATAAAGTCATGAGCCAATTTCAGTTTCAAACGGTGAGTAATATTATTTCGGGGTTGGGCTCAATTCTTGAGCTTAAAAACCTGCTCCATGACTTTAACCCGAAGCGCGTATTAATTGTGACTGATCCAGGTATGTTGCTTCATCAGTTGCATTTACCCATTGTCGAAATATTGGAAACGCTTAAACAAGACTATGTAATTTATGCCAATGTACAAGCAGACCCTCCTGAGCATTTGGTCCTCGATGCAGTACAATTTGCACAAAATGAAAAAATTGATCTCGTACTTGGCTTTGGCGGCGGTAGTTCTTTAGATGTGGCTAAAGTGATTGCGATCTTAGCGCACCCTCAACAGCATCAAACTATTCAAGACCTATACGGTGTAGGCAATGCCAAGCGACCACGCCTGCCTCTGATCTTAGTTCCAACCACGGCAGGAACCGGTTCAGAAGTTACTCCTATTTCTATCGTCACCACAGGTGAAACCACCAAAACTGGCATTGTTTCGCCTGTGTTATATGCAGATGTCGCTATTTTGGATGCTCACTTTACGCAAAATTTACCTGCTTCAATTACAGCTGCCACAGGTATAGATGCTATGGTGCATGCCATCGAAGCTTACACTTCTAAAATAAAGAAAAATCCTTATGCAGATATGTTGGCCAAGCAAGCGCTTCGCTTATTAAATAAAAATCTTCCGTTGGTACTCAACGATGGAAATAATCTTGAAGCACGACAAAACATGCTGGTTGGCTCAATGCTCGCTGGACAAGCATTTGCGAATGCACCCGTAGGTGCAGTACATGCCTTAGCCTATCCGCTTGGTGGGCATTTTCACATTTCACATGGACATAGCAATGCTTTAGTACTGACTGAAGTTCTAAAATTTAACGCACCAGAAGCCAAAGGCCATTACGCAGAGCTTATGCAATGGCTTGACCCTTATAGCACTGGATGTACAGCAGGCTTATGTGATTTATTTATTGATCACATGCAAAACCATCTAGATCAGAGTGGTTTAACGCTTAAATTGCAACAGCTCGATATTCCACATACCAAATTAACTGAGTTGGCTACTGATGCCATGTTGCAAACTCGGCTCCTACAAAACAACCCACGCCCCTTACAACAACAGGATGCTCTACAGATTTACAACGCAATTTACGCTTAAATAATAATTTATGACTGTCTAGCTGTGATGAATTCGACAGTCCTACACTTTTACTGTTTATTAAATCAGTGAAATGGCGATTTATTTATACATTCGAATTCAACACATTAGATGTTGATTAAAAATCAATCACAACAAACCATATTGTTTTTAAACAATTTTTATTACTTTTATATTTTTAAATAGCTTCATTTACATTGTAATTTTTCTTATTTATTAAGCTTTTTCATGTATTAACTGCATACACTTATATCTAAAACCACTTCAGGATTTGAAATGGTATGACGCAATACAGACTAAGGAAAAGCAAATGAATCATATTAAAAAATCAGCATTATTGGTCGCACTATGTGGTGCAATGCCTTTGGTTCATGCCTCTACATCTGATGGAAAAACATGGGCTGTTTCAGCAGGCTGGTTGCACATCATGCCTCAAAGTAGCGCGCAAGGTGTTTCAGGAAGTACAACAGATAAAACACCTATTTTAGGCGCTCAACAGGCCTCCTCTCCAAATGCTGGCTTTGAAGTACAAAATGCGGATACTGCTGGCTTAATGCTTGATTACTTTGTTAATGACAATGTTTCTCTCGAACTAGTTTTAGGTGCACCGCCAAAAATGGATTTATCTGGTAAAGGTGAAATTAGCCTCCCAGTTGTTGGATCAGTCGCAAACTTAGAGCAATTTAATAAAATTGCAACAACAGATGCATATACCCCAACCTTCACTGCACGCTATCACTTTGGCTCAATTAATAACCGTATTCGGCCTTATGTGGGCGCAGGTGTAATGTACGCACATTTCAGCAATGTAAAAGCAGATCCTGCCATCAATACAGAACTACAGACGCATAATCCGCTTGTAGGTGGTTTACTTAAACCTGAATTAGGCAAAATTAAAGTCGATGATGCTTTTGCACCCGTTGCTACGGTAGGTGTTGATGTGAATTTGACTAAAAATTGGTTTGGTACGGCGTCTGTCAGCTATGCTCATCTCTCGACAGATGCAAAACTTAATGTCATTGGTAATAGCAACACAGGTGACCGTGACACGGTGTTACTTGGATCAAGTAAAATTGAAATTAATCCCGTTGTCACCTACTTAGGCCTTGGCTATCGTTTCTAACTCAAAAATACAGAAAAAATTATTGTTTTAATTTTTAAGCTTTCATTTTGCCATAGCCATTCAAATTGCTTGAATGGCTTTTTTTTTACTTGAATAAACTGGCGTAGCAAAGTAAAAACACATAATGCTTGATAACAATACCGACCCAAATGAAACCAACGATCAGACAACGCAATCAATATCGCTTTATATTTCCTATTCAAACCCGCTGGGCAGATAACGACTTGTACGGGCATGTCAATAACGTCACCTATTACAGTTACTTTGACACAGCAGCCAATGCCTTATTAATTCAAAAAGCGGGCTTTAATATTCACCACTCTCCCATCATAGGTCTAGTGGTGAGCTCTTCTTGCAACTTTATGCAAGAACTCAGTTACCCTGAGATTATTGAAGTCGGTGTTGCCATTCAAAAAATTGGAAACTCCTCTTTAAGCTATGACTTGGCAATTTTTAAACAAGGACAAAATCACGCTGCTGCACAAGGTAATTTTGTACATGTTTTTGTTGAACGTGAACATAAAAAAAGCACCCCGATTCCACCAGAAATGCGAGATGCCTTAAAACACTATCTAATTGATTTAATTAATGAAGAATAATGTATTCCACCTGATTATTTCAGTTGAATATTATGTAGTTCACCATTAAATGCTTGGATTAAAGATTTCACGGTAGGCTCACTATGCAATAACTCTGAGGCGCGAACATACGCTTGCTCTTTACGTGCATTTAACAACACATAAGGCGTACGCTCACTCACATCGCCATACACCACATTAAAGCGTGTTGCTGGCCAAGCACTGTGTAATGCTTGCTCCAACAGGTGTTGCATTTGAGTCAGCAACTGTTCATATTTTTTAGGAATATGGAAGTTGCTCTCACCATCAATTGTGCCAATCATCACCCCATGTTGTGCTAACTCCTGTACAGCAGGTGACAAATCACTATGACGGAACCAGTATTCCCACTTATCGACTGTCCATTCACCTTGTAGGTCTTGTACAGGCAGTTTCAAAATATCCTGTGGCATAAGATGGCTAACAGATGCAGATGATACCGTGACTGAGTTTTGAGGTTGCTGTACTATTTCTTCCTGTACAAAACTTTCTACTACAGCTGCAACTGTCATGTCTTGTGCAAATAAACCAGCCTCTGCACCGTCTTGATCTGGCTCAGCTTGCGCTTCAGTTACAGGGCTATTTTTAATAACCGTTTCTAAGGGAGCAATAGATTCAAAGGCATAATCAGGTGTTAGATCTACAACTTGATCCCCCCCTGCCAAAGCATCTAAACCAAATAATGTTTCACCATTCGATGGATCAAAAATAATTTGATTTTGATCAGGCGACTGTATTTGATCTATCTGTGATGCATCCGCATTTTGCGTATGTGCTTCAGAGCTTATTTGAACATCGACTAGAACCTCAGACTCTAGCTGATGTTTCGTACCTTCAGGCTCTGGAGACAGCTCAAATTCAGCTTCATCCAAAAAATCATCTGATGAAGGCTCATTCACAGTTGCTTGCGATCTAAAGTCATCTTGCTCGTCATCATATTCATCAGAGAAAAAACCATCAGAATTTAGCGCTTCGTTTTTTTCATCCTGCGTTAAAGGGGCATCTGTTGCTAATGGTGATGCATGTGCTTCTGTTTGATCGCTTTGAGGTGTTAGCGCTTCGCTTACAGCTGCTGGTTCAACATGTGCAACTGGTTGAGCTGTTTGTACTGGTGCTGATGCAGATATTTCACTCGGTTGCATTGGGCGGAAAGCAAGCAAACGTAGCACGGTCATTTCAAAACCCTGCTCTTGTGTCACTGCTAGCTGTAGATCAGCTCGACCTTTACAAGCAATTTGATAATATAATTGCAAATCTTGTGCTGTGACTTGCGCTGATAAACGCATAATTTTTTGGTTAATTTCAGCACTGTATTTTAAAGCTAAATCTGGCAAATACTGTAGTAATGCCAATTCATGCAGTGTCGAAATCAATTGATCCAGCACCATAGAAACATCAAGTGCTTGCTGGCGGAATTGCATTAACAACTGGCTAATCCGCGCTTGCTGATTTTGATGTATCGCTAAAATCAAATCATAAATAATCGTACGATCAATCAGACCCAACATGTCTTTGACATCTTGGTGATGAATAGCACCCTGCCCATAAGCAATTGCTTGGTCTGTCAATGACATCGCATCACGAAGTGAGCCTTGCGCAGACTCTGCAATTTGCCAAATCGCATCCTGCTCTGCTTCGATGCTTTCTTTGTGTAACACATCGGTTAAATGCGTTGTAATTTCATCTACAGCCAGCGGACGTAAGGTAAATTGCAAGCAACGCGAAATGACGGTAATTGGCAATTTTTGTGGATCTGTCGTCGCAAACAGGAATTTTACATGCTCAGGCGGTTCTTCCAGCGTTTTCAAAAGTGCGTTAAATGAATGCGTAGACAGCATGTGCACTTCGTCAATCAGATAAACCTTAAAGCGTCCTTGCGTAGGCGCATAAGGAACATTATCTAAAAGTTCACGTGTATCTTCTACTTTTGTACGCGATGCTGCATCAATTTCAATCAGGTCGATAAAACGCCCTTCATTGACAGACTTACAGGTCGCACAAACTTCACATGGCGTAGAAGTAATCCCTGTTTCACAGTTCAAGCATTTCGCTAAAATACGCGCAATTGTGGTTTTACCTACACCGCGAGTCCCTGTAAACAAATAGGCATGATGTAGGCGACCACGGTCTAAAGCGCTGGTTAATGCGCGTGAGACATGGTTTTGGCCAACCAGTTCATTAAAATTGCGTGGACGGTATTTTCGCGCAAGTACTTGATACATGTATGCTCCTTTTCACATGCATAAGGATACTGTTTTTTTGACGAAGAGTGAATGCGCTTCTTGACTCACTGTGGCTATATCACTCAATTTATTTCAATTGCGGCCGATTGGCGGTTTTCCTGTTTTATCATTCTGGTTTAAGCGGTAAAAATAACAGGCTCAATAACTTAAAAGATACTTGATGATTTTCCAATTCAGCCACAGCCCACCATGGGATTTGGTAAGTCTGAGGATTATTTTGCAATATCTGATGTAAAGTATCCGTCAGCTGATGTAGCTAACTGATTCAATCGATATTCAGCTTAAAATCATTTTTTAATCAGTGCTTACTTTGGCTCAATATGTAGATTTAGGCACGTTCAAGTAAAAAGTTATCTTGCGCATCATAAGGTTGCGCGGTGTCATTCTTCAAAATTTCTAACTGTTTATTTGCTAAATTAACATACAGCAAATTACGACTTTCTACATTCACCAGCTCTAATTTAGTCTTTTCTGGATTATGAAATTTCATCGCGCCATGTAGTAAAGCTGGCTGGTCATTTCCACTCATGCTTTGACGATCTAAGGTATAGGTCATATCAGCATTTAAAGTTAGTTTAACCGCCATTCCCTCACAATCTTCACACAATGCGCTACAACTCATGCATGGCGTATGCCCGCTATAACTACCAACCCAAGCTGGGACGATGTGTTTCACTTGCACAGCCTCTGTTTGCTTTACAGTCGTCTCGGAGGCACGCTCACAACCCACCAAACCAGTCACAGTCAAACTAGAAAGAGAAACTAAGGGAATTAAGATCGACTTATTCATGTGTTGCCTGCCTGTCATACATTCGGCGGGAAAAATAGCACAAACAAACCGATACGTCGTCCATTAATGTACAGCATGTGCAATTAAAGCCAGCCTTTCCGCCCTTTTAGCACACGGTCTGCACAGCGGAGTGTTTCCTGCGTCAGCGCCCATAAACGGTAATCCCCCGTCAGTGAGCCTGTTGGAAAGTTATGTGTATATGCAAAGCTTAAATCACGCTCTGGGTCACACCATGCACCTGAGCCATTAAAACCAATATGACCAAAACCATTGGATGATTTTCCTAAACTCAGTACTCGGTGATAGCCCAGTCGCCAATGCATCGGCAATGGCATAATTCGGTCACGCTTTTTACTCTGGATTGTACTTAGTACTCGATACACTTCCGGTTTAATCAACTTTTGACCATTCCATACACCATTATTTGCCAGCATGGCATATATCTTAGCCAAACTTCCTGCTGTAAAAGCACCATTGGCTGCCGGAATGATGGCCTGAATGCCCTCATTACTAAAGAAACTAAAGTGCTTCATGCTTTTAGGAATCATTGCGTCCTGAAAATCTTGCGGATTCTGGCCACTCAACTCAATCAACTTATCCATCGGTGATGTCTTACGCTGTTTCGAGTGATCTGAAGATTTTTGTGGCTGCGCTACATTTGAACGTGGCGCTTTGGGCAATGGACGAGCTACGCGCTCAAACTGATCCTGCGGTACACCAAAATACGCGCCGTCCAAAGCCAAAGGTCCGACCAAATACTGTTGCATTAACTCAGATAAACTTCGCTTGGTCGCTTTTTCCAGTACACCACCCACCAGCCAGCCAAAGGTTAGAG
Organism: Acinetobacter sp. WCHAc060006; assembly: GCF_004209135.1. Lineage (NCBI taxonomy): Bacteria > Pseudomonadati > Pseudomonadota > Gammaproteobacteria > Moraxellales > Moraxellaceae > Acinetobacter > Acinetobacter sp. WCHAc060006. The sequence continues at coordinate 80,927 of NZ_SGSS01000001.1, read as the reverse complement.
GCTGATATGCCATGTCTTCACCCAAACCAAAACGTGGCGTCATATTTTCCATTACTTGGAGCATGTGTTGCCAATCTGCCATTTCAACGGCCTGATCAATATTATTACGGATGTCATATAAACCGCTTTGATGGCTCAAGATATGTCTAAGCGTTATATGAGATTTACCATTTTTTGCAAATTCAGGCCAATAATTAGCAATTGGTACGTCATAGTCAATAAAGCCTTCACTGACTAAAATATGCGCCAAGGTTGAGAGCACACCCTTACCTGTGGAATAGCAGATTGAAAGTGTATCTGACTGCCATTTTTCATCTGCCGATTTTTGACCTGTAAAAATATCCAGTACTTTATGCCCCTTAAAATAGACACATAGCGCAGCGCCACCTTGCGTGCTACGCGCATCCTGTAAGCGACTAAACAGCTTTGCTGCATCTTGAAAAGATGCATCAGCTTCACCTGAATAATGATCAGTACTTGCAAATAAAACTTCTTTGAGCTGGTTCATATCCTTTGAACTCCAATGCTATAAGGCATAAATGATATGACATATTTTCGGACAGAAAAAAAGCCTGATGCAATGAAGACATCAGGCTTTTTTGGCTTATAGCGCTGTGACTGTACCCGTCACATGCGGTTTTTTATTTTTTGCACTACGAATCATAAAGTCTGTTTCAGATGAATTCGCCGCAGTTAAAAATTCTACTTTTGACGGCAGGTACATCGGCAGTTTAAACCAAACATCTGCATCATACGCATCTGGCAGGCTTAAATTCGCCAATGCTTTCGCTTTGCTCCACATACCATGTGCAATGGCTTGTTTAAAGCCAAATGCTTTTGCTGTAACAGCATGAATATGAATCAGGTTAAAATCACCAGAGGTCATTGCATAACGACGTCCTGTATTTTCAGAAACCCCCCACTCCGCAACCAGCTGATAGTTTGGTGTTTTGCTCTCAGCCGTTTTTGCTGCAGCTTTTACATCGGTTTTTTGACGCGCTAAATAAGTGGTCAGCGACTCTACAACAACATCATTACCTACTTTTGCAGTGGTAATAAAGTCAAACTGTACGCCTTTATCATGCGGCTTTAATTCGCCAAACTTGCAAGACAGGCTTAGCTGTTCATTTACACCGACTTTACGGGTTTGCTTCACTTGGTTACGAATGTGCACCAAGCCTAAAATTGCAAATGGAAATGCTTCGGTAGTCATCATGTGCATTTGCAGGCTTTGCGACAGCACCGCCAAGTAAATTGCAGGAATATAGCCGTTGTTTTTAAAACCGCAAACTTCGTTATACGCTTTTAAGTGTTTTGCATCGACTTGAAATGAATCCACCACATATTCAACTTGCGGCAGCACTTTTTCACCTTTCGGCTTTTTAAAAATCAAGCCTTGGATGACTTTTGGATAAGCCAAATAAGGTTTTGGAAGTTGACTAAAATGGCGAGTATTCATACTGAACCTTTGAGAAGTTTTTATTTCAATGTCTTAAAAGCCCCTTCTCCCTCTGGGAGAAGGCTGGGATGAGGGTAGCCTCATGTCCCTTTATAGTAAATTTTACCTCTCCCTAGCCCTCTCCTTAAAGGAGAGGGAATTTTAAGAGGGATGCATTAAGCCCCTAACAGGCTTTGACCGCAAACACGTACTACGTTGCCATTTAGACCTGTAGATGCAGTTGAAGCAAACAATGCAATCGTCTCTGCAACATCGACTGGCAAACCGCCTTGACTCATCGAGTTCATACGGCGACCCGCTTCACGGATTGCAAATGGAATAGCAGCGGTCATTTGCGTTTCAATGAAACCTGGCGCAACGGCATTAATGGTCACACCATTAGTTAGTGTAGGTGCTGTAAATTTAACCACACCAATTACACCTGCTTTAGAAGCAGCATAGTTAGTTTGACCCAAATTACCTGCGATGCCTGAAATAGACGATACACAAACAATACGGCCATTCGCATTAAAACCGTCATTCGCTAACAAATAGTCATTCACACGTTCAATGGCAGACAAGTTGATGTTAATTACCAAGTCCCAAAGCTCAGGCTTCATATTTGCCAAAGTTTTGTCGCGAGTAATACCTGCGTTATGCACAATAATATCTAAACCGCCTTGCGCAGCTGCCGCAGCTTTAATTTTTTCGCCTGCATCGCCTGCTGTAATATCAATCGCAAGCGTTGAACCGCCAATTGCACCAGCTACACGGTCAAGGTCAGCTTGCTGCTGCGGAACGTCTAAACAAATCACATGCGCGCCATCACGTGAAAGTACATGCGCAATCGCTTCACCAATACCACGGCTCGCACCTGTCACAACAGCTGTTTTACCTGCAAGTGGCTTAGTCCAATCAATATCTACTGTGTCCGCTTTCGACACACGGATCACTTGACCTGAAACATAAGCTGAACGCGGTGAAATCGCGAAACGAAGCGCAGATTCTAGGTTTGCTTCAGCACCTGCATCTACATAGACCAAATTAGCCGCAATGCCTTTTTTGAATTCTTTACCTACAGATTTTACAAAACCTTCAAGCGCACGCTGTGCAATCGCCTGTTTTGCAGTTTTTGCAGTTTCAGGTGTAAGACCTACAACCACCACACGGCCAGAGGCTTGAACTTGGCGTGCAATTGGGTTGAAAAATGCATATAGCTCATGAAGCTGTTCTGAGTTTTCAATGCCCGATGCATCAAATACAACCACTTTAAATTTTGATTCTTTGTCGCCTTCATTAAATGCGCTTAGGTTCAAACCTGCTTTTGCCGCTGCCTGTTGCAATTCTGCATTATTGCCTGCATAACCATTTGCATGCACATTTGCCAAAACTTGAGCAATAGAACCAGCCAAAGTGCTGTTTGGCGCAGCGCCGACTAAAATAGCGCCTTTCACCACAGGAGAAGCAGATTCAAAACGCTCTAGGAAAGTCGGTGCTGGCAATCCTAAATTTTTAATGACAAATTTACCAATTGGAGATTTTGAAAATGCTTGGTATTGGTCAGTCATGTTTGTATCTCTCGAATAAATTAATTTTTTGATGGCTTTGAAGATATCCTTTAAACTTCAATATGATGTTATTGGCCTTATATTTCAATAGATCCACCAGTTTCCATTGAATCATACTTGAGTTAATGTAGATATGACTTGACCTGAATGCATTCTGCAATGTCATTCCAGTCAATTCAGCACTGCTGAGTTTATGATAATGTAGCCTTCAGAAACACTTTTACATGCTTGGAAAAGCCTTATGAGCAAGACTACTCAAGAAAATCCAGCAGTCGAAACTTCTGCTGAACAAGATGTGTCAAAACCATCAAAAACCGCATCTAGCCGCACCGCTCGAAAAACCAGTACAACGGCCAAATCAGCAGCAAGCGCTAAACCTGCCAGCACACGCTCAGCAGCGCCGCGTAGCAGCAGTAAAAGTACAGCGTCTAAAACTACAGCTTCAAAACAAACAACTCAAACTTCTGTTCAACAGGAAAAACACATGAGCCAAAATTCAGTTCGCCGCGTAGCAATCATTGGCGGTAACCGCATTCCATTTGCACGTTCAAATGGCGCTTTTTTCACAGCTTCTAACACTGACATGTTTACAGCTGCTTTAAATGGCTTGGTTGAACGTTTCAACCTGCAAGGTCAACGCTTAGGCGAAGTTGTTGCAGGCGCAGTTTTAAAACACAGCCGTGACTTTAACATGACACGTGAATGCGTATTAAATACTGAACTTGCTCCAGAAACACCTGCTTACGATATTCAACAAGCATGCGGTACTGGCTTGCAAGCTGCATTCCTTGTAGCAAACAAAATTGCTTTAGGTCAAATTGACGTAGGCGTTGCTGGCGGTGTAGATACGACATCTGATGCGCCAATCGCATTTGGTGATGGCTTACGTAAAGCATTGCTTGAATTAAACATTGCAAAAACGGGTAAAGAGCGCCTGAAAGCATTAACGAAAATTAATGTCAAAGATTTGATGGATGCACCTAAGAATGGTGAACCACGTACTGGCCTTTCTATGGGTGACCACCAAGCGATTACAGCGCTTGAATGGGGTATTCCACGCGAAGCGCAAGATGAACTTGCTGCGACGTCTCATCAAAAAATGGCGAAAGCATACGAAGAAGGTTTCTTCGATGACCTGATCACGCCATTCCTTGGTTTAGACCGTGACAACAACTTGCGTCCAGATTCATCTGTAGAAAAACTTGCGAAACTTAAGCCAGTATTTGGTAAAGGTGACGGCCGTACAATGACTGCGGGTAACTCTACGCCACTTACTGACGGCGCATCTTGTGTGCTTTTAGCTTCTGAAGAATGGGCGAAAGCAAATGGTCACGAAGTATTAGCTTACTTAACTTTCCAAGAAACTGCTGCTGTAGATTTTGTTGGCAAGAAAGAAGGCCTATTGATGGCGCCTGCTTATGCAGTACCGCGTATGCTTGAGCGTGCTGGCATTAGCCTTCAAGATTTCGACTACTATGAAATTCATGAAGCTTTTGCATCTCAAGTATTGTCTACACTTAAAGCTTGGGAAGATCCTAAATTCTGTAAAGAACGTTTAGGCCTAGATGCGCCATTAGGTTCAATTGACCGCACTAAATTAAACGTTAAAGGTTCTTCACTTGCTGCAGGTCATCCATTTGCTGCAACTGGCGGACGTATTTTAGCAACGGCTGCAAAACTGCTAAATGAAAAAGGTTCAGGTCGCGTATTAATCTCGATCTGTGCTGCTGGTGGCCAAGGCGTAACAGCAATTGTAGAAAAATAATTTGCATAATAGATTTTAAAAAGCACCTCAATTGAGGTGCTTTTTTATTTTTACAATATTTCTTGATGTACTCACTCTTTTGCGCTGTCCATTATGAAGATCTATGCGCAGGCTGATAGCCTAATTGAGCTTCAATGTAGTCATAACACCATTGGAAAATAAAGGTATAAACCAAAATACACATTGTAAGTACTAAATCAGTGATAAAGGCTTGGGCTAAAGACATATTCAGCGCATACGCCACCATAGGGATAGTCGCAAGCATTAAACCGCCCTCAAAACCAATTGCATGCAAAATACGCACACCTACTGTTCTTTTCAGTTTACGTTTTGCTTCAAATTTTTCAAAAAAATGGTTAAAAATCATATTCCAAATTACAGAGGTTACAGCCATAGCAATGCCCAAAGTGCCTGTAACTTCCATTGGCATTTTAAAAATAAAACTCAGCGCAATTGCAATGATCACCAATAGGATAATTTCATAGCTCAGCGCATGAACAATCCTTCTCTTGGAAATCAACATTTTCAACTACTCAACTTGTTTGTTTAAGATGAGCCTATTTTATTTGTATATTTTTGATTGATCGAGTTAGCTTCTTTCAATTTATTTGATAGATTAACGTAAATTTAGCTTCACAAGAGATTCCTATGAATCTGAACCAAGAACAATTGATTATTTTTAAAAAAGTCATGGAAACAGGTTCTTTTTCTGCCGCTGCGCGGGCTTTAGGAAAAGTACCTTCTGCTGTCAGCATGTCCATTGCCAACTTAGAAATTGATTTAAATCTGCAGCTGTTTGAACGTATTGGCCGTGAGCCAGTCCCTACTTCACATGCAAAAATATTATATGAAAAAGCTGAACAGCTACTCATCGAAATGAATCAATGGAAACAGCTTGCACGGTCGCTCAGCACGGGACTTGAATCTGAATTGAATATTGTTGTCGTATCTGAGCTACTGCATACCCGCTGGACGGATTATATTGCTGCACTGGAAGCCCAATTTCCCACACTGCAAATTAATATCTTTACAGCCCCCCAAGAAGATGCACAAAAAATGCTGATCAATGGCACGGCACAATTTGCATTGATGTTTGAACGTGAACAGCTTGAAAGCAATGAGCAGTTCATTGAACTTAAACAACAAGCTTTGATTCCTGTGGCAGCGAAGAACTACGCCCTTGCACAATTTACACAGCAAAGTTTTGAACAAATTTTACAAAGTAGACAAATTGTCGTTGCCAGTCGTGACCGCAATATTCGGCCTGAACTCTTATTTTCAAAAAATTACTGGCGTACAGACAACCATCACTCAGCCTGTGCCATGATTTTACAAAACCTTGGCTGGGGAGTTTTACCTGTCGAAATGCTGGATGAAAATCCATTTCTGAAAAAACAACTTAAAGTTTTAAACTTTTCAGATTTCACCCCAAAGTTTGATTATTTTGTAGATTTGGTATGGAATCGAGAAAGCCTTCAGGGCACGGCTGCGCGTTTTTTAATAGATTATGTAAAAAAACTGCGTAAAAACACCGTTTAAATGTCTTAAAAATAGCCACAGGCACTTTTGCTGTACAGTCTTTATGATATAACTAAATCAAGGGCAATAACTTTAAGAACTAGATTTAAATGACACATACAGCTTTAACTCAATTAAAAAATTTAACAACGATCGTTGCAGACAGCAGTGACTTAACTGCGATTGAAAAATTCCGTCCACTGGATGCAACAACTAATCCTTCTTTAATTACTGCGGCCGCAAACCAACCTGAAAATATGGCTTTAATTGAGGCCGCTTATCTGCAGGCACAGCAAGAAGGTTTACAGCATGATGCTTTGATTGAGCGTACTATTGATATTTTAACGGTAAAATTTGGCGCGGAAATTTTAAAGCTGGTCGAAGGTCGCGTATCAACAGAAGTTGATGCAGCGCTGTCTTATGACACTGAAGCTACAATTTCAAAAGCTAAAGAGTTGTTGGCACTTTATGCACAGTACGGTGTAGACCAAAACCGTATTTTGATTAAAATTGCATCTACATGGGAAGGCATACAAGCAGCCAAAGTATTAGAGGCTGAAGGTATTCACTGCAACCTGACGCTGTTATTCGGCTTACACCAAGCTCAAGCCTGTGCAGATGCAAAGGTTACGCTCATTTCGCCTTTTGTAGGTCGTATTTTAGACTGGTACAAAAAAGCAGAAAATGTGGACAGCTATCCGATTGAAAAAGATCCTGGCGTATTGTCTGTAAAACAAATCTACCACTACTATAAACAGCATGGCATCCGCACTGAAATTATGGGGGCAAGCTTCCGTAGCGTCGATCAAGTGCTAGGCTTAGCTGGATGTGATTTACTGACCGTCTCTCCGAACCTATTAGATGCATTAGCGCAAGATCAACGTACGGTAGAAGCGCAACTTTCTGCAGATCATACACATCCACACACTGAACACCCAATCAGTCCGCTCACAGAAACTGGATTTAAAGCACAGCTGGAAAAAGACTTAATGTCATTCCAATTACTGCAAGGTGGTATTGATGGATTTATTAAAGCACGCGAACAGCTGAGTCAGTTGTTACGCCAAGCTTTTGGTGAATCACAAGAAATTAAAGCTTAATTCTCTGCTTTACGCATAGAAGCTTTTATAAATCAGGTGAATTTTCTAATTTATCTACATATCTTGTCCACTCTAAAACTGATGTTGTTATACTGACGGCATCAGTTTTTTATTGGCAAAATCACGTGTTTGGCATTACAGACTTAACGACCTTTATTATTGGCACAACATTGATTGTGTTACTTCCGGGTCCAAATTCCATCTATGTAATGACCATCGCTTCACGCTACGGTATTCGCGCTGGCTATAAAGGTGCTTTTGGTGTTTATAGTGGCGATTTAATTCTGATTATTTTAACGGCTTTAGGTGCAGCATCTTTACTGCATGCATTTCCTTGGCTGTTTATTTTATTAAAAATTGTGGGCGCTGCATATCTAAGCTACTTAGGCATTAAGCTTTTAAAGGCTGCCTATGACACTTGGCGCACTTCCGATGCACCTCAAGCTGTACAGCAAAAAGAAGATCTTTCGTCATTAAAGCCCTTCCAAACTGCGCTTACCATCAGCGTTTTAAATCCCAAAGCAATTTTGTTTTATCTGTCTTTTTTCGTACAGTTTGCAGATCCCAATTACCCGTACCCTGCTTTAACATTCACCATGTTAGCTATCGTGCTGCAAATCATTAGCATGAGCTATTTAACTATTTTAATTTTTTCAGGCGCAAAATTGGCGTCTTACTTTACTGCACGTAAACGCTTAACTGCCAGCTGTGTTGCCAGTGTCGGCATTTTATTTTGCGGTTTTGGGCTGAAATTGGCATTTTCATCACTCTAAACACTAAAACCATACTTAAGATGAATTAGGGATCTTTTAACGACAATAATTATTTGTCCCTAACTGAAATTATGGCGCATTGCGGTAAGTACGGCGCATCATCTCCAACTCTAAACGCTGTGTTTCATCTGGATCATCTACCCCTGTAAACATAGTCAGCCAAAGACCGTCAGCCGCACAGCGTAAAAGTTGCAACTCAATGCCACTGTCTGTCTCTGCATGTAAAACCAAACGCCCATTTAACCATTCAATCCACTGTGCATTAAACGCCTGATCCGTCAGCATGACCATAGAAATCGCTGTCCATAAACTGCCAATTTCTTGCGCATCACGCTGTAAGGTAAAATGAATAAAAGCACGGGTAAAGCGGCCATAAGGCTCAGGGTCTCGCGCCATATATTCCTCAAAAGCCTGATCGAATCTTTGCAACACAGTACTAACAACCCCATGAATTAAAGCGGGTTTATTCGGAAAATGGTGGAGTAAACCACCTTTCGTTACACCGGATAAATCAGCAACAGCCTGCAAAGACACACCAGATAAACCTTTATCTGCGGTCAACTGAATCGCCACATCTAAAATACGTTGTCGGACTCGCTCAGGTTCTTTTTTCCGCTTGTAAGGATTATCCATTAATGCCCCGTTGAATTTGAAAATAAGTTAATCACCAATACACCTGAAACAATCAGTGCGATACCCAGCATTGCAGGCAAGTCCAAATTTTGTTTAAAAATAAAATAGCCCACTGCAGCAGTTAAAATAATACCCACACCCGCCCAAATGGCATAAGCAATGCCCAATGGAATAACCTTAATTACTTGTGACAGTAAATAAAATGCAATACAAAACAGCACAACAACAGCTATCGATGGCCAAAACTTTGTAAAGCCCTCAGATTTTACCAAAAAAGTAGAACCTGTGACCTCAGTAATAATGGCTAAGGCCAGCATGGCATAAGCCATATAAATCGGATTCATTGTATTTACACTCATCAAAACATACCGTATGGTCGGTATGTTATAGTTTTATAAAAAGAATGCAAGCCCATACGTGTATCTGTGAATCACTACTTTGTGTATCGATGCTACTTGAATGCAGTTTTTATATGATCTTAGGGCGCATATTGCGCTAAAAATTCAAAGGTTTTTTGCAAAGTTTGTTGGCTTGCTTTTTTACCCATCATAAATTGATATTCATGAACCAATAATTCTTTGCTCTCTGGGTAAAAAACTTCAGTTACGGGAACATTAACCTGTTTTAAACTTTGCACAAATGGCATGGATTGGCTTTGGGTTAAAAAGTCCTTATTTCCCCCGCTGATAAAGACAGGCGGATACGCTGCGCTCAAATGCTGACGTGGTGAAATACTGGCTAAGAAATCAACATCCTGCATTCGATCCCCTGTATAAGCTTGTACTAAATTGACAATCCCCCATTCTAATAATTTAATTTCTTCTGGAGCCATGTGTACAAAATCACTTAAATCATAAATGCCACAATGCAAAATCAGACCTTTTAAATCTGTTTGTTCTAAAACGGGTTTAAAGTTTTGAGATTGTGCATATCCAGGATTACTCACAAAACTGGCGTAGTGGCTAGCCATGTTTGCCCCAGCCGAATCTCCAGCTAAAAAGATCTGTTGTGCATTTAAATGGTATTGAGTCGCATGCTTTTGAATATAAGCAATCGCTTGGTTTATTTGATGTAACTGTGTGGGATAAATTGCTTCAGGTGCAAATTGATATTGTACAGACACCACGTTATAACCAGCATCTGCAAGACGTTTAAAATAGCCACGTGCATGTTCTTTATCGCCAGAAATCCAACCGCCGCCATGTATCCAAACAATAACAGGTCGAGGTACTAATTGCGCCACATAAGTAGGTTGATATAAATCAAGTCTAAGCTCTGGCGTTTGCATATAAGGAATATTGTTATATACCTTGATATGTTGAGGTGCGTGTCGATCAATGAATTTTTTTTGGATTTGGGTCGATGCATTAAATACACCTGCAATCACACGGCTATTGGACTTTGTTGATTGACATGCAGATAACTGTAACATCAGTAAAACACTTAAAATTGTCATTCCTGTTTTATGCATGATTCCGCTCACAACAAATAATACCAAACACAAATTATACCTTTAAATACAGAATAATTAATCTGGATCGCAAAACAGAAAAAACTAGTCAAAAGCTGAGCATTTTACTGTGAATTATTTGCCAATCAATTGGCATTTAATTAACTTAATTATATGAAATCAAATATTATTTTCCATTTAAAATTGAACCTTTACACGCAATATGCTATGTATAAAGAATACATTGATAAAGATAAATACTGGAGTTTTTCTCATGGCTTATCAACAAATTTTAGTCCCTGTAGATGGTTCAAAAATCTCTCTTTCTGCTGTTAAAAAAGCAGCTCAACTTGCTATTGCTTTCAATAGTAAATTAACGCTGATTAGCTTGGTTGCAGAAGATCCATTTACTGATGCTGACTTCTACTACTCAACTGCCATCATGCGTGATTACTTTGTGCAAGCCTATGAAAATGCCGAAAAAGCATTGCTTGAAGCATCTCAAATTGCAAAAGATCTTGGCGTAGATGCATCAACAGAAGTGGTAAAAGGTCTTGTTTCTGCCGAAGGCGTAGTGGCAACTGCCGAACAATACAAAGCCGATCTGATTGTAATGGGTTCACATGGCCGTAAAGGCTTCCAAAAAATCCTGCTCGGTAGTTTCGCACAAGATGTATTAAGTAATACTGAATTACCTGTACTGATTGTAAAATCTTAAAACTCACTACGATCCCAATGAGTCACCGTTTTAAGCGATTTACAACAACACAAAAATCACACGTTTTTTTATGAATGTATCACCATAATAATGTGATGACTTAAGGAGTCTAACATGAGCGCATATTCACACATTCTTGTTGCTTTAGATGAATCCCCTATGGCTTATGCTGCTGTAGAACAAGCCTTAAGCTTGGCACAAGACCTAAAAAGTCAAGTCACTATCATGAGCGTGATTGCAATTGATCCCTTTGTTGGTGTCGATTTTTATAAAGTTGCCCCAGCAATTACGGACTACTTTATGCAAGCAGAAAAGAATGCCAAAGAGCGCCTAGAAGATGTAAAACAATCTTTTGTTCGTGATGGCCTCAGTGTGAATATCAAACTTATTCATGGGGTATCTCCTTCACAAGGTATTATTCAAGTGGCTGATGAAGTCAATGCAGACTTAATTATTATGGGGTCTCATGGTCGCACAGGTATTCAAAAAGTTATGCTCGGCAGTGTAGCTCAAAATGTCCTGACCCAATCACCAATTCCTGTACTAATTGTCAAAGTCTAAATTCAAGCAAAAAAATATAATTAAAAAAAGCCCAATCCTTTTCGATTGGGCTTTTTACATCTCAGTAACAGCATAAAATTTAAAGCTTTACTCGTGCCAATGTAGAAAATGCTTTTTTAGAATCTAGTGACTTACAATAATCCTAGCCCGCAGATTAATTTATTGCGGTTCATTTCAATCAAAGTTGTATTCATTTTTTGACCAAACTACAATTTATTCATTGCTTTTAATAACAACGGTATTGGCCATTTTGTCATGCCAACCTTGTTTCTTTTGATCAAATGCAACCCAAATTAAACCCAATCCAAATACCAATGATGAAGGGAAATAGCCCAAATAACGTATCAACGATTGTAAGGGTTTTATTTTGTCACCTGTGGTGGCATCTACAATTTTAAGCCCCAAAAGAATTTTCCCAGGCGATGCCGACCAAATGTGCCAGACCAATAAAGTTAAAATAAAAGGTAAAATATAATTAATCGTGACATCAAACCATAATACGGATAATTGCTCAGAACGTCCCGTATCTAAAATTAAATCCCAATCCCCTTGGTAAAACCAAAAAAGAAGAAACAACATGATAATCAATAAAATAAAGGAATCGATAATACACGCGCCTGTACGGATCCAAAATCCTGCATATTGAGAAGGTTCCTGAAGCATGTGAATTATCCTTGTTTTTTGTTTTATTCACTTACTATAAAGCAGTCTATTTACAGACTAAATTGTAATTTTGTATAAAAAAATCCTTCTATTGAAGGATTTTTAATATCACTTGAAATTTGAATTAACTCATAGCTTTATGCAAATGTTGCAAAAATACTTCTGCCTCTAAGCCAGTATCAAAATGCTTTTCGAATACTGCATTTTTTTGCACGCTGTTTGGGGTGTACTCTGTTGCAACGGTAAAACCGCCACTTTGACTCTTAGAAATTCGCACTGCAATAATATGTTGGGTATTTAAATAAAAGCCATCTTCAACTTTAACTAACATAACAGCCTCAAAATTTCGCTCACACTAACTGAGTCTCATCAACTCTTTCACTTGATACATTTATTACAGTCAGACACTATAAAATGTAATGTATTTAAATAATTGTACTCCTAAAACGTGAAATACATAACACTTTTCACATAAATTTAATAATTTAGCATTATTAAAACAATGAATTATTCAATATACCTCATTTAAAAAAACATCATTTTTACAGGATGTTTTTTTATTTCATAAGTTTAAATTTATTTTTAAATTAACTTTATATACACAATAGACATAAAAAAACCGGATGCGAACATCCGGCTTTAAGCCAACCCTTTCGCACTATACGCTTAACATACTGTTCAGAGTTTCTGATACGTTTTTAGATTTTACTTGAGGTTTTAAAGCCTCCAATTCCGCTTTTACCACCGAGCGCTGTGGTTCTGCCAAAGTGTACCAACGTGACAACGCTTGCAATAAACGTGAACCGACAATTGGGTTTTTCTCATCAAGGTACTTCGCAAGCCCAATAAAATGCTGCACGCCAAAGCTCCATGTATTTACAGGATTGGCATTCAAGCCGCCAGATACTGCGCGGATACGGTTCGGCACTTTCAAATCATAATCCGGATGCTGCGTTAATGCCTGAATAGATTCAGCTGTCGCTTTCGGATGCGCTGCCTGCACCATGAACCATTGATCCATCGACAGCGCTTCACCTTTAAAGCGTGCATAGAAATCCGCCAATGCTTCTTTGGCTTGCGGCGCATCATTCCAAACCAGCACTTTTAAAGCGCCTAAACGTTCAGACATATTTTGCGTGGTTTTAAACTGTTCAAAGGCTAAATCAAATACTGACTCATCCCCCTGACGCGCCATCATATTCAAAGCGATATTTTTCAGCGCGCGCACACCCATTGCCTGACTGAACTCTGCAGGCGCTTCTAATGTTTGATAAATATTTTTCCAAAAACCGGTAAATGACAGCGCAACAGCGGTAAGTAAAGCATTGCGCTTTTCTTGGATCATGGCTGGATTGTAGTTCTCATCAATACGGCTGCCCAAATAGCCCTCAGCCGGAACATCCAACAAGCGTGAAGCCAATAACGGATCTTTGCAGACCAATTGAGGCAGCAGCTTAGGCGAACTGATCGCATCTAAATAAATTTGCGCATCATGATCTTTCAGTAGAATGTTTTCGACCAGGCTCTGCGCCGCCTGCCATTGGTTAAAGCCATTGGTTTCATACTGCAGAAGGAATGCAAGCTCTTCATCTGAATAGTTGAATTCCAGATTTACCGGCGCGGAGAAACTACGTAGCAATGAAACAACAGGTTGTGCTTTTACGCCTGTAAATTCGATCACAGCTTCATCTTGATCAAATAAATACACACCATCTTTTACGGCGTTTTCAAACAATGCATCAGAATTTAACACCAATTGCTCGCCAGACGCTTTATTAAAGAGTGCAAGCGCCACAGGAATCGGCACTGCTTTTAAATTTGGATATTTAGGATGTGCTTTTAGGCTTTGCTTTAAGCTTAAACGGTAAGTTTGTGCAGTTGCATCGTATTCACCCTGCGCTTCTAATTTTGGTGTACCTGGTTGGTTATACCAGATCAGGAAGCTTGATAAATCTACACCCGAACCTGCAGTTAAAGCAGCTACCCAATCTTCGACAGTTACTGCTTGGCCATCATGGCGCTTGAAGTATTCATCTGTACCCGCACGGAATTTTTCTTTGCCGAGCAAAGTCGCCATCATGCGGTTAATTTCAGCGCCTTTTTCATAGACTGTTGCCGTATAAAAGTTATTAATTTCAACAAAATGGTCAGGACGTGGCGGATGTGACAGCGGGCCTGAATCTTCTGGGAATTGATGTGCTTTAAGTACAGCAACATCATCAATACGCTGTACCGCAGCTGATTGTAGGTCTTCAGAGAAAGACTGGTCACGAAAAACGGTCAAACCCTCTTTTAAGCACAATTGGAACCAGTCACGGCAAGTAATACGGTTACCTGTCCAGTTGTGGAAGTATTCATGCGCAATCACAGACTGCACACGCATAATGGCGGCATCCGTTGTATATTCTTCATCTGCCAATACACATGAAGTATTAAAAATATTCAGGCCTTTATTTTCCATTGCGCCCATATTGAAAGCGCTAGTCGCGACAATCATATAGTTATCTAAGTCATAAGGGCGACCGTAGTGTTCTTCATCCCAACGCATAGAGTGCTTTAAGGCTTCCATCGCAATATGACATTTCGCGATATCTTTTTCTTCTGCATAAATTTCTAAGGCAACATTACGCCCTTCAGAAGTGACGTATGAGTCTTTTAATACAGCTAAATCACCAATGACACAGGCAAATAAATAAGCAGGTTTTTTAGTTGGGTCTTGCCATACCGTATAGTGACGACCTTCACCCGCCTCACCGGCTTCAATCAAGTTACCATTAGCCAAAAGCACAGGGAATTTTTTATCTGCCTCTACGCGTGTGGTAAATACCGACAACACATCTGGACGGTCTGGGTAAAAGGTAATTTTACGGAAACCTTCAGGCTCATTTTGCGTAACGAATAAATCGCCACCCGCCAAATATAAACCTTCAAGTTGTGTATTCGACTCTGGATGAATAATGACATGCGTTTCAATTACAGCATGTTCAGGTGCATTCGCAATTGACAGTTGTTCTGTGTCAAGTTGATATTCATTTTCTGCTAGAACTTGACCATTCACTTTGATGGATTGTAGTTGCAAGTCTCGGCCTAAAAGAACAAGATCGCCTGCCGTTTGGCGTTGCATATCGAGTTTTGCGTAAACATGCGTTTTTTCATCAAAGACTTGAATATCTAGCTGAATAGAATCTACAAGGAAAGACGGCTTTTGATAATCTTTTAAATAAACAGTTTGGTCTGCTTCAACTACTGGATGTGCTGCAATATTCATATAGAGTCCTAATCCTTTATTTAAACGTCTAGACAGCTGACGATTCTTAAAATGGGCAATGCATTAGATCATACGATAAGTTTTTCTAGCTGTCTGTGCATTTCATTTGTAATGTATATGGGAATAAAGCGCACTCATTTCAATTGCTTTCGCTGAATATTTATGATGCCCGCTGTATATTTGCGCAGATTAAAAACCAAGCTCACAATACAATTGTAAGCGCAACAGCTCTTAAGCACGCTAATTAAGTTTTATCAGCGAACATACACCTAAATAACAAATTCACTAAAACTTAAGGAATGTGCACAAGTAATCTATGTCAAATTTCATGCAAATCTAGTATCTAATTTTAGGCAAAATTTACTCTGATTGAAGCAAGCTCATGGCAACACCGTACATGCACCAAGCCACATCATTTTATTCTTTTCATGGTGCATCTAGATAACAAAGCTACTGAGGTTCAGCCAGCATTTAAACTCAATCCTATAAATTCCAAAGCTTTAAAATGTTGAATTTTAAAGTATCAGCCAATAAATAGTTTTTATTTTTAAACAACTTAGCAACATAATTAAAATTAATTCACGCTAAATTGCCCAATTCGTACATTTTGTGCACAGTTATTGCTTTTATCTAGCTGAACAAAGTTCACAATAAAATTTACTGAAAACAAAAAAGAGGTGCACCATGTATTTAAAAGATCACATTGTACGCGTAGAAAACGTAAAAGCACTACAAGCACTGGATGCAGCAAATATTGATCACAAAGTGATTGCTATGTTTATGAGCTGCGAAGGTATTCCCCTACAAACCTATGAGGTTAGCGCAATATTAAATAGCTATGAGCATTTAGGAGGCAAAAAAATCCCCACAAAGAAAGTCCAAGCATTGATTGATGCAAAACAACTCGGTGAGGAAGATGAATCATTACCATGCCCTGCAGCTTACTAAAAACAGTTACAGCAGTTTCTACTAACTGACCAGGAGATAAAGGATTGCCAAGATATGAAAAGTGCTAAAGGACATCCAATGCTATGACCTTAGTACGCTTAAACCACGCATACCCTGTGTAAAGCTGACTTTATACGACGCTTTATACAGGATTCATCCTTTATAGGCGCTTAAATTTAACCCTTAGCACCGAATGACAACGGTGTATAATCAATTCACTTTCTCTTTGATTTGATGACTTAGGTTATGACTTTAAACGTTCTACAAAAACAGCTGGATGCGAGCACAACGTGCCCACTCTGCCATGCTGCAATGTTTTGGACGGAAGCCGAACAATACGATCAAGAAATCAATTATTTTGAATGTAGTCACTGTCAGCACCAAATATTTCCAGAGCAACAACGCACATGCCACTGTGAAAAATGCTTAGCACAGCGTAAAAAGCTGATGGCGGAATCCCGATTACAGGAGCAACGTAAGCTACGCCAAAAAGATCAGCATGAATATGAACTCAGTCAATTGAGCTTTATGCAAAAGCTGTTTTTATTAGCGCTTTTAGATGACCTAGTGCAAGAACATACAACACATCACGAGTTTATTGATTGGGATCAAATCAAATACTACCCAATAACGCCAAATTATCTCTTTCAGAACTCAATTATTAAATATCTAGTGAAAGAGCAAGTATTAATCTGCAAAGACTTTGCTGCCCAAGCACAGCAGTATTACCTGAATATTCGCTTAGATGGCTACTCAGAACCAAGCCTATTTAGCATTACGCACCAATTACGGTTATGGTTTTATGAAAACCTCTCTATGGGTGTGCCATTTAAAAATGCCGAAGAAGTGAAAGATGCTCTTTACACGGTTTTGTATCAAGAAATTATTCAATTTATGCAGTTTTATTGTCGCTCGTGGGGAATCCAAATTGCGGGCAATAAAACCTTCCGTGCATTTTGTTATCAATTAATGGATGGGCTAGCAATTGGACAAATTTATTACCTAATCCAAACGGCCTTAGAATACTTGTATCAAAAAAATGCACTGCAAGCGCGTAACGAAAACTTTATTAATACCAACTTATTAAAAAAAACCTTACAGCAATATCGAGAGCGTAGCCTGACAGAAAAATGGGAAACCAGCACCCTGCCACGCCCACCCCAAATGCCATTGAGCAAAATGAGCCAAATTTTGTTTTACCGCTTTTTGGGCTATGACGAACGAATTTTTTTCCAGCCAGTATGGCGTTCTTGGAAAAAAATTGAAGCGCGTTTGAGTTTCCATTCCAACAAACGTTGCATCCACTGTGGTTCAGAAGAACTCTCTGTCGATTACGATGCCTCTGATTATGTCACGCTTTTCTGTCGCAATTGTAAACATCAAGATCACTATTTCACGCGTTAGGGACAATCAGCTCATGAACCAACTCGAAACCTTGCTTCCCTTAAACACGACTGAACATTTAAGCGACCTCAGCGCTCCCTTAATGGAGCAAGTCTGTGAAGCATGGACACAATTACAAACCCAACAGCCTTTGGTACATATTATTACCAATGGGGTTGCCAATAATTATGTTGCAAATGTGCTTTTGGCTGCAGGCGCATCGCCAGCTATGATTGATAACCCTTTCGAGGCAGAAAGTTTTGTACGAATTGCGGGTGCTTTAAATATAAATTTAGGCATGCCCACTTCTGAGCAGATGCAAGCCATGCAAATTGCGGCACAAACGGCACAACACATGGCAAAGCCTTGGGTACTTGACCCAGTTGGTTATGGACCTGCTCTGCCTTGGCGCTCAGAAATGACCAATCAGCTGATTCAATATGCACCAACTGTGATTCGAGGCAATGCTTCTGAAATTAGTGCACTTGCAGGTAATCAAGTCGAATCCAAAGGTGTAGACAGTACCTTAGACAGCGCTGAAGCTTATTTACAAGCGACATCATTACTCGAATATGCAAGTTGCATCGCCATTTCAGGTGAGTCAGATTATATTTTATCTAAAGAACTGAATGCAGTTATTCAAGTTAAAGGCGGTTCTTTCCTACAACCGAAAATTACAGCATCAGGCTGCGCATTAGGTGCATTAACAGCTGCCTATTGTGCAGTCAGTAACGCTACGGTAGGCACTGTGGCCGCACATATACATTTTGCAATTGCAGGTAAAAAAGCCTATGAACGTGCCAATACGGTTGGAAGTTTTAATGTTGCATTTTTAGATGAACTACATTGCTTAGATGCAGATAGCCTGCATCAATATCAAGACCTATACATAACAGCCTTATAAGTGAGGCTTAATACCCAAGCAATATGTATCAACGACTTGGTTTTTAATCGTGCATAAGCATACCCAGCCAGTATGCTTAACGCACCTTACGCCCAATCGCTAGGTTAAACGTCGTTTCCACAATGGTTTTTAAATCTAACTGACATACACACATCATGCCCATCCCATCAAAATAATCAGGCACATGTTGCATAAAAAATTGATGATGCGTGTCCTGTTTATTACGCAGTCGAATCAATTGCTCAGGCGTAATTTTTGGAATATCACAATAATGTGTAAATACCTCATCATCACGTTTCTCAACTTGTGATTTACGCGACATCACCATTTTTAGTACTCTCAAATGATCTGAACTCATTTTTCGTCCATTACGCGGATAAAAGTTTACCGAGCGCGAAGCAAATAGAGAATAGACTTTAGGTTGCATAAGCGTAGTGACAAACCATAATGGAACACTGGGATGACGTAAGCGATGATGAAATGCAACTCGAATTGCAGAACGTAAAGATAAATTGCGACGACGATACTGAGCTAAAAATCCAGCACGTGACATCACCACAAAAATAGGCTGGTGATCTAATTTTAATTTTAAAATGGCAATAATATTTTGCCCAACCAAAATGTTTTTGTGAAAATACTGAACCACTTGAACTGAAACGGCATCTAAGTCATATACAAATTGATATAAGTTTTCAATTTCAGTGTGTGGAAAAATTTGCTGATCAAATGCCCAAATTTGTTGAAAAAACAAATGCTTTTGCTCTACAGAGAGCTGCACAAAATCAGTCACTCGTTCTGTGATTTTCATAAGATGCACTCACTGCATTTAACTTTATAATAAAAAATATTTTTTTAATTTAAAATATATATGACTCTAATGAGTCTATTTGTCTTAAGCATAATAACTTTCACGCATAAAACAATGACCTAATATCCAGAACTTTTGGGCTATTTATACAATAGACAATCTACCCTGTACATATTGAACAAAAAACTAAATCATACCTAAGCGTATAACAAAAATCTTCATTCAAGCCCTATAAAAAAAGCTGGTAGATAACTACCAGCTTTTTAAATAAGTATGTGAAGCGTGTTTAATGACGTATTAGAACCGTTTTAATGCGATTTTCATCCATCTCAGTGACTTCAAATACAACGCCCTGATATTCAAGCTGTGTGCCAATATCGACCACACCCTGCATCTTGTCTAGAATTAAACCAGACACACTAATGTAGCCTGCATCTTCTTCAACCAAGTCCAACATGCCCAATTCAAGTTCTAACTGATAAACATCTAGCAAGCCCGAAGCACGCCATGTGTGTTCATCTAATTTAACTAAATCAAGTTGCTCGTCTGCATCAGGGAATTCCCCTGCGATTGCTTCAAAGACGTCCAGTGGAGAAACTAAACCTTGCACATTACCAAACTCATCACTCACCATCACCAAAGAACCTTTTGAAGTTCTCAAGGTATTAATCGCATCAATCACTTTCATTTTTTCGAAAATATAAATTGGGCGGTGGCGTTTAATTAAAGCTTTGAGTTCCGTTTCGTCATCGAGTACATCCAATAAATCCTTGGCGCGCACCACACTAATGACTTTATCTAAACTACCTCGACACACAGGGAATAAACTATGTGGTACCGATAAAACCTTTTCACGAATTTGCTCTGCTGTGTCATCAAGATCGACCCACGAAATTTGGCTACGCGGTGTCATAATTGATGCAACTGAACGTTCTGCTAGGGTTAAAACCCCACCAATCATATAACGCTCTTCATCAGCAAATGCTTCTTGTGCTTGTAAGACAACACGATCATCCGTAGTTTCAACACGACCACCCATTAATTTTAAAATGGAGTCTGCAGTCCGATGACGCAAAGGAATTTTAGATGCATGTTTGGCAACATTACGTTGACCAAATTGGTTAAAAGCTTCAATCGCAATGGCTACGCCAATACCCGAATAGATATAACCTTTAGGAATATGGAAACCAAATCCTTCTGCAATTAAGCTGATACCAATTAATAGTAAGAAGCTCAAACACAAAATCACCACCGTTTGATGACGGTTCACAAATGCAGTTAAAGGTTTAGATGCCAATAACATGACTGCCATAGCGACAATCATTGCTGCCATCATAATGCGGATATCATCCACCATACCAATAGCAGTAATTACAGAGTCTAAAGAGAACACTGCATCTAACACGACAATTTGCGCGACAACTGCAGCAAAGCTCGCATAGACTACATTATTCGACACTTTGACTTCTGGCTTACCTTCAATTTTTTCGTGTAATTCAGAAACCGCTTTATACACAAGGAATAAACCACCACCCAACAGGATAAGGTCTCGCCCAGAAAAAGGATGATCAAATATATTAATGAGAGGTTCAGTCAGGGTGACTAACCAAGAAATAGCAAACAACAAGCCTAAACGCATGAACAATGCGAGCGTTAAACCAAGTACACGTGCTTTATCACGTTGTGAAGGAGGAAGTTTTTCTGCCAAAATGGCAATAAAGACTAGGTTATCAATACCTAATACAATTTCTAAAATGATTAATGTAATTAAACCAACCCATAACCCAGGATCCATAAAAAATTCCATTAGTTATTTACTCCGCAGTATTGAGTTTGGTAGGTACTAAGCAGATCTGCGCACGGCGACGGATCCATATTTGAAGCCTTTGTTACTATAGATAAATTTATTATGCACAAACTTAAGATTTTGTAATGATTTTTTTGTAATTTTTTTGAGTTAAAGCTCAAATTTCACGCAGAGTAAAAACTTACTTTATATGTGTTCAGTTACTGTAGTGTAAACAACTAAATTAAGTATGCTGGGCTAAACTGGACTTTAAATTGAAAAATTTAATACCTTAATAATTTATTACAAGCTCAATAAACATTTAATTTATTCATATTTATTTATATCAATCGTTATAAAAATCCAATTTTATATATGTAAAATATTTTTCAAATAAATACTTAAATTAAATCATCCAAACACATATATACACATACTACAAAACTTTGTATTCAACCAATAAAACAAAGATTAATACTAATATTTAAAATATACAGTTACTTAGAAACCAACTATCACTCTGACACTATTCATGACCTATATATTATAAAATCAATATTTGTTATAGATGACGGACAGTAAAAAACTGATTTAACAGTTAAACTTAAAGCCATTTATCCGAATATTCTGGTGCATCTATCATTTGAAAAATCATTTAACTATAATCAAATGATTAAATTTCTTTTACTTGTTGTGAATTCTAAAAATATCTATTGATATTGAACACACTTTTTACTTAGAATAACGACAGATTAAATAAAATTACAAAAAATTTGACTTGGGGCATTTCATGACGAAAAAGTATTCTAAATTTTTACCAACGACTGACGACTTCAACTTAGAAAATTTCCCATATTATTGGGTAACTCAGGTTCATGCACAATATGTTCTTAATGTAGATCATGCACTTAAGAAGTATGGTGTTGATAACTCACGTCGACGTATTCTCCTTGCATTGAAGTCTAAGCCACATGCAAGCGTATCGGATTTATCTGAAATGGTGGTGTCTAAAATGTCCACCACAACCAAGATTGTCTATCGCTTAAAAGATGAAGGATTAGTAGACACTTATTCATGTGAAGATGATGCACGTATTACGCGCGTTGTACTCACTGAAAAAGGCAATCTAATGACGCAAAAGATTAATGATTTAACCAATATTGTATTGGAGCAATCATTCGAAGGCCTTACTCCCCTTCAAATTGAAAAAACCATGGAAAGCCTACGTCATATATTTAAGAACTTGTCTCGTTAAATATATCTCACTACATTCTCAAATATCAGTCGAAAAAATTTAGTTGGGGACTAATTTTTTCGACTTTTATTTTGGGTACGTGTGAACATTCAAATTCTTCTACTGGAAAGCCTTCCACAAAACTCTGGATATTCGGCGATTTCCAGTTTAACCACTCTTCTAAACGTGCATGCGGTATAACTATAACTGAACGCTTTACATCACCAGGCTCATGAAAGTCCTTCATCATAGGATGGTCTATGGCATTCATTGTGATCATTGTACTTGACCGTATAACTTCAGAACCTTGCTGACAAATATCATAGAGCGCAGCAATATAAAATGCCTGCCCGTCTTTACGACGCACACCCCAACGCTGGGGTTTATTATCGATATATTTTGATTCATAAAACTCTGCAACGGGTATAACACCAAACTTGCATTTAGAAATTGCATTGATAAAACTGGCTTTTTGTAGCAAAGTTTCATTACGTGCATTATAGGTTTTTAATGCAATTGATTTATCTTCTGCCCATTTAGGTACCATACCAAAACCCACTTTACGCCACTCTAAACCTTGTTGAGCATTAAATAAGAGTGGTAAATCGTAATTTGGATATACTTCCGCCACATACTCAAATGGAATTTCAGGGAGGTGCAATCTGTGTAATTGCTCCAACGTCAGCGGTTTAAAATTAGCACACATAGTTTCTAGACTAAAAAAACTTATTAATATAATAATAGATTCACATAAGCTTGTGCATTCTGACTAAAATCCATCAAGCTACTATTTCTTTACATTGCGATGTGTATGCATCATTTTTTATTAATTTTCTAAAGGTTCTTGAATTTTCAACATAGCACGATAGATCCGCCAATACACGACGCACGAAAAAATAGGATCAATTGCCACATCTTTGTATTCATTAATTTTTTCTAATTCTGGCTCACTCCATCCTTCAGAATAATTTGTCCAAATCAATTCAATCAAAATCACAGCAACTACAAAAATGACTAAAGTTTTGAGCACAATCGGCAAATATAATGCAAAAAAGCGATTTAAAAATTGTTGCCCTTGTTCCCCACCATTGGCCTTAAATATCGCATTGGTCCAACTAATCAATAGCCCCAGATTCACCACAAAGGTTGCTAAATTTAATCGTACAGGTTGCTCAGGCGTAATGGCCACAAAAAAGAATGAAACTAATATTAAAATACTGCTCGCGATATAATAGTTTTTAAATTGACTTTGCTTAACCTGATGAGTTTTTAAATCGTGTATGAGCTGTTTTACATTCCAAAAATACATATAAAATAAGTTCCTCTATTTATTTCTATTTATACATGAAAAAAGCCTCCGAAGAGGCTTTTTTAGTCAAACAGTCTGACGATTAGTCACCTGTATAACCTTTTAACTTCAAGCGGTAAGCATGAAGTAGTGGTTCTGTATAACCTGATGGTTGCTCTGCGCCTTTGAATACCAAGTCATAAGCAGCTTGGTAAGCAAAACCGTCAAAACCTGGTGCCATTGCAGTGTATGCAGGATCATTCGCATTCTGTTCGTCTACGATTTTCGCCATACGTTGCATAACTTCTTCAACTTGCGCTTTCGTTACGATACCGTGACGTAACCAGTTCGCTACGTGTTGAGAAGAAATACGTAAAGTTGCACGGTCTTCCATTAAACCAACGTTGTTGATGTCTGGAACTTTAGAACAACCTACACCGAGGTCTACCCAACGCACTACATAACCCAAGATACCTTGAAGATTGTTTTCAAGTTCTTTGATCTTGTCTTCCTCAGACCAGCTTGTATCTGTCGCTAAAGGCGGTGTTAACAAGTCATCTAAAGAAAGCGCTTCAGTTTTGAGAAGCTCTTGCTGACGGTTTGAAACATTGCATTGGTGGTAATGGATCGCGTGAATTACAGCGCCAGATGGTGACGGAACCCATGCACAGCTTGCGCCAGCTTCTGGATGCTCAATCTTAGTTTTGTACATATCAAGCAGCATATCTGGTTTTGGCCACATGCCTTTACCAATTTGCGCTTTACCGCGTAGACCTGCTTGAAGACCGATCATTACGTTACGGTTTTCGTAAGCTGGGAACCAAATTTGCGACTTCACTTCGCCTTTACGAACGAATGGGCCTGCTTCCATAAATGTATGGATTTCATCGCCAGTACGGTCCATGAAGCCTGTGTTAATGAAGATCGTACGATCTTTTGCTTGCGCGATACAGTTCTTCAAGTTTACAGATGTACGACGTTCTTCATCCATAATACCGATTTTTAAAGTCTTCGCTGGAAGGCCTAGCGCTTGCTCTGAACGTTCAAATAGTTCAACTGCAAATGCAACTTCTTCTGGACCATGCATTTTTGGCTTCACGATGTACATAGAACCTTTACGAGAGTTCTTGTTTTCGTTTTCGCCTTTAATATCTGCAAACGTCAATAACGGTGTAATTAACGCATCCATAATGCCTTCGTAGATTTCAGCGCCATCTACAAGGATCGCAGGGTTTGTCATTAAATGACCAACGTTACGAAGAAGCATTAATGAACGGCCATGAAGTTTAGTTTCACCGCCAATTAAGTTTTTATGCGTACGGTCTTTATTAAGTGTACGTGTAATCGTTTTACCGTTCTTCTCAATAGACTCTGAAAGTGTGCCTTTCATTAAGCCTAACCAGTTACGGTAGCCTTCAACTTTCTCTTCAGCATCTACTGCTGCGATAGAGTCTTCCAAGTCTTGAATCGTTGTTACAGCAGCTTCAAGAACAAGGTCTTTTACGCCAGCAGGGTCTGCTTGACCAATTGGGCTTGTCGCATCAACTTCAACGATCACATGTAGACCATTGTTAAGCAAAACGATTTCAGTTGGCGCCGCTTCGTCACCATTAAAACCAACGAATTGTGCTTCTTTTGCTAAAGTCGTTGTAGAACCATCTTTTAAGGTTACAACTAATTTTTTAGCTTCAACTGCGTATTTTGTTACATCTGCATGTGAGCCAGTTGCAAGTGGGAAAGTTTCATTTAAGAAATTCTTAGCAAATGCAATTACTTTTTCGCCACGTACAGGGTTATAGCCCTTGCCTTTTTCTGCGCCGCCATCTTCAGAGATCACGTCGAAGCCGTAAAGTGCGTCGTATAAAGAACCCCAGCGAGCGTTCGCTGCGTTCAAGCAGTAACGAGCATTACGTACAGGTACAACCAATTGCGCACCAGCCAATAATGCGATTTCTTCGTCTACATTTTCTGTGCTGATGTTGAAATCTTCTACTTCTGGTAATAAGTAGCCAATTTCAGTTAAGAAAGCTTTGTAAGCTCCAAGTTCAAATTTGTTGTTGCGGTGCCATTCATCAATTTTAGCTTGAAGGTCGTCACGCTTAGCCAGTAGTGCTTTGTTCTTTGGGCTAAGATCGACAACGACTTGTTCGAAGTTTTTCCAATATGTATCGCTGTCTAAACCAGAACCTGGAAGCGCTTCATTTTCGATGAAATCGTAAAGTTCTTTAGCAATCGCTAACTTGCCTTTTTGAATACGTGCAGTCATTGTCTTTCCTGATATTGCTACTTTTTATAACAAGAGATTCCAGTATACCCATTTATACTTAGCTGAATAGCACTATCACATTACTAAATAGTGATCATTTTTTAGCAAGTAAATACCCTCATTTTCTTGCTAAAACATCTGATCGGCAACGCAACATCATCAGCTTGAATGCTCTTTTACAGTGTATAAATTTTTTGTTATGCCGAAATTAGACTTAAGTGCAGACTTTTGATTTAAAAATATACAAATAGCACTAATTTAGTCATATTCAATGCTGATTAAGCCATGAAAAAGCCGAAATGTCGATAAAACACACAGTCACTTTTGAATAAAAAAAGCGCCATAAATGGCGCTTCTTCATCTTTGTTCGATCCGTGGCTTTTACACAAATAACGAACATATTCCAGCTATTTTGCTGTAAAAATACACCTTATATCTATTTCAAGTTCACCATTTTAAGTACGGACTTTTCACTAAACTGCTCACTATAATTCCATACCTGCTGGTGCACTAATTTGGCGATGTGCTGCGTTTAGATAATCATCTGACTGCATTTCTAATAAACGCGAACGTGTACGCTCGATTTCAAATGCCAGTTTCTCACCTTGATAGATATCAATAATCGAGTCTTCAGAGGTTAATAATAATTTAACACCACGGTCGTAAAACTCGTCGACCAAGTAAATAAAACGACGTGTACCTTCCGATAAATAGTCCGTCATGTGTGGCACATTACTGACCAATACGGTGTTATAGACATTGGCGATTTCAATAAAGTCAGCTGGACTACGAGGTTTTAAGCACAGTTCTGAATATTCACACCAAAGCACATCTTCTGTATGACCAATAGTTTCCACAATTCGCTTATTAATAATAATCGGCTCTTGTGACTGAGTCTGACCTTGCGTCAAAGCACTAAAACGCTTTGCCATCCAAAGTTTATTTTCATGCGTAAGTGGGGTTTTAAACAATTGTGCTTGCTTTAATACGCGCAGGCGATAATCCACACCTGCATCCACATTTAAAATCACACAATTCTTTTTAACCAGTTCAATGGTTGGAATAAAACGGTCACGGTGAATACCATTTTTATATAAACCATCTGGCGCAATATTTGATGTTGCAACCAGTGTAATACCACGTGCAAAGAGTTTTTGGAACAAATCGCTTAAGATCATGGCATCTGTCACGTTTGAAACAAAAAACTCGTCAAAACAAATGACAACGGCCTCTTTATAAATTTGGTCTGCCACTAAGTCGAGCGGGTTACGTTGCCCTGAAAGCTTATTGAGTTCACGATGTACGTGCTGCATAAAGTGGTGAAAATGCATTCGTGTTTTACGGCGAAATGGAATCGACTCATAAAATTGGTCCATGAGCCATGTTTTACCACGTCCGACACCACCCCACATATATACACCTTGTGGTGCAGTTTGGCGACGGAAACGACGAAATGCCTTTTTAGATGCTTTAAAGCGTTGAATCAGTTCTTGCCATACGCGATCTAATTCATGCACAGCTTGCGCCTGTGCTTCATCCGGTAGGAATTGGCCTGATGCCAAAACTTCAGCATATCGCTCTGCCGGTGAAATTGGGGTAAATGCTGTACTGTGCTGTGCTTGAATGTCTGACATAACTCTAAATACTATTTTGGGCTATTTTAAATTATAGCGAAGATTAAACTTGAATATATAACACTTTGGGATATACATGCTTAGGCTATTTTAAATATTGCCTTGGGCTTTGACCAAACCACCGTTTAAATGCATGATTAAACGCCGCTGGTTCTGAGTATCCCAAAAGTTCAGCTATCATTTCTATTGAATATTCATTGTATTCAATTAAGCGTAAGGCTTTATCTTTAATAATATCTTCACGGATTTGTTTATAACTACTCCCGAGTTGTTGCAACTGATGTCTTAACGTTCGCTCTGGTAAATTTAGTGCTTGTGCTGTTTCAGCCATGCTTGGCATTACACCTGTTTGAAGCTCTAAATAATCCTGCACTCGTTGTATCAGTGAAGGTACTGTTTCATCCGCATTGAGTCGGTTGAGTTCAGCAATGCACTTGGCTTCATATAAATTAAAAGTCATTGCATCAGCAGAAGGAATTTTGACATCCAACACCGACTGCTCAAACCAAAAAGACGCAAATGGCGCACCAAAGCTAACCTGCTGGCCATAATAATCATGATAAACCTGTAATTGCTGTGCCTCACTAGGCAAGTCAAAGGGTAATTCAATTTGAATTTGTGGCGAAGCCAGACCCATCATTTTGTACAAATCACGAATAAATTTGTAAGTACCTGATATTTCAGATTGTGCCAACAACAAACCTAAAGGACTGTTGATATTTTGTGGCCGATAACATAAAGCCGCTTGGTGCTCACGAAAATCTAAGCCCAATTCACCCGTTAAATGTGTTAATTGCTGAAAGCACATGCCCTGCTCAAGTACAGTTCGAATATTCGGACTAGTCACCAATAGCATTAACAAGGGGCCATAACCTGCTAAAGCATAATGCTGACCAATGAACATTCCTTGCTCTGGCGGCACATCATGCCCAATCACCTTTAACACATCCCACTCAAGGCTTGGGTGAATCACCGAAGTTGCATCGAGTGCATCAATACGCAAGCCAATGGTTTGGAGTTTCTGATCCACATCTATGCCTGCCTTACGCATGCCTTGGATTAAGTACATAAGGCTGAGAACAGATCGCTTCATAGACATCCAATAATAAACAGAGAAAGATTTAATTCATGTTTGTTTTACTATAATTTTTAAGCTTTGCAAATTGCCGTTTTGATCAATTTTCCTGTCATGACAATCATTTCTTCTATTAGAACGAATGCGGTACTCTAATTCCATAAGCAAAAAAAGAGCAAAACAATATGCAATCGAGCGATATCCAAAATACGCAAAATAACCGCACGAAAGTCGCTATCATTGGCGGAGGCTTTGGTGGTATAGCTATGGCTATTCGACTTTTACAAAACAATATCAACGACTTTGTAATTTTAGAAAAAGCCACAGATTTTGGTGGGACTTGGCGTGAAAACCAATATCCTGGTGCTGCTTGTGATGTGCAATCACACATGTACTCGCTTTCATTTGCTCCTAAAAAGGATTGGTCTAAGCGCTACGCCGAAGCCCCAGAGATTTTTGCCTACATTCAAAGTTTAATTCAAGAGTTTCAACTCAAGAAGTACACTGAACTAGACTGCGAGGTACTCGGTGCACAGTACAATGAAGAACGCTGTGAGTGGCAATTAACTTTAAACAAAGAACGCCAATTGACGGCGCAATATTTGATTTTTGCCTCAGGCCCTTTACATGTACCACAAATCCCACATATCTCAGGCATAGAAAAATTTAAGGGTAAAGTCTTCCATTCTTCTCAATGGGATCACCAATACGACTTACATGGAAAAAATGTTGCCTCTATTGGTACAGGTGGTAGCGCAATACAATATATTCCTGAAATTGCCCCACAAACCAAACAACTCTATGTATTCCAACGTACCGCTGCTTGGGTCATTCCACGTGACGAACGCGAATACAACCAACTTGATCAAACTCTATTTAACAAATACGAGTGGTTTAGAAAACTACATCGCGCACGCTTATATTGGAGTAACGAGTCCCGCGTGATGCCAATTGTTAAACCTAAAATAATGAAATATGGCCAAAAACTTGCTGAAGCTTTTATTCGTTATCAAGTTAAAGACAAAACCACTGCTAGGCAATTAACGCCGAATTTTGTGATGGGCTGTAAGCGTATTTTAATTTCTAATAAATATTTCCCTACATTTAATCGACAAAATGTAGAACTCATAACAACCGCTATTCAGGAAATTACCGAAGACAGTATTATTACCAAAGATGGCCAAAAACGCCCTATTGACTGTTTAATTTATGGAACAGGCTTTATTACCGATCCACGCGTTTATATGAAATCATTTCAGTGCATTGGCCAAAATGGCTTAGCGCTCAGTGAAGCTTGGAAAGATGGTGCTGAAAGTTACTTAGGTGTGTGCACCAAAGGCTTTCCAAATTTATTTCAGTTACTCGGCCCGAACACGGTACTGGGTCATAATTCGGTTATTTTTATGATTGAAGCTCAGGTCAATTATATTTTACAAATGATCAATTTAGTGTCTAAAACCCAAAACCAAGCCATTGTGATTAAAGACCATATTCAAGACAAATTTAATGATGATGTTCAAGAGCAACTTAAAGGTACCGTTTGGCAATCTGGCTGCGTGAGCTGGTATCAACAAGATGGCGGCAAAAATTTTGCGTTGTGGCCAACCTATACATGGAAGTATTGGCTTCAAACCAAAACTCTCAATCCTGCGGACTACCTATTATTACAACAACAAAATCAAGCAGCTTAAATCTTAAGCTGTCATACTAAGCAGGTGTCCCATCACCTGCTGTTTTTGTTATGCAATCTCTTTGGTTGATTTTCCAACTGCTGTTCTGCCTATTTCTTGGCTTTGTTCTGGCACGTCGCTTACCACAAAATATTGAAAAAATTGGCTTTAAAATTCTTCCCTATTTTACCTATATTTTACTCATTGCTATTGCGATAGAATTTTCACAAACCTTACATCAGATTAATAATCCACAGCTTATTATTAGCAGTGCCGTGAGTATTGCCTTTGCAACATCGCTTGGTGCATTTGTTTGTTGCTATATACTATTTAAACTAATTGGCTATCAACCTACCCAAGGTAAAGTATCTACTGAACTTTTATTAAGTTCATTACTCAATATTAGCTATGCTTTTTTTGCACTTGCACTAGGTTATGCAGTTGCAGAACTGTTTAATTATATAAATATTCCTCTGCACATAAGTACGTGGCATTTACTGCTCGTCTTTATGTTTTTAATTGGCTTAGATTTAGCCTATTCACCACTCGATCGCTCTTGGCTTAATTGGAAAATACTGCTTGTGCCATTAGCCTGCATTATTGGCTCAGTTATTGGTGCGGTGGCTATTTCATACTTCCTGACCGAGCTACATCTTAAAGACCTCATTATGCTTTCACAAGGTTATGGTTTTTATTCAATGTCTGGCATTGTGGTCACTGAATTAAGAAATGCGCAACTTGGAAGCATTGCACTGATCAATGATTTATTTAGAGAAATATTTGCGATTCTCTTTATGTATTTGATTGGATGGCGCTATCCACGCTCTGCTATTTCATCTGCTGGGGCAACCGCCATGGATGTGACCTTACCCATGGTGAAACAAGCCTGCGGTAATGATTTTATTCCACATGCAATGGTCAGTGGTTTTGTACTTTCTGTTTTAGCACCCATTGCTGTTAGCGTACTGGCTGCGCTTTAATTGACTTAGCAATTTAAATGATAAGCCCTTATTTTCCAATAGGGCTTATCCAAACATTACAGTAAACGAGCTAATGAACAAATCAATTAGATGTTCAAATCAATACCACTAATCAAATCACCAACAATATCCACTGCTCCCTTTGCGATTTCAATAACATCAATACTTGAAGTCCAATCAGCAGAATCAGATTGCTTCTGTTCTTGCTCTAATTGCTCATTGTCCTGAACTTCAATATTTTGCAACCCGTCTAATGCGGGCTTATTTTTAGGGATTGTCATATCGCCAATTCACTATTTTAAGAATGAAAAGACCAATGTATAAAAAAAGCCCTTCTTATGAAAGGCCTTTTAGCATTCTAGATCAAATAACATAATTACCAAGTGAGGTAATTATCGAATGCAAAAATTATAGTGTTGCTAAAATATCTTTTAATGTTTGACGTGGATTTTCAGATTTTGTAATCGGGCGACCAATCACCAAATGCGTAGAACCATCTAGCATTGCTTGCTTTGGTGTCACAATACGCTTTTGATCATCTGCATTTGAGCCTTCAGGACGGATACCAGGGGTTACTAAAGCAAAATCTTTCCCTAGACTTTCACGTAGCATTTTCGCTTCTTGAGCCGAGCATACAACACCATCTAAACCACTGTCTTTGGTCAATTTAGCCAAGCGTTTAACATGCTCAAATGGTTCAACATCCAACCCTAAATCGGCAAGGTCCTCACGCCCCATAGAGGTTAATACAGTCACAGCAATTAATTGTGTATTGTAATTACCCGCTTTTAAGCGCTCTACGCAGGTCTCCATCATCTTACGGCCACCAGATGCATGAACGTTTACCATCCATACACCCATATCTGCTGCCGCACAAACAGCCTGCGCAGTGGTATTTGGAATATCGTGAAATTTTAAATCTAGAAATACTTCAAAGCCTTTATCATGCAAAGCTTTAACAACACTTGGACCCTCGTGGGTAAATAACTCTTTACCAACTTTTACTCGACACAGCGCTGGATCTAATTGTTCAGCAATTGTTAATGCGTCATATTGGCTTTTAGCATCTAAGGCAACAATGATACTCAAGAGACTACCCTTTTTTTGATTAAGACAAAAGAAAGCACATTATAGAGGCAATCTAATTCTGCAACCAAGCTTAAAACTTAGATTATCCAACTTTATCTCGTGCTGGCTTGATATTTTTATCAAGCACTGCATTGATCAACATAAAAAAAGCGCCCTAATGCATACTTAGAGCGCTCTAAAAATTTTATTAAGTCTGTTTCTTTAATCCGATTGGCTAAACAACTGTTTTAACTCAACCAGCTAGATTATAACGGGTTTGACGGTCGATCATCTGGATGAATATCCATCACAGTTTTTTCATGCCGTGTCACTGATGCAGCTTCCGCCGCAGCCAATTGTGCCGTTTGAATCTGTTCTTTACGTAGGCGATCTATGTCTTTACGTAGGCGTTTAATTTCCCAACTGTTTTGGAATACCCGGAAGATTTGAACTCCAAGTAATAATCCAAGAACAATACCCAATGCTAAAGTCAACAATAAGAGTAGACCTAAACGCATTGCTGGAACTTGTGTAAACAGAAGATCTACACTTAGTTCTGTACTATTCTGTAGTACCAGGAATAAAGAATATCCGAACAGCAGAATTAATAAAATAGCCAAGACATAACGCATAAACATCCCCGGATAGAATTATTTGTTTGCGGATTCGTTTACCGCATCACGTAAAGCCTTACCAGGTTTGAAGTGCGGAACAGCTTTTGCTGCAACCTCAACCGATCTACCCGTTTTTGGGTTACGACCTACACGTGGTTCACGATGATGCAATGCAAAACTGCCAAAGCCACGAATTTCAATACGATTGTCAGTTGATAAAGCTTCAATCATCTGATCAATCATAATTTTAACGGCCTCTTCAACCAGCGGTTCTGCTAAGTGCGGGTTTTTAAGAGAAATACGCTCTATTAAGTCAGACTTATTAAGTGCTTCCGTAGTCATCTGCGACCTCTTTAATTATCAAGCTACTTGGGAATCTATAGGCTGATAATAACCTGTTTAAATACAAAACGGTAGCGCAATAATTGATTACTACGCTACCGTTTACAGTAATTGTATAAAAAGTATGAGTTAATTTACATCAACTATACAATTCAAGCACTTACTTAGTTGCCCATTTGAGCTTTGATCAAATCACCAATAGTCTTAGGACCATTGTCTTGACCGTTAGCAGCTGTTTTCAAGTTAGCAACTGCTTCTTTTTCTTCAGCTTCGTCTTTCGCTTTGATAGACAAGTTGATAGAACGAGATTTACGATCTACGTTGATGATTTTAGCTTCAACTTCTTGACCAACTTCAAGGAACTTAGTTGCATCTTCAACGCGGTCGCGGTTGATTTCAGATGCTTTAAGAGTAGCTTCAACTTCGTCAGCTAACTTAACAGTTGCGCCACGAGCGTCAACAGCAGTTACAGTACCTTTAACAAGCGCACCGCGTTCGTTAGCAGCTAAGAAATCGTTGAATGGATCGCTGTTCATTTGTTTGATGCCAAGGCTGATACGGTTGCCTTCAGCGTCTACTGAAAGGATAACCGCTTCAACTGTGTCACCTTTCTTGTAACGACGGATAGCTTCTTCGCCTTGTTCGTTCCAAGAAATGTCAGACAAGTGAACTAGACCATCGATACCGCCTGGTAAACCGATGAAGATACCGAAGTCAGTGATTGACTTGATAGTACCAGATACTTTTTCGCCTTTGTCGTGGTTTTTAGCAAACTCTTCCCATGGGTTAGCACGAGTTTGTTTGATACCAAGAGAAATACGACGACGTTCTTCGTCAACTTCAAGAACCATAACGTCAACTTCGTCACCAATCTGAACAACTTTAGATGGGTGGATGTTTTTGTTAGTGTGGTCCATTTCAGAAACGTGTACTAGACCTTCAACGCCTTCAGCGATTTCTGCGAAACAGCCGTAGTCAGTAAGGTTAGTTACGCGTGCTTTAACGATAGAACCTTTAGGGTAACGGCTCATGATCGCTAACCATGGATCTTCGCCTAATTGTTTAAGGCCTAAAGATACGCGGTTACGTTCGCGGTCGAATTTAAGTACTTTAACAGTAACTTCTTGACCAACTTCAACAACTTCTGAAGGGTGCTTGATGCGTTTCCAAGCCATATCAGTGATGTGAAGAAGACCGTCGATACCGCCAAGGTCAACGAATGCGCCGTAGTCAGTAAGGTTCTTGATAGTACCAGTAACTGTTTGACCTTCTTCAAGCTGAGCAAGAAGAGCTTCACGGTCAGCTGAAGATTCAGCTTCCATAACAGCACGACGAGAAACAACAACGTTGTTACGTTTAGCGTCAAGTTTGATTACTTTGAATTCTAACTCTTTGCCTTCCAAGTGAGTAGTATCACGGATAGGACGAGTGTCAACTAAAGAACCAGGAAGGAACGCACGAACTGGACCGATGTCAACAGTGAAACCGCCTTTAACCTTACCAGAAATAACACCAGTAACGATTTCGCCGTCTTCAAAGATTTTTTCAAGTTTAGTCCAAGTTTCAGCGCGTTTAGCTTTTTCGCGTGAAAGAACTGTTTGACCCATACCGTTGTCAAGCGCTTCAACAACAACATCAACAGTGTCGCCAACTTGAACTTCAAGTTCGCGTTGTTCATTTAAGAACTCAGCACGGTCAACAACGCCTTCAGATTTAAGGCCAGTGTCAACTGTTACCCAGTCAGAGTCGATGCTTACTACAACGCCTTGGATGACAGCACCCTTTTCAACGTTGAGGTTTAATTCGCTTTCTTCAAAGAGGGCTGCAAAAGATTCGGTCATGATATTTCCGATAAGTCAGCGGTCTTGGATCAGACAAGGCCGGTTTAATTAAGCGTCTACATAGTCCATATTGAACTGATCAAGCTATGCTTCTGCTGAAAAATTCTTTAATTTGTTAATTGTTGATCGACATAATTTGTCATCAACTTGAATACATCATCAATGCTTAAATTAGAGCTATCGATAATATACGCATCCGAAGCAGGCTTGAGTGGCGCGACTGTGCGCTCCATATCTCGTTTATCGCGAGCTTCGATATTAACTAAAATGTCGTTTATTTTAGCATCCAGCCCCATCCCCTGCAACTGCTTTACACGACGCTGTGCACGAGATTCAGCCGATGCCGTCAAATATATCTTGGCTTGCGCCTCTGGAAAAATTGAAGTGGCCATATCACGACCATCAGCAACCAAACCAGGCGCTTGAGCAAATGCATGTTGACGCGCCAATAAAGCAGCTCTAAGTGCAGGAATTGCTGCAACTTTTGAAGCATACTCTCCCACGCGTTCAGTACGAATCTGTTGTGTTACATCAACTGATTCTAGTAATACCGTCATGCCAGTTTGAGTTGTAACAAACTGTATGTCTAAATTTGTTGCAATTTGGGTACAGGCTTCAAGTTCTGTATCTAACTTTTCAAGCAAGCCTTTATTAAACAATGACAGCCCCAGCAATCGATACAGCGCACCTGAATCCAATAAATGATATTGGTAATGCGACGCCAGTTTTGCCGCTAATGTGCCTTTACCCGAACCACTTGGCCCATCAATCGTAATAATATTTACTGTCATT
The DNA here is from genome assembly GCF_004209135.1 of Acinetobacter sp. WCHAc060006. Classification (NCBI taxonomy): domain Bacteria; kingdom Pseudomonadati; phylum Pseudomonadota; class Gammaproteobacteria; order Moraxellales; family Moraxellaceae; genus Acinetobacter; species Acinetobacter sp. WCHAc060006. Next base: position 44,839 of record NZ_SGSS01000001.1, on the reverse strand, counting down.
GCCTTTTCCGCCATTCCCTATACAGTTTTTGCGAGTTTTGAAAAACCAAGTTTAATCGCTGATTTAAGCTGTGCAAGGATTAATTTACTGACAAAAGGTGCACGTGCTTGTAATTCAATCGTATAAGTCACTAAAGTTTTCTCACCATCAACGCGCTGAAATTGAATCACGCCCAAATGATGCTTCACCAATGGGTTTTTAATAATTTTATATTCAATACGTGAATTCGGCTCAAGCAGTGTAATTTGCTCTTGGAGTGGCTTAACTGGGCCAAACCCCATACGACGCACAGACCCAACTCCATCCGGACGCTCAGGATCTGCTGAATCTTTCACACGCACAACCTGCACTGGCGCAAAAGCCACGTTATAAGTTGCATGTTTAGACAATAGTTCAAATACCTGTTCTACTGGCGCATTAAATTCTTTTTGTATGGTAATAGAGTTCATAGTAGATCCTAAAAGTTATTGTGCTGTTTTATGAAATAGAAATAGCAAATATCATACGCTTTAGCCTTGATCATTTAAGGCCTTTTCTTGTAATTTTTGCTGTCTTTTCTGCTCACGACGCATTTTAAAAAACAGGCTGAGTTGCTCTGAACATTCGCTATGCAAAACACTCTGCTCAAATGCAAAGACATGATTGTAGTAACCCGTTTCAAAGAGTTTACGCGCACTAACCAATGAACCTGCTTTCGGCTCTGTCGCACCATACACCACACGTTGCACACGGGCATGAACTAAAGCACCCACACACATCGTACAAGGCTCAAGTGTGACGTATAGCGTCGCGTCATCTGGTAAACGGTAATTTTTAATCTGTTCACACGCTTGGCGAATTGCTTGTATTTCAGCATGTGCTGTCGGATCGTTTAAACCAATAGGTGCATTAAAGCCAAAACCAATCACTTGGTTTTGGCTCACAATAATCGCACCGACTGGAATCTCACCTTGTTTTGCAGCAGATGCAGCCTGATCAATCGCCAACTGCATCCAATATTCATCACTATAAAGTTCAAACTCAGTCATGCGAAATTAAATAACACCATAGTGTTTTAATAAAGCATTCCAGCTTTCATTTGATGTCACTGGAGGTTGATCTGCCAAAATCCCCTTTAATGACATATCTGCACCTTGCTTCCACTCAGGAGAAAGGTCTTTATCTACCAAGCGTGCACGCACACCCTCAACAAAGTCTGGGTGATTAATCTTCCAGTTTGAAATTTCAGTTTCAAGTTCAAACACTTCATTCCACGAATGAATTTGCTTACCCCATTGCCATAGCAACCAGCTCAATGCTGCTGTTGTTGGTGAACCTTTTTGCAAGTTTTCGCTGGCTTGACGCAACCAGTCACTTCGCGCATCACTCAAACCAACAATAGCTTCATAGTCATGCTCAAAATTCACACCACGACATACACTCTGAATCACATCAAGCGAGTTTTGAAGTGGACCTGGGCCGACTGGACGGTGCATGCTATTCAAAGTGTCATCAATTGCACGGAAATCGCCAGCTGGATAATGGCCCCAATCAATATTAATGACTTTATCAAGTACATTATCACGTTGTGCATCACAGATATGTGTTGCCCAACCAATACCATACGCACCTGCAGCAGTCATAATTGAACCAGTTAAACCTGTAAATAGGCCTATAGCACCACGGTCTGCTAAGAAGCGAGTTGCCCCCACATCTGGATATAAACCGATATTGATTTCAGGCATCGCCAAACGAGAATATGGTGTCACCAAGCGGAAAGGTGCCGCCATGAACAAGCCCAAGCCCCCACCCATGACATAACCTTCACCCCATACCAAAACGGGTTTAGCATAGTTATGCAATAACAAATCTAAAGCATATTCTTGTTCAAAAAACTTATTCGCAGTTGCTACTTCATCATTAATGACCAATTGACGTAGTTTGCGTACATCGCCACCTGCACAAAACGCTTTTGGTGTGGTTGAATCAAACCAAATCGCTTTCACACTACTATCACCATGGAAGTCTTCAAAAACTTCAAGCAAAGCAGTCACAATGGATTCATCTAATGCATGTAAAGATTTCGGACGGTTCAGGCGAACAATGCGCCAACCGTTTTTCGCTTCTTCTACAATTAAATCCGGATGGTAGTTTTTTGAAACGGGAGAATATGTCATGCGTCCAGCTGCCAATCAATAGGCTCAATGCCATGTTGTTTAAGATAATTATTAGATTTTGAGAACACTTTACAACCAAAAAAACCACCGCGGTTTGCAGCCAATGGTGATGGATGCGCGGCTTTTAACACCAAATGTTTATTTTGATCGATACGTTGTCCTTTTCGTTGTGCATACGCTCCCCAAAGAATAAAGACAACATGTTCACGCTGTTCATTCAATACATCAATTACATGATCTGTGAAATCCTCCCAGCCACGTTTTTGATGTGATGTTGGTTGACCAGCTTCTACAGTTAACACACTATTCAGCAATAACACACCTTGTTCTGCCCAACGTGTCAGATCCCCGTGCTTAGGTACTGTAATTCCTAAGTCACTTTGCAACTCATGGTAAATATTGCGCAAAGACGGCGGTAAAGGTACGCCTTTTTGCACAGAAAAACTTAAACCATGTGCTTGATTTGGACCGTGATATGGATCTTGCCCTAAAATAACCACTTTGACATTTGCCAAAGGTGTCGTATTTAGCGAATTAAAGATCAATGCATTTGGCGGATAAACCACTTTATCTGCTTTAATTTCTTGCACAAGAAAGTCTTTTAGCTCATCCATTTTTGGGCTAAGCAAAAACTCACTCAGTCCATATTTCCAGCCCGCATCAAGCTGAACTTTGTTTAGTTTCGCTTGTTGCTCTTCTGTAAAAGACATACTTGCTACCCAATCCTTTTTACTTTATATCATTGCTGTGTTGCATTAGATTTTAACTTGTAACTCTACCTGCGGGTTTTGAAATTTCAGACCTTTTTTCAGTTGTTCAAACATCTGGGGATTTGACCATTCTGCTTGAATTTGCTCAGAAAATACAATTTGCTCTAAATCCAAAACACCCATTTGTTCATTTTGAATATCTTCTAAAAAGCTTTGTGCATAGCCAGTATCTGTTTCATGCACAATGACAGAGTAAACTTCAACATCACCTTCACCATTTTGTGTTTCTGTCGATGCTAAAACTTGTTGTGCCAAATAAAAGAAAATACGCGAAAACTGTTCAGCTGACGGTGATACTGGTAATGATACCCAACGCGCACTAAATGTTTCACATGCTTGAATATATTCTTGACTGTCTTGATTCCAATAGCAAATCGCATGATCAAAACTATCATACAAGTCTTTGATCACACCTTTGAGCAAACCAAAATCGTAGACCATTTGCCCATGATCAAGTTTCGATGCTTTCAAAAGCAACTCTACTTTATAACTATGCCCATGAATGGAACGTTTACAACGATCTGATGTGCAATTACGCACAATATGCGCATTTTCAAACTTAAATAACTTACGAATTATCATGTGCCGTAATGCAATTAAAAATCTCTAGATGACCTATAATTATAAAGCAAAAGTAAATGTTTGAGCATTAATTTTACTGTTCACTATGATTGACAAAATACATCAGCCACACAAAGATTTTTTGACTAAAATGGCGCCATGCTCCGATAAGCCACATAGACATCTTTATCTTGTCTGATCATTTGCGAGCTAAACTGGCGTTTTCTCCCACCTAGTTCAACCTGAATTTTGGCTTTAAAACATTCAGACTGAACACCAAGCAAGGTATTCACTGCAGATTGTTTTTCTTCTGATACCTCTGAAAATGGTGCTAAAGCCCATAAATCCGAAACACTTTCAAAATGTTTTAAATTGGCTTGCTGTTGCTCGATAGCCTGCTTTACCGCATTCACATCAAGCTTTTCATCCAAACTCGCCAATAAAAATGCAGACGCTGTATTAATATTCACTTTACTGTCGTGACTTGGAATGGCTGTTACATAAGGTGCGATTAATTGATCTTTGCCTGCATCAAAACCACGAATTTGTTTTAATTCTGCCACATCATGAAATTTAGCATTGGGTGGCAATGAAGCATTTGCCATGCCTTGATAATAACTCGCTTCTGCACCCATTGAACCTAGAGGTTGATCATCCGAATCTTGCCAATCAATAACCGCCTCACTCAATTGAGCAGGAAGACCCCCACGCACCAAAATCCGCTCAAACCAAGCTTTGGCATTTTCATTGACCTGACCTTCGTTATTCACCAAGCTATTGAGGTTAAACTTACCTGATTCATCTTCTAAAACACCAGCCACTGAACCATCTTCAACGGGAAAAGCAGGCATAGGTTTAGCCCAGTTTTCTTGTAAGTGATCGACTTGTCCTGCATTTTCAGCATCGTCTTTTAAAAGTTCGGCAAAAAATGCTTCTGCACTTTTTGCATACAATAAAGACTGATTTTGACGCATCAAATAAGACGTGCTTTCTGCTGTATTGGCCTGTTGCTTGGCAATTCCTGCTGCTAAAATTGTCGCCAAGGCCACCATCACCAAAATGGTCAACAAGGCAACACCTTTTTGAGTTCCAACCTTAATGTGCATTAAGATGACACTCCTTGGTTACCATCTGGCGTGCTAACAGTTTTTTTCTCTTCTAAAAAGTCCGTATTGAGTAAACTAAAAATCCACTCATAACTTACACCATTTACTGTTAAGTTCAACTTAAGCCCGCGCGGTAAGCGTTGCTTTTCCGCATCACTACTTAAGTTGCCCACTGAATCTGGCCAAGTGGTGAGCTCATTGGGGTTTAATACTGTAATTTGATATTGCTCTACGCCATTGAGCAAAACACTACTGTCTGGCTGATCACGCCCAGATTGATTAATATTTGGATATTTTAAACGGTATAATTTCTGCTCATCTTGACGATAGACATATTCTACCCGCTCATCCGCAGCAACACCTTGATTAAGTGGGTCGGTTACCCCTGTTTTACTAAACGCCAATTTGTTATTTTGCAAAGTTAACGCTGCCTGCACCTGTCCAGCAATATTTGCAGTCAATGGCACAGCTTGCACTGTATCTCTTAATATTTGTTTGTAACTTTCTTGTAATTGTCCCAATTTGCTTTCATGCATTGCATTTTGAGTTTTGACTTTTGCAATATAATCAAACACTTTCCAACCCAGCGCAGATAATACCGCAAAAATTGCGATTGCAACCAACAACTCCACCAAGGTAAAACCCCATGCTTTTTTTAGTTTCATGAGCTTTTAATCCGATGATTAAAGAAAAGTAAGTTGGTCACACCTGATTCTACTTGCCCAGTTTCTGCATTTACTAAGCTCACATGCACATCAACACGTTGTACATTTGGGCTAATGGTGGATTGAGCGCTTTTATCAATTTGCCACGTTTCACCCTGCTGCGTCACTTGTTTAGACGATGTACCACTCATCCACTCTTGATTGATTTCCATCATGGCAATTTCATTCAGCGCAGTGAATTGTGCTTTGGTTCTTAAAACAGCATTTGATGTGGCTTGCGTGTATTGTCGTGCAACATTAGTCAAAGCAATCGCAACGACTGAAAATATTGCCAGCGCCACCATTACTTCCAACAAAGTAAACCCTTTAGCTTTCATCAACTATTTTACCTAAATGGTCTATTTCTATTTCTGAACCAATCGGTTGGTCATTTAAATAAAATTGCACTCTTACTGGTTTAGCCTCGCCATTACCCAACCAAATTAACTTAGGTGCGCTTTGCTTTAATAATTCAGAATTATTTGCATTACGATAGGCATGATCTAAAGCTTGAATACTTAATGACACATGATCCGGCAAAATGCGCGGCTCAAACTCCGAATAGGTTTTCCATTGATTATTTTGATTGTAAGACCCACTCGTTTGCTGAGTAGGTAAATATTCGACAACATTATACTGAAAATTAGCCACATCTGTTGCAGATTGCGGGTTTAAAGCCAATATCCGCGATTGATCATTGGCAACTCTTAACATCTTCTGCATATCCATGAGAAAGACTTCTCTGGCTTGCATGGCTTTACGCTGATCTGTACCACCAATATTCATCAATATCATGGAGGCTAAGATACCCATCACCACAATGACGACCATCACCTCAACTAAAGTAAAACCCTTGATGGATGATCGTCTTGGTGAGTTCATAGCATGCCTTTACGCAAATTGTGGAACAGCATGCGTCAGCTTAGGCAGGGCTAAAGCTTGATCGATGTAAGCAACCCTTAACGTATCTCTTGAACCTAGATAACGCTGATAGAAACTTGAGTTCAAAATTGCAGCAGCACCATGCGTAAGCGACCAAATTGAAGCCAAATAATCACGTACAACCATTTTACTTTCAATTAATGCTAAATAGCTTTCTGTCATTCGAATAATTAAGCGTAGACGTTGCTTACGAACTTGATAAAGCTCATTAAACAAATGCTGGATACCCACACCAGTTGTAGATAAACGCTCTTCAATTTGATGAAACAGCACAGTTCTTTCAGGATGATGTAAATGATGTAGCATAAAGAAAGCTAAATGCTCAGGGAATTGTTTATCTGTATCCTTGATCATTTCAAGCAACATGCGCTCATTACGAATAATGAGCAACATATATAATTCATCTTTACTTTGAAAGTGTTTATATAGAGTGCCTTTTGCTAAATCCAGCTCTGCCGCCAATGCATCTAGCGTCATCCCTGCTTCACCATTTTCAAGCAACAATTGCTCTGCAACTTGAAAAATTAACGCTTCTCTTGCTCTGAATTGAGCTTGACGATCCATCTTCACCCTATTAACTCTCTTATACGCTATATCATTCAATTTTTTACTTTTGCTTGAGGAGATTCTCAAAATTTTGCATCGTTATACGCGCAATCTCTTCAACGGGTTTATCATATACCTCACTTAATGCTTTGGCTACATAAGGCACATACTTTGGTTCATTAGACTTTCCTCTATAGGGCATAGGCGCCAAATAAGGACTGTCTGTTTCAATCAACACGCGATCGAGTGGAACTTGCTTAGCGACATCACGCAGATCTTGCGCATTTTTAAATGAAACGATGCCTGAAAACGATACATAATAACCGCAATCCAATACTGCTTTTGCAGTTTCCCAGTCTTCTGTGAAGCAATGCAAAATACCATGTGTCGATTTTTCAGCACGAATGATATCCACTGTATCGTGTTTAGCTGCACGAGTATGCACAACCACAGGCTTGTTCACTGCTTGCGAAGCATGAATATGGCGAGCAAAACATTCTTTTTGCTCTGTAACGAAGTCCGTACTGTGATAATAGTCAAGACCAGTTTCACCCAAAGCCCAAACTTTTTCGGGTTGTGCAAGTTCAATTAAATACTCTGTCGTCGCACGCGCCATGGTTTGAGCATCTTCGCATGGATGCACACCTACGGTATAACCTACATCTGCATGTCGGGCTGCAATTTTAGCCAGCTCAATGTGATCGTCCAAATCAACCGATATACTCATAAATTTTGAAACACCCGCTTCGCGGGCTTGCGCCAATGCCAAATCCAAATCCCCACCATAAGGGCTTAAATCCAACATAATCAAATGGCAATGAGTATCTACAAACACAATGAAACCTATTCGCTAAAATTCAAATTCTACATAGTGTAACTTCTACGCCCTTCAGTTTTAAGCCCTGTAAGTAATCGTTCTGTTTCAGAACGGAAGTAAACGCCTTTTTCACCGCTCAATTGAATCCCAAAACCTTGAGGTTTCACCCCATTTTGTTTATGGGAAATCCAGATCACCTTACCTGTTAAGGGTACTTTTTGTGTTTGCTCAGGCAATGTCGCCAAAATAAAAACTTCCTCACCCATTTTAACTGGCTGATTTGACGGCACAAATAAACCACCACCAGAAACATAAGGCATATAACATGCAAAAAGTGTATCTACATCTGGGATATTCGCCTGAATAATTCCGCCCATACGTGGCTGCATCCTTTTCCCCTTTTTATATATTCATTAATTTGATGCACAGCTGATCGAGCACAAGATTGGTTTGTACATTTTGCTCAATAAACCGCTTAGATTGCTGAAAATCAGCATAAATACCAAACAACGCTTCTAAAGAATACTGCGCTGGTAAATCACTATAATTCAAATCAATATTTTTAATTGATTGATTTAGCTTGACACAAATTATATCGGACAACAAGTATTCAAACATTTGACTAAAATCACTAAAACTTAGTGCTTTGTTCCATTTGGTCGCAATTGCCATCGGCATATTTTTCTGTTTGATCAGTTTTTGCCAATCATCAACAAAGTCTTGTCTTAATGTTAACCATTCACACTCTGCTAGATTCACAGCGCGCAATGGCATTTGATCGGACAAATTCATCAACAACTCATGACTAAACTGCTCCGTAGCAATATTTTCTTGTAAAAACTGCTCCGACTGTGCTGGGCTTATTCGATCAAGCGCAAAGTGCTGTAAACGACTACGAATCGTTGCTGGCAATTTTAAGTAATGATCTGCCAACAGAATAATGACAATACGCTCACCAGGCTCTTCTAAGGTCTTGAGTAAAGCATTAGAAGAAGCAGTATTTAATGCTTCTGCTGGTTCAATAACAATGACACGCCAACCGTCTACCGTTTGTTGCACAAAAGGTAAAAGATCTCGAATTTTTTCAATTTTAATCTTGGCGTTTTGTTTTTTATTGTCTTCATCTGTACTAATGTGCACATAATTTGGATGTGTATCAGACTTTAGCCACTGACAACTACCACACTCACCACATGCATAGCGATGGCTATCACGATTTTGACAAAGCACCCAAGCGACAAATGACTGTGCAAATGTTTCTTTTCCACAGCCATTTTTGCCATAAAACAATAAACCGTGCCCAATTTGTGGAAAACGACTGGTTAAGGTGTGCCAGACATTTTCCTGCCAAGGGTATACAGGTGCTTTTACATCATTTTGCATGGATAATTATCCTTATTCAAAATGTGCTACATCCATTTGGTTTAAGCGATCCAAATCTTCTTGAGTATCGACACCCGGTGGCAAATTCGCTTCTGCTACAGCTATCGCAATACGATGTCCATTTTCAAGAACACGTAATTGTTCTAAGCTTTCCAGCTTTTCTAACACGCCCATATCCCAGCTCACGTACTCTTGTAAAAGTTTAACGCGATACGCATATAGCCCTAGATGACGATAAGCTTGATCATGTAATTTTTGCTCTGCAAGCTTCGCACCATCTCGATCATAAGGAATGGTTGCACGGCTAAAATATAAGGCTTGGTGATGTTTTGACATAACCACCTTCACAATACTATCACGCTTAAATTCATCTAAATGATGAATAGGCTCACACAGTGTAGACATTGAGCAGGCAGGCTGTTGCTCTAATAATTGAGCGACTTGTTTAACCAATAGCGCTGGAAGCAATGGTTCATCGCCTTGCACATTGACAATAATATCGTTTTCATCCCAACCTTTTAAACGCGCAACTTCGCTCAAACGATCTGTACCTGAAGGATGATCTGCCGAGGTCAACACAACATCAATACCTTCTGCACGACATACTGCTGCAATACGCTCATCATCTGTTGCTACACATAAGTCATCAAAGCCTTCTACTTTTTTAGCCTGATCTACAACGCGTAAAATCATAGGACGACCATGAATTTCCAACAACGGCTTACCAGGTAAACGAGAACTCGAAAAACGCGCTGGGATGACGATATGTTTCATAAAATACTGCCTTCAGGAAGAGTAATGCCCAATTGACTCAATTGCTGATGCAAGGTGCGATAGCATTCTGCTGAAAGTACAGCATCTACAGGAACAACCCAAATCTCACGTTGTATATTTGGGTGTTGTTTGAGTAAGGGTAAAATTTTAACTGCATCTTTTTCAGTGGTGATAATTGGATAATTATCTTCAAACTGTAAATCTGCAAGTTCGTATTCATAATGATCTGGAAATTCATGGCATTGGAACTGATGAATGCCCATATTTTCCAATGTTGTATAAAAACGTTGTGGAAAACCAATACCAACTACAGCATAAAATGCTTGATGCGGATTAAACACTTGTTCAGTCGTGCTATTAAGCAGATAAGGCTCAGACGCCTCTAAGTGCATATTGAGTGGACTAATGGCATGAGATGCATGCTCAATCACCGTACCCGTATTTAAGCGACTTTTGGGTTCGCGCAAATAGCCTTCAGGAAGAATTTTTTCATTCCCCAAGCCACGGTTATTATCCAGCACAATCCATTCTAACTGTCGATTGAGTGCCAAATGTTGCAAGCCATCATCGCAAATAATTAAATCTAGAGGATGCTTGCTCAGCAATAGCTCAATGCTTTTTTGACGATTGGCACCCACGGCCATCGGCACCCCCGTAGACTGAACAATCAAAGCAGGTTCATCACCCACTTGCTCGGCTTCTGCATTCAGATCGACATAGGCTGGAAATGGGCCTTTACCGCCATAACCACGACTAATGACACCTACACTTAGGCCTAAGCTTTGTAAGTAATTAACCAAGTGAATTAGCAATGGCGTCTTACCGCTTCCACCCACGGTAATATTACCAATCACCATAACAGGCACTGGCGCGGTATAACTTTTTTTAAGACCCGTGGCATACATTTTCTTATTCAGTAAAAATCCGCCACGATAGAGCCACGACAACGGTCGGAACACAATTAGCCACTTCGCTTGTTTATGCCAAGCATCTTGTATTAACTGTGCGACCGACATACTTAGTGCTCCTCAAAATTACGCTGATGTAATTGGAAATATGCACCTTGTTTTGCAAGCAACTCTGCATGCGTGCCTTGCTCTACAATCAGGCCTTTATCCATCACCACAATACGATCCGCATTTTCAATCGTCGACAATCGGTGAGCAATCACAATTGTAGTACGATCTTTCATTGCAGTATCAAAGGCTTGCTGAATAAAGTACTCCGATTCATTATCTAAAGCACTGGTTGCTTCATCCAAAATCAATATTGGCGCATTTTTTAATATTGCACGAGCAATAGCAATACGTTGACGCTGACCACCAGACAAGTTTAAGCCTTGCGCGCCTAATGGCGTATCATAACCTTGTGGTAAGTTCATGATAAAGTCGTGTGCATACGCCGCTTTAGCAGCTGCAATCACTTCCTCATCACTAGCAGATCCCAACTGACCATAAGCAATATTTTCACGTACCGTACGATTGAAAAGCACCACTTGCTGATTCACCATTGAAATTTGTGACCGCAATGCATTCAGCTCAATATCATGAATATCCATTTGATCGAGCTTTAACTGACCCGAACTAATCTCTTGATAGCGCAGAAGTAAGTTAACCAATGAGGTCTTACCTGCACCAGACCGCCCAACCAAAGCGACCGTTTCACCCGCATTCACTTTTAAGCTAAAGTCATGAATTGCATGATAACCATCTGAGTAGGTCAAGTTCACATTATTAAATTCAATTTCACCTGTTAAGGCAGGTGTTAATGTGCCTTTATTTTCTTCTTCAGGTAGATCCAATAATTCAAAAACCGAATATGCAGCCGCCATACCACGTTGAATTTTTTCGTTAATATCCGTTAAAGAACGAATTGGCTTCGCCAACATGCCCGCTGCAGTAATGTAGGCAACAAACTCACCCGCAGACGTTTCACGCAAAATCTCAGGTCTTAGGGCAATAAACATAATAATGGCCAAAGAAATAGACATGATCAACTGTACGACTGGACTATTCAGCTGTTGTACCACCACCATTTTCAAGCCACGGCGTAAGTTTTCCATTGAGCTTTCATGAAAACGTTGTTGTTCATAACTTTGCCCAGCAAAACCTTTGACCACCATATTGCCGTTTACAGTTTCTTGCACCACATGGTTTACATCACCCATCGTATCTTGTACTTGATTCGATAGTTTACGCATCCGTTTCGATGCCTTACGAATCAACAAGCCAATCAAAGGGCCAAATACCAAAATAATTAAGGTCAAACGCCAATTGGTATAAATTAAATAGCCCATTAAGGCCAGTGTAATTAAACCTTGTTGTAATAACGTTTTTAATGATTCGGTCGATGCAGCGGTTAATTGCTCGACGTTATACATAATTTTGGCAGTAATATGGCCGCTCGAATTATCTAAATAATACTGCGATGGCAATCGCATAAGCTTAGCAAATACTTCTTGGCGGATATTAAAGATTAAATTACGGGAAATCACTGCCGTGAAATACCCACCCATAAATAAACCCAAACCGCGGAAGAACATCAGCACCACAACTAGCAGTGGAAACAGTGTTGTAAAGCTTTGGTCTTTATTCTGAATCGCATTAATGATTTTCTCTAGCAATTTTGCCACAGAAACTTCTGTTGCAGCATTGATCGCAAAACCAAGTACAACCAATAATGCTACGCCCCAAAATTGCTTTAAATAGCTTAACAGGCGCAGATAGACCTTAACATCTTGCTTCACTAATAACCTCGAGTTGGTACTTTGGTACTAATATTAACGTTCACGAAACCTAACTGACCAGCAACATCCATTACACGAATAACATCTTGGTGTGCAGCCTTGGCATCCGCAGCAATAATAAACATTAAATCACGGCGATCATGAGAAATCTGTTTAATTGCCATATTTAAATCTACAGTATCCTTCCCCTCTAAGGACTGCCCATTCACAGCATAGTGTCCAGTAGCGTCTACCGTCACTTCAATTTTTTGATCATAGTGCTTAGGTGGCACACCCTGCGCATCTGGCAAGGTTAAATTCATTCGACTCATTTGGTTAAATGACGTCGACAACAGCAAAAACACCAAGATAAACAATAAACAGTCAATCATTGGTGTTAGGTTGATATGAATATCTTCAACTTGACGGCGTCTGAACTTCATTTTAGACCTCAGCTTGCTTTTGGCATGTCTTGATCTTGTCGTTCAGCTACAGGTGTTACTTTATAAAATAATGCAGCATGAAATAAGGTCGATTGTTGTTCAAGTTCGGCTGTAAATTCTTGCACCAAACGCTGAAAATAACGATGTGCGAATAATGCTGGAATTGCAATTAACATACCCGCCGCTGTCGTAATCAAAGCCTTTGAAATACCCGGCATCATCAGTACTGGATCACTATTCGTACCTACATCAATCATTAAAAATGATTCAATAATACCCAGCACTGTACCTAACAAACCTAGTAATGGCGCCACTGCACTTAGTGTGCCCAAGAAATTTACATTTTTTTCTAAAAAACCAATTTCTTGAGAAGCCACAGCTTCCATTTGAGCACTGGCATATTGCTGTGCTTGGTCTTTGCTTTCATAGCCAGCTAAAAAAATACGGCCAAGCGTACTGTCTTGTAGCGCTTGGCTTTGGCGCATAACCTTTACAACTTGATCTGCACTTTGATTTTTTTTCATTAACAATGCAGTGGGTAATACTGTCGATTTTTTCAAGCGAATAAATCGCTCAATCGTAATAGCTACGGTAAAAATCGAACAAAGTACCAAGGGTAGCATCAGCCACCCACCTGCTTTGACTAATTCCCACATTTGATTTTCCCCAATAAATCGAAATACAAAATTAATCTGCGAAGCAAATATTTAAAATACCATCCAACTCTTCGAGTGAATGATAATTAATCACCAACTTGCCTTTGCCTTGTTTGTTATGGTCGATTTTAACATCGGCACCAAAACGATCAGATAAACGTTGTGTTAATTGCTGAATATCTGAAGATGCTGCTTGTTTTTCTTTGACTTGTTTTGGCGCATTCATGTCTCGCACCAATTGTTCGGTTTGACGCACAGACAAGCTCTTTTCAATCACATGTTCAGCCATTTTAAGCTGATCTCTGGCTTTTAGCGTCAAAATTGCACGTGCATGACCCATGTCTAAAAGGCTTTGTTGCATAAAGTCTTTTACAGGCTCAGCCAAAGTTAATAAGCGTAGTAAATTACTTACTGTCGTACGTGCTTTACCCACTGTATCGGCAATTTCTTGATGGCTTAAACCAAACTCATCATGGAATCGTTGTAATGCCATCGCCTGATCAATTGGATTTAAGTCTTGACGTTGAATGTTTTCAATTAAAGCCAAAGCAATTGCAACTTGGTCCGTTAAATCGCGAACAATTGCAGGCACTTCCGTTAAACCGGCCAACTGTGCGGCACGCCAACGACGCTCACCTGCAATAATTTCATACAGGTACTTTTCATCTTCAATTGGACGAATCACAATTGGCTGCATCACACCGTGCTTTTCGATTGATGCCGCTAATTCTTGTAAGTCTTGCTCATTAATATAACGACGTGGCTGATATTCGCCACGTTTGAGTAAATGAACATCAATTTGTTTGAGCTGACCATGGTCCAAAGATTGTGCTTCGAGTTGCAACTTTTCTTTTTGAATGGAACCAAGCAACGCGTCTAGACCACGACCTTTCGCTAATCCGCGTTTTTTTACTGTCATGCTTTAATTCCTTTTTTTACTTTGCTTTTCTTTAACATTTCAGCAGCAAGGTTTAAATATGCCACTGCACCCTTCGAGCTTTTCTCAAAATAAATGACTGGCAAACCATGCGCAGGTGCTTCTGCTAAACGAATATTACGTGGAATAACCGTCTCATATAGCTTCTTGCCAAAATATTGTTCTAGTTCTGCTGAAACATCACGTGTCAAAGCATTTCGCGCATCATACATGGTGCGTAAAACACCTACAATTTGTAAGTCTGGGTTTAATGCTTGCTGAATACGATCAATCGTTTGCGTTAAATCGGCCAAACCTTCCAAAGCGTAGTATTCACATTGCATTGGAATAATCACGCCATCCACTGCAGCCAAAGCATTCACCGTAATCAAGCTTAAACTTGGCGCGCAATCGACAATAATATAATCAAATTTATCTTCAACCTCTTTTAAGGCTTCACGTAAGATAAATTCACGGCCAGGCTGCTCCGCAATTGCAAGCTCAACACCTGCTAAATCACGGTTTGCACCCAATACCTTATAACCAACTTCAGCTTTACTAATTGCTGTTTCAATCGGCATTTCGCCCAGCAATACATCAGTTACCGAATACAGCAGATCATTTTTTTGAATGCCAGAACCCATCGTCGCATTGCCTTGTGAATCCATATCCACAAGTAATACGCGTTTTTTAAGTACGGCCAATGATGCAGCCAAATTTACTGCGGTTGTAGTTTTACCGACACCACCTTTCTGGTTCGCAATCGCAATAATCTGTGCCATGGTAACCCCAAATCCTTTGAAAAAATTAAATACGTTTTAACAGCAACAAGTGACGCTGTTCATCCAAACGTGGAACTTTTAACTCAATAATTTTACAGCTAAATTGATCTTTAAAAGCTTCGACTTCTTCGCTTGGAATCAGCCCTTTCATAGAAGCAATAATGCTGTTGTCATGCATAAATGGAAGTGACGCATGAATAAAATCTGTTAATGAGGCAAAAGCACGGCTGGTAATGACATCAAATTTACCAAGCTCTTGAATGCTGTCTTCATTTTCGACACGTGTTTGTACTGCGACTACATTACTCAATTTTAAATCTGCAATAAATTGCTTTAAGAAGCGAATTTTCTTGCCATTTGAGTCAAGTAATACACATTGGCGTTCAGGCTGACACAAGGCAATAATCATACCCGGCATACCCCCACCTGTACCAATATCTAAAAGACGACCTGCAGGTAAATCTTTTAAAATACTAAGGCTATCTAGTAAATGCTTAACCAACATTTCTTTTGGATCACGAATCGCAGTCAAGTTATATGCTTTATTCCATAACACCAAAGCATCTTGGTATTTGAGTAATAAATTTAAAGCTTCATCGCTTAAGCTTAAACCTAAAGCCTGACTACCTTGCTTGAGTTCTTGAAAAAAAGTATGCATAACCAATTTACGTCTCGAAAATTTAGATGGAAGTATAACGATTTATCCTGCCTGTCACAGCAGGATGTGTCTAGCGAATATGCACTTAAACGTACATCCCTTCACGAATCTGGAGATCTAGTGCACTTAAACGCTCAGGAGTGCCTACATCTACCCAAACCGCCTGCATTTTTTCTGCAGCAATTTTTCCGTCGTGCATGGCCTGTTTTAAGAGTGGCGCCAATGGACGTTTACCCGCCTCTAGGCCATCGAACATCTTAGGATCAATCACAGCAACTCCACTATAAGTGAGTGCCTCTCCCGCATGTGCCTGCTCAAAGGTGTAAGCACGGCCAGCATCCAAGGTAAAATCACCCTTTGGATGTTGCTCAGGATTTTCTACAAACACTAAATGTGCTAAATCATCATTTAGTTGCACATCTAAGAGTGATGCAAAATCAAATGTCGTCCACACATCGCCATTGACCAAAATAAATGGCTCTGTCCCTAGAAGTGCTAAGGCATTAATAATACCGCCCGCTGTTTCTAAACCTTCCAATTCACGTGTCCAACGTATATCGACACCAAATTGTGAACCATCGCCGAGAGCGCCTATCAATACATCCGCCAACCATGCCGAGTTAATTACAATTTCAGTCACACCAATAGATTTAAGTTTCTCGATATGCCAAACAATTAAAGGCTTACCCCCCACTTCCAACAATGGTTTCGGTTTATATAGCGTTAAAGGTCGCATGCGGTTGCCCAACCCAGCAGCTAAAATCATGGCTTTCATTATGCTTCAACCTCGTATTTGCCATATTTCTCTTCAAATTTTGGCAACACTTTAGCCTGAATAAACTGCATAAATGGTTGTAATTCTGCATACGGCTTACTTTCTTCGAGCAAATACCACATCACACGCGGTAAATCTTTTAAATAACCAGACTTACCATCACGCTCAAACAAGCGAACAAAAATACCCAAAATTTTAATATGGCGCTGAATTGCCATTAAATCTGCGTCTTTTTTAAATTGCTCAAAGTCACGACCTTCTTTTGCAGACACAGGAAGTAGATCATAAAATACTTTAAACCACGTATAGACACGCTCAGGATTCCATTGCACATAAGCATCTCGTGTAATCGAAATCAGATCGTAAGTATCTGCACCAATTACGGCATCTTGAAAATCAATGACACCTTGCTCTGACTCACCTTCCAATAACATCAGATTACGACTATGAAAATCACGATGCACAATAACTTGAGGCTGTGCTAAAGCAGCATTGGCTAAAATAGCAAAAGTTCGCTTAATTAAAGCACTTTCAGCTTCAGTTGGTTGGATCTTAAGTGAAGGAAGTAGCCAATCTGTAAGTAATTCCATTTCTGAAATGAGTTTTTCGTAAGCATACTCAGGGAAATGACCTTGACCCGCAATCGATTGTAATTGAATTAACTGTTTGAAACTTTGTGCATAATGCGCATCTACAGTTTTGTCATTTAATTTTGTAGACAGCAATACATCACCAAAATCTTCCAACAATAAAAGACCTAAATCAAAGTCTTTCGCCACAATATGTGGTACACGTACACCATGTGCATCGAAAAATTCATCAATCGTCACAAAAGGCACACAATCTTCTTTTTCTGGAGGTGCATCCATGAGCATAAATGTTTTATTATTCAATTTGATTCGTGCATAACGACGAAAGCTAGCATCGCCTGCTAAAAAATGAGTTTCAAATTGATCTGAACCGAGTACAGATGTCATCCATGATTGTATCAATTGTTCACGTTGTGTATTCATTTGCGATTATTTCTAAAACAGGCTGAGTTTTTAAAGTGCTAAGTGTAGCCACTTATCAACTTTTTCTCTATGATGCGACAATAATTAATTGCAATTAAGCATACTTGGTTAATGAGACAAATGAAGCATCAGTTTAAATTTAATCCTTTAGCGACTGCGATCTTAACTCTACTTTGCGGTAGTTCCATCGCGGGCTATGCCGCTGACCAGACTGCTTCGACTGTCACTAATGCAGAGCTTAAAAAAAGCATTACTGAAACCTACCCTGGCCAAAAGTTTTTTGAACAATACTATATAGATAAATCTGCGCCTGAAGCGCAGCAACGCCAAGGCCATCAACTGAGTTCAGCTTATTGCCAAGGTGCTTGGGTAACTCCAATTGCTTCAGACACAAAAGCAGCTTCTCCTGAAACTGCAACGTCTACAATTACTGCAGATTATGGTCATTTTGATCCAAACGGCGACTCAATTCTTGAAGGCAATGTCGTTATTGATCAAGAAGGCCGTCAAATTCGTGCTGATCAAATCAAAATTGATAAAACTAAAACCTATGCAAATGCGTCAGGCAATGTGCAAATGGCCCAATCTGGGCTACTGTCACAAAGTGACAATGTCGATTACAACCTCAAAACCCAACAAGGCAATTTAAATAACAGCCTTTATATTGCTGAGCAGCAACATGCTCACGGCCGTGCAGATAAAATTTCACGTACATCAACATCTACACTGGAATTGGATAACGCAACCTACACCACATGTCCACCAGATGAAAAGCCCACTTGGAAAATTCAAGCAGACCATATTAAGCTGAATCAAGAAACGGGTCGTGGTGAAACCAAAGGCACTAAACTTTATGTAAAAGACGTGCCAGTGATGGCCGTTCCATATTTCAACTTCCCAATTGATGAGCGTCGTACCACGGGTATTTTGACTCCAAGCTTTGGTTTTACCAATGATGGTGGTTTAGAGCTTGGTGTACCTGTTTATTTAAATTTAGCACCCAATTACGATGCCACTATTACACCTCGTTTCTTGGCAGACCGTGGTGCAATGCTTGAAGCTGAATTCCGTTACCTTACCCAAAACTTTGGACAAGGCTTAATTTCTGGGGGTGCATTACCATCAGATAGTGGCTACAACGATAAAGATCGAAAATTCTTACACGCTGAACACAATTGGCAAATTAACGACCAATTTAGTACGAACCTCGATTATAACTACGCCTCTGATAAAGACTATTTTGCAGATTTAAATAACAACCCAAACTCTAGAACCGACCTAAACTTACGTCGTGCTTGGGAACTGAACTACAAACACGGTATTCCTGGTTTAAAGGCTCAGCTTAAAGTCGAAGACTTCCAAACATTAGATAAAACCGTAAAAGACGAAGATCGCCCTTACGCGCGTTTACCGCAATTCTTGGTTAACTATAAAACGGGTAATCCACTCGGTTTACAATATGAGTTTAACCACGACACGGCTTACTTCAAAAAAGACATTAATGACTACAGCATTTATAACAATAATTTAAATTCGTTTGAGCCAAGTGGCACGCGTATTTATAACGACTTCTCTGTTCGTTACAACTATCGCACCCCTTTTGCATTTGTGATTCCTGAAGCAACTGTACGTAACGTCAACACCTTCTTTGATAAGAACACAATTGACTACTTACAAAGCAATGGTAACAACGCTGTACAAACCAACTCTTCAAATGAAACCAAATCTATTACCGTACCACAATTTACTTTAGATGCTGGATTAGTCTTTGAAAAGCAAGGTAAGTTCTTACAGACTTTAACACCGCGTGTGTTCTACGCATATTCACCATATCGCAATCAGGACTCACACCCAAACTTTGACTCTGCTACAGCCTCTGTAAGCTATGACCAATTATTTAGCCCATACCGCTTCTATGGTCATGACCGCTTAGAAGACAACAACTTCACATCATTAGGCTTAAGTTATAGCTTGTTTGATGATGTTGGCTTAGAACGCTTAAAAGCAAGTGTTGGTCAAAGCTTCTACTTTGAAGATCGTCGTGTCACACTCAACAACACCAGCGATGATTTTGATCGTGAACGACACACTGGCCCTGTTGTTAGCTTAACTAGCCAATTATCAGAGCGCTTTACCATCAATGCCAATAGTGCATGGATGGCAAACGGTGATAATGCCGAACGTGATATTCAAGCCTATTACACAAGTGATAAGGGTAGCCTATACAACCTAGGCTATTTTAACCGTCGTGCTATTCCAAACCGCCAAGATCACTACGATCAAGTAGTAGCGTCATTTATTCAACCTGTACACAATAACTGGCGTATTATTGGTCATGCACAATATGACTTAGACAACAGTGTTGCCCGTGAATATCTGCTTGGCGTGAACTATGAATCATGCTGTTGGGGTGTTTCTGTCTATGGTCGTTCATACTACAACGACTTAGATAACGTGAAAGATGACGGTGTTAACCCAAAACGTGCCATCATGGCTGAGTTCACCTTAAAAGGCTTAGGTGGCTTTAATAACAAACTTTCATCATTGCTTGAAAACCGTATTTTAGGTTTTAACAATATCAATCAAAATTGGACTGAACGTTAATGAAGACAACACAATTAAAACGCATTTTTAAAGCAACAACGCTCGCACTTTGTTTGAGTGCTGCAGTACCTGTTTTTGCTGCTGGCCAACCTAAAGATGAAGTTGTTGCTGTTGTCGATAATAGTGTGATTTTACGCAGTGACTTAGAGCAAAGCATTTCAGAACTCACACACCAATTACAGGCACAGAAAAAAACTGTTCCACCAGAACAATATTTACAACAACAAGCACTTGAACAGCTGATTGCGCGCCAAGCACAATTAGAACAGGTAAAGCGCTATAACATTAAACCAGATGAAAAAAGCCTTAATGAAGCTGTATTAAAGGTTGCTAAAGATTCAGGTTCTACTAGTCTTGAAGCTTTCCAACAAAAATTAGATGCCCTATCACCGAATACTTATGCAGGTCTACGCAATCGTATTGCAGAAGATTTAGCGATTAATCGCTTACGCCAACAAATTGTGACTTCACGTATTCACATTTCTGATTCGGACGTAAAAAACTTCTTAAACTCACCGCAAGGCCAAGCTGCCATTGGCAGTCAAGCGCATGTGTTACATGTTCGTATTTCTGGAACAGACCAAGCCGCTGTAGAAAAAACAGCAAATCTAGTGAAAGCCGAACTCAATAACTCCAATGATGTTAAAGCCATTAATCAAAAATTTAGTACCAATGGTGTTAAAGTTGAAGGCGCAGATATGGGTTTCCGTAGCTTATCAGACATCCCTGCTGAATTAGCTGCACGTGTGAGTACACTCCAAGAAGGCCAAACCACAGAACTGATTCCTGTACGTGATGGTACTCATGTCTTAAAGCTTATTGAACGCAAAGGCGCAGACCAAAAAGCGATTGTTTCACAATTTCAAACTCGCCACATTCTGATCCAACCTTCTGAAGTGGTTAGCCCTGAAGATGCTAAACAGCAAATTGATAGTATTTATACACGTTTAAAAAATGGGGAAGACTTTGCAGTTTTGGCAGGAACTTTCTCCAATGACCCTGGTTCTGCACGTGATGGCGGTAGCTTGGGCTGGGTAACGCCTGGTATGATGGTTCCAGAATTTGATGCAAAAATGCAATCTACGCCAAAAGGCCAAATTACTGAACCTTTCCAAACTCAATTTGGTTGGCATATTCTGCAAGTGACAGACACTCGCCAACAAGACATGACGAAAGAATACCAAGAACGCATGGCCCGCCAGATTCTTGGAGAACGTCAATTTGATGCTGAATTAGACAGCTGGTTACGTGAAACGCGTAACAATGCTTTTGTAGACATCAAAGATCCTTCTTTAGATCGTAAAAATAATCGCTCTTAATATTAGAGCAAAAAAAACCAGCACTCGATGCTGGTTTTTTTTCTTAATTTTTAAAATTAAGTCATAAAAAAGCCTCTCAATTGAGAGGCTTTTTTATGAAGTATCAATTAACGATTATTTTCGTCTTCTTGAGAATCTTCAAATTTTGACTCGCCATCAAAGCCAGCAGATTGACCACCGAAGCCACCTTGGCCACCGAAGCCACCTTGACCGCCGAAGCCACCTTGACCGCCGAAGCCACCTTGACCACCGAAGCCACCTTGACCACCGAAGCCACCTTGACCACCGAAGCCACCTTGACCACCGAAGCCACCTTGTTGACCGCCACCGAAACCGCCTTGTTGACCGCCACCGAAGCCACCTTGTTGACCGCCAAAGCCAGCCGCGCCTTGAGCACCAGCAGGAGCACCAGCAGGACGTGGATTACGTGCAGGAACTACTGTAGAAATCGCATGTTTGTAAACCATTTGGCTTACAGTATTTTTTAATAAAACTACATATTGGTCAAAAGATTCAATATGACCTTGTAACTTAATACCGTTCACAAGGAAAATAGAAACAGGAATACGTTCCTTACGGAGAGAATTCAAGAACGGATCTTGTAAAGTTTGACCTTTAGACATGTTATAACTCCAAAAAATTTAAAAATCAGCGCAAAAACTACCTTTGATTTTTCAATTAAAAATTATAAAAAAGGTAGTACCCAAATTTTGCTTTATCCGTAACAGTTTCGCAAGTCTTCTTGAGCCTGCTTAATCGTTAAATATGTTGTAAATTTATGCGTTTCTTGCAAAGATCTTAACCATGTGTATTGACGTTTTGCAAGTTGTCGTGTTGCAAATAGAGCTCTATCCTCCATTTCTTTACGATTTACGATACTTTTATCACTATTTTTTAAAAATTCCATGGCTTGTCGATACCCGACTGAGCGCATCGAAGGTAAATCCTCGTTTAAATCGTATTTTTTCATGAGTTCTTCAACCTCATTTAAAAATCCGATATCCCACATAATCTCGAGACGTTTTTCTATTCTTTTATGCAACTCTATACGATCAGGTAGCAAAGCGTAATTATGAAAAGTGTATCGATATGGTAAGTTCTTCGGTTGTTCAGCTTGAAGCTGTGTAATTGGTTTACCTGTCAGCTTAAATACTTCGAGTGCGCGAATAATGCGTTGCTTATCACTCACCTTAAATTTCTGACCTGCCAATGGGTCAACCTGACACAAATGCGCATATACAGCATCCCAGCCATCTCGTTCACCCATCGCTTCAATTTCTGCGCGTACTGCATAATCTGCACTTGGCAAGTTACTCGATAAACCTTCAAGCAATGCTTTGAAATACAACATGGTTCCACCCACTAATATTGGGGTTTTTCCACGTGTGTGCATATCATCAATCAGTGCAGATGCATCTTCAACAAAGCTTGCCGCTGAATACACTTCAAGTGGTGAAATAATATCAATCAAATGATGCGGGAATTGAGCCAATTCATCTTTTGTCGGCTTTGCCGTACCAATATCCATATCTTGGTAAACCAGCGCAGAATCGACGGAAATCAACTCAAAATCACCTTGCTCGTATAATTCGCATGCCAAAGCAGTTTTCCCGCTTGCAGTTGGTCCCATTAAATTGATGACCGGCAATTGATTTGACATGTAAAACTACTCTCCTCGAGCAAAAAGTTTATCAAGTTGAGCCAATGGAAAGGCACGCCATGTAGGACGGCCATGATTACATTGGCTGGCAAATTCGGTTTGCTCCATTTGACGAAGCAAAGCATTCATTTCAGAAAGGCTGAGTATTCGATGTGCGCGTACTGCCCCATGACAAGCCATACCCGCTAAAATTTCATCGCGACGTTGCAATAAACCTTGCACTTGATCAGTCGGATCTAAATCATTTAGCAATTCAGGTACTAAGGCTTCCAGATTTGCTTTATGTAAAATCGCAGGCACACCACGTACAATCACTTGCTCATCACCATATTGATCGATTTCCAAGCCAAAACGAGCCAATTGATCTCTTAGATCATCAACTCGCATCGCTTGCATGCGACTAATAGGAACCACTTTAGGAATTAATAGCTGCTGTGACATCCAAAATTCAGGCTTATCCCAAGCAGCTTTCATTTGTTGCAACACAATACGCTCATGCGCGGCATGCATATCAACAATAATCAAACCTTCAGTATTTTGCGCCAAAATATAAATACCATGTAGCTGCGCAATCGCAATACCCAATGGATGCTCATCTACTTTAGACGCAATATGTGCCTCTAAACTCATCTCTTGCGCTGTAGCACTCGATGCATCTTCAGTTGCTCGAAGTGGTGCCAAATAACTTTGCAAAGCGTTATTTAGCCGTGCTGAGCCACCTAATTGTGCATTGTACTGATAAGCAGTCGCTGTCGCTTGTGTAGCATCACGGCGCATTTCTGGTACAGTCTGAGCAAACTGAAAGTTTTCATCATGCTGCGGCATTGTCGGCGTCAAAGTCTGAGCTTGCGTAGTGGCCTGCTTATGCAAGTCAAACTGCTCTTGATAACGTGGTTGAGGCGCATGCTGTACAATTGGCTGTTCAATATCTTGCTTCATTGCAGAGGATAATTCTGCTGAAGCCGTTTGAAATTGAGCCAAGGTTTTTTTTGCAGAATGTCGCACAAACTCATGCACTTCGCGTTGGTTTAAAAAACGAATTTCATGTTTGGTTGGATGAACATTGACATCAATGTTTTCAGGGTCAACTTCTAAAAAGAGCAAATAGGCCGCATGTTGATGCCCATGCAAAATTCCCTCATAAGCCATACGCAAAGCATGAGAAATTGTCTTATCTTTCACAATACGGCCATTCACATATACATATTGTAAATCTGCCTGCGCTCGCGCATCAGATGGATGGCCTAACCAACCGCTCAAACGCATACTGATGCTATCTGCATCCATCCAATATGCATTTTCAGTAAACTGACGCCCTAAGAGCTGCTGTACCCGCTGAAACCGTAGTTCACCACTATCAGCTATAGGTAAATTCAGCTTAATACTGTTGTTATGTTCAAGTACAAAACGAATATCAAAATGGGTCAGCGCTAGACGACGCACGATTTCTTCAATATGACCAAACTCAGTACCGGGTTTCTTTAAAAATTTACGTCGTGCAGGGACATTAAAAAATAAATCTTGCACCCGAATGTGTGTGCCCCGTGGCGCTGCTACTGCTTGAATTTGCTGGTGATCAAATGCCGTACCATTTACTTCTACCTGATAACCTACCCCTTCATCCGTCTGACTACTGGTTAAGGTTAAGCGAGATACAGCTGCAATCGAAGCTAAGGCTTCGCCACGAAAGCCAAGACTGACAATTGCATGCAAATCTTCAGCTGACTGAATTTTACTGGTTGCATGACGCATCACAGCTAAAGGTAAATCTTCAGGGTGAATGCCACGGCCGTTGTCTATAATTTCAATGAGTGTACTGCCACCCTGCTCAACCCGAACAATCAGTTCTGTGGTTCCTGCATCAATGGCATTTTCCAGTAATTCTTTGACCACAGATGAAGGGCGTTCAATCACTTCACCTGCTGCAATTTGGTTAGCTAAAGCAGGCTCAAGTGTGCGAATACGGCGTACACTCAATTCACTCATGAAAAACGGTTCTCTAAAGCAGTTTTCAGGCTGTCTGAAGCAAAGCTTAAAGTCGCATAGCGCGTTAGCTCATCTTCAGACTTTTCAATATTAATTAACAATTCTGGCGCAGGAATTTCATCACCACCTTTCGATGGCCATTCAAACAAAAATAACGCATTTGGGGTTTCGAGATAATCGCGAATACCCATCAGTTCTAATTCATAAGGATCATTTAAACGATACAAGTCAAAATGAAAAATATCTTGCCCTTGGATATTGTAAGGTTCAACCAAGGTATAAGTTGGGCTTTTTACCGCACCTTGATGCCCCAAAGCTTGCATAAAATAACGTGTTAAGGTTGTTTTACCTGCACCAAGATCACCAATTAAATGGATAACACCTGAGTTAAAATGCTGCGCCAAAACTTGTGCTAAGTTCTGTGTATCTTCTTCATTGTTTAAAACCAAATTAAATGAATACTGCATAATACTCACGACACCAATATAAAGATTGATTATGATAGCATTGCATGGCTTTAAAAGCCTATTTTCGCCTATCAGTTTGTGTATTTTTTCACGGCTTAACGCTCTCATCATCTCCTATTGAATATGCCCATGCTTCTTTCTAATTTCATACCACCTATGATCAATGGCGTAAGTGCCAGTAAAGTGTTTTTAAAAGCTTTACAGCCACAACCACAGAGCATTTACCAATACTTGTGCCTTGAATTTCCACATATTGAGGCGCAAGAATGGTTACAACGTTTTCAAGATGGGCTGATCTTTGATGCGCAAGGGCAAAAACTCAATGCAAATAGTCCCTTTCAGCCAAATAGCCACGTGTTTTACTATCGGTTTTTAACACATGAAATTCATGTGCCTTTCGAACACCATATTATTTTTGAAAATGAACACTTTATTGCCGTAGACAAACCCCACTTTCTCACTATTAGTCCCACAGGACAATATGTACAAGAAACGCTTTTGGTTCGCTTAAAGAAACAAACTGGCATTGAGCATCTCACGCCAATTCATCGTCTTGACCGTGAAACTGCAGGGATTGTTTTATTTTCAAAGTGCATTGAAAGTCGCGGTATCTATCAGCAGTTATTTGCCGATCGTAAAGTGCAAAAAACCTATCATGCGATTGCACCCTATCTACCCACTTTAAAACTGCCACTTACGCTTCGTTTAAGAATGGAAAAAGGTGAGCCGTTTTATACCATGCGTCAAATAGAAGGCGTAGCCAATAGTGAAACAGAAATTCAACTCTTAGAGCATAATCAGCAGTGGGCAAAATACTTACTCACCCCCCATACTGGTAAACAACACCAACTCCGTTTACACCTTAGCCACTTGGGTATTCCGATTCAAAATGACCCATTTTATCCGCAAGTCAAGCACAAAGATGATCATGACTTTAGCGCACCACTACAATTACTGGCCAAGCATATCGAGTTTATAGACCCTGTATCTAAACAGCAGATCTCTTTAAGCTCCACATTTGACCTCACACTGTCATCTTAATGTCATTACAAATAATTCATATTTTTATGAGTTGAAGGATTGAATTTGGCGTGTAATAGATTAAAATAAATGCGAAAAGTTAAGTATTTAAAAGCTTTCTAAAATTATGAGAAAAACTGAAGTCTACCAAATCCGCTTGGATTCCCAAGAAAAGAAACAAGCATTTGCGGTATTTAAACAACTGGGGATTACACCAGCTCAAGCTGTGCGTCTGTTTTTCAAGCAAGTTGTACTTACAAAATCTATCCCCTTTTCGATTGAAAATCAAAACATCAATCTTGAACAATTAATTCGTTTACGCAAACTGAAGCAACAAGATGTGAAATCATCTGTGGCAGCAACAGATGCAGACAATATGATGACTTCAAGCGATATAGATTTAGATGATGAGCATTTAGATATCTTTGAGGAACTCAATGCTATTTTGGGCGAAGGTGACAAAACTTAACACTGTCGTATTTTTAAACAATTTAAAAATCACAGTTTTTTAATTATTCGTTATGCTTCATGCAACCCTCTAATTTTAAGCATGGAGTAAAGCATGATTGTAAGACGCGCTGTAGAATCAGATTTAAAGCAACTTGCAATATTATTTGATGAATATCGTCAGTTTTATGGTGCTTCTTCCAATTTAGACCTTTCTTTTCAGTTTTTAAAACAACGCTTTGCTAATCAAGAAAGTGTGATCTTCATTCATATTAAAGATGATCTATTTACGGGCTTTGTCTTACTGTATTTAGGTTTTTCTTCTGTTGCTTGTTCTCGTTATTATCTCTTAGATGATGTTTATGTCCGACCTGCCTTTAGGCGCCAAGGCTCTGCCAAACAACTGATTGATACTGCAATCTTATTTGCACGCCATGAAAATGCGCAGCGTATTAGCTTAGAAACACAAAAGAATAATTTTCAATCGCATGCATTATATGAATCTATGGGTTTTGTAAAAGATGAAGAATTTCAAACCTACCATTGTTTTTTAAAATAAGCCTCTAATAGTTATCTTTGTAAATTCAGCGATCTTTGTATTTAAACAAAATCATGCAACAACAGCATCTATCAATCGCATGCGTAGTTCCAATCCACGCATGCATAACATATCAGTCAATTTAACTTTAAAAAGCTATTCAGCGCGTTGCTTTGCTAATTCAATTTGCGCCTCAGTTAAATAAACCCACTCACCTTCTGCTAAGTGATTTAACTGTTCCAAGCCCAATTGTCCAATCTGCGCCCGATGTAATTGCTCTACCTTATTCCCTACAGCCGCAACCATGCGTTTCACTTGATGATACACACCTTGATGCACAGTAAAACGTAGTTGCTTCTCTGCTAAGCGCATAGCTTCTGTAGCAGCAAATATACCGTTTTCATTGCGTAGCTCTACACCCAGCTCAAGCTGTTGTAGCTGCGCGTCTGTTACATCATCGGCCGTATACATTTCATAAACTTTTGGCACATGCTTTTTAGGATGCGTTAAAGCCTGCAAAAACTGACCGTCGTCCGTTAACAACAACAAGCCTGTTGTGTCTTGATCTAAGCGGCCCACACACTGTAAACCTCGATTCATTAGCGCATCATCAAAAAACTCAAACACACTAAAATGATGGGTCGCCTGATGTGAACATTCATAGCCTTTAGGCTTATGTAGGGCGATATAAACTTTTTCTCGATAAACATAGTTTTGACCATAAACTTGAAACGCTAACTGATCCAAATTTACTTTATATTTGAGATTATCAATCAACTCACCATGAATTTGAACAGCACCGCTTTTAATTAACTGTTGGCAATATTTACGTGAACCAAAGCCCTGTGACTGCAACATTTTTTCCAACAACATAAAAGCATATCTCAAATAAATCGCCTGATATTCTAAAGGATCATGATCTGAAACCCAACTCAAAACAATGCAGCGGAAAATCGACCTGAGCCACGATCAGTAAAAATATGCTTTATACTCTACTTGTCAATGCAAATCCTATATCTCCCGTGATGACCCTTTCCAACCTTGATTTAAACCTTATTGTCCTAATTGTTTTATTGGCGTGTGGTGTCTTTAGTCATAACACTGCTGTAACCATTGCAGCAGCTGTGCTCATTGTGTTTCGTATTACGCCTTTAAGTGAATATTTTCCTTTGCTGCAACAGCATGGTTTAAATATTGGCATCATCATCCTGACCATTGGTGTACTCACACCAATCGCAAGTGGCAAAATCCCTGGCGATGAAATTTTGAAATCCTTTTTAAATTGGAAATCCTTATTTGCCATCGCTATTGGTGTGTTTGTGGCTTGGTTAGGTGGTCGTGGCGTACAACTGATGAGTAATCAGCCTAATATTGTTGCTGGATTACTGATTGGTACAGTCGCTGGGGTTGCTTTATTAAGAGGTGTACCTGTAGGACCATTAATTGCTGCAGGTATTTTGTCACTCATTATTGGGCTTGGCCAATAACACAGCTTGATCAGCTTCGCCCTAAAAAGATCAAATGGCAAAAAAGTTATTCTTCTATAATTAAAAGTTGTATGTACTTTCACACGTCTTAGTTATAGCAAAAGCCAACAGAGTTAATGTGTTGGCTTTGAATGCCTCCCAACCAAAGCTCCCCCCAAAAACTTAAGCAGAAGTTTTGGGCTGAATTGCAAATAAGTGCTGTGTAAGCACAATACCCAGAATAGACAGAACACTCATGAGCACACCGACCCACAACCAAGTTCCAGTGCTAGACACTAAGAATGCGATACTTGGCGGTAATAAAAATTGAGACAGTGCAGAACATTGTAAAATCATCCCCACAGTCGTGCTAATCGCCATAGGACTTGGGGCAAAATGTAGGGCTTGTGCAAAGATACTTCCCGCTACCAAGCCACCAAATAATGAAAAGCCAAAAACCATTACGTATTGCAGCATAAAAGGCAAACTGTCTTTTGCTGTATAAAAAAGTAATGCACAAGCAATTAATACAACAAATCCCAAAATGACCAGCAGCTTCGCCTGCAAGCCTCGTTGTAACAGTAACCCACAGATAAAAGTACCTACGGCATTTGCGATAGATACACTTGCCGTAAGCAATCCCGCCA
Organism: Acinetobacter sp. WCHAc060006; assembly: GCF_004209135.1. Lineage (NCBI taxonomy): Bacteria > Pseudomonadati > Pseudomonadota > Gammaproteobacteria > Moraxellales > Moraxellaceae > Acinetobacter > Acinetobacter sp. WCHAc060006. The sequence continues at coordinate 14,958 of NZ_SGSS01000001.1, read as the reverse complement.
AAGTAGGTGCAATATGATTTTGCTCATAAATCGTCGGTAAAAAGCCCACCAAAGCAAACCATTGCCCTGCATAAGTTCCAAATATCAACGCGAGTAACCATGCTGGCTGATGCTGCAATGTAAGTTTAATTAAAGATTTTAGCGGTACAGCTTGTGAAGAAGGCGTTGTATTTGGAATAAACCATGCAATACCAATTAAAAAGCTCAATGTAATGAGTGCATAACTAAACCAAACCACAGACCATGACCAACTTTGAATCAACATAGGTGCAGTAATTAAAGCAATGCCTACTCCTCCGCCCATATAAGCCGCCCATAAGCCCATTTTGGCCGGTAAACTCTGCATAGGTGCCAACTCGCGAATAAGCGCTGGCCCACTCAAGGTAACCAGTAAAAAGCCAAAACCTTCTATAATTCGCATGCTAAATAAAGACAGTACCGACTGCGTGAGTCCGGCACAGATACTGGCTAAAGTGAGTAAACTGAGCCCCAACAATACACAACGCTTTAAACCTAACTTTGATACATAACTACCAATCAGTAGCGCAAAGCACATCCCTGCGCATTGTATACAGGACAATAGTAAACCCGACTGCACCAAACTTAAGCCTAGCTCAGCCTGTAAAATAGGGATAGCAGCGGGTAATTTACCAATATGCATCGCAGCGGCAAAACCAGCACCAATGATGAGTAAATCCTTTGCAAACCATTGTACTTTTGCTGACATTTAATAAAATCTTTTACTTGAATAAGGCAGTAACATAGCAAATATAAGATTTAATTAATATCGTCAAAAAATATAAATTAATATCTATTTGCGATAATTTAAGCCAAAAAATTAGATTTTAGTAAATAATTTATTAATTACTCTCATTTTGTATCATTCAAACTTATTCAATTAGATCAAAGCATACACCTGACTTTGCATCACTTTTCCATCTTCCAAATATACGGTCACAGCTTGGCGATGATATTCCACGCCTTCAAACTCATCCAAATATTCCCAGTGATCCTCTAAATGCTCAGATATAAATACATAGCCCTGAACAGGATTTCCGTCATCTTTCAAACGAATTCCAGGACTACCTAAAGCCGCACCCCAACCGCTATTTTCTAAGTTCCCCAATATATAACCTTTAAACCATGTGCCACCAATTCGCTCCATCACATGTGCATTCGGCTCACCGAGGCGTAAAGTGCCGTATACAAATAAACTTTGCATATTGTGTATTTCCAATTTCATTGTCTCTGTACTTTAACGTTCAAATTTAAAAGCCACTTATTTCAACCCAAAGCGTTGGAAATAAATGGCTTTATTTATGAATCAAAATATTAATTCAATCTGTATTTAGATTAACTATTCAACAAATAACAAAGCCAAACGCACTTGGTCATAACCCATACGCGGGCTGGTCTGTTCCACAATCGGACGTAATTTAATGCTACCGTCATCATTAAAATGTTCGGCATCTTTACGCTTCATCAAACGTTTATAAATTTTACGGACTTGTTCCACTGTTTCTTCACCCGGATGAGCAACAGAAATATCGAGCGCCTGTTCTTTTTGCAAGCGAGCCAAGTGATTAATAATTGTCGCTGGAGTTAAACCACGCTCTTGTGCAATATCTGCTATATCATAGCCATCTTCAAACAATGCTCGTGTTTCATCCAAAGTAGCTGAACCATAACTTTGTTTCGCACCATTTTTGGCGATTTTCTTTTCATTACGCTCAATTTCATATTCATTTAATGTGCCACCACAGTGACGAATAAATGCTTTATGTTGTGGGGTTAAATCAATATCTGCAAATTGATTTTCTGCTTCTGCAGAAAGCTCTTGAAAACGACGATCTGCTTTAATAGCCAAACTATCTAACTCAAGTGCTTGCTCATTAAAACCTAATAATCTTAAGCCTTGTAAGGTTTTTAAACGCGACAAGGCAACATAGCCTTGGCCTTTTTCAAAAGTATGACTGAGATTAATCTCAGCAGCTTCTAAAGTCATACCTTGTGATTTATGAATGGTAATTGCCCATGCCAAACGTAAGGGAATTTGCTGAAAACTGGCAATAGTTTTACCTTCGTCATTGTCGACTGACCATGTTTCAGGCTCCACAATTAAAGTCGTACCATCCGTAAGTTTAACTTTAGGCAATACACCGTATTCATCGTCTTCTTCAAAACCAATCACTTCACCCAAACTGCCATTGATATAGCCCACATCAAAGTTGTTTTTTACAAACATCACTTTGGCATTTTTCTTTAAATTGAGTGTTTCTGGCGCACGCACAGATGATTTCAGGGTTTCGATGAGCTTTTCATTACCATCACACTGCGCATCAAATTGCTTCGCTTCCTGCTCAATTTCATTCAAATGTTTGAAGTTAATACTGTCCACATCCATATTGTGGGTATATAAACGTGTAAAGGTATCGCCAATATCTTGTGTGCGTGTTTGTTTTAATGCTTCTAAGTGTGCAGGACCAATCGTTTGCGCACGAATTGCATTTAAAATATCATTTAAATAGTCATTGCCTTGACGGTGTTGCTCAGTCAAATAACACACGCGAAATTTGGCTTCGACCCAAGCCTCAGACATAAAGCAAAACTTATCGCGATTGCGTTCTTCATTACGGCCTACAGGTGGCAACTGGAAAAAGTCACCAGCCGCAATGACTTGAATCCCACCAAAGGCTTCATCACTTTCTTTAAAAAACTTCAGGACTTTATTCACCAAGTTGAGTTGCTTGGCATGTAGCATCGAGATTTCATCAATAATCAATACTTGGGCATTTTCTAAATGCTCTTTTAAATATTTACGTTCTTTTAAGCGTTTGAGTTCATCTTCAGAAATCGCATCTTTAATGCCTATGCCCGCCCAAGTATGAATCGTCATGCCATTCATGTGTGTGGCTGCAATACCTGTAGATGCTGTAATCGCAACCGTCACCTTGCGCGCTTTTAGATAATTAATATATTGATTTAAGGTATATGTTTTACCCGCACCTGCCGAGCCTGTTAAAAATACGTTTTCACCAGCTTTTAATAACTTGAGTGCGGTTTCCTGATTCATAAGACCTATACCATTAAAGAACCGCTATAGCCTACCGACTTTTACCTCAAAAGTTAAGCTTCATCCGCCAGAGTCTGTCGCGTATTGAATCGTACTTTGCTTGAATCAAATGGATTGTTGATTTCGTAGATTCAGAAACTCAATAAAACGACAGGCAATCATTGTTGCTGTTACTTGAGCTTTTTTATTATGAGCATGTTCCAACTGATCAAAAATCAAGACTTCATTTTGTAATACGCAACCTAAAGTCATCGGTGCGAGCGTTGAATCGAGTGGCATCACATGAAAAGCCACATATTCACCTTCTATAATCCGATGTGCATAACTGGCGGCCAAACAATGCCGAAATACTTTAGACTCTTGAATAATGCGGTCTATAGATGTCAACTCTTCAATCAACCATTGTTCAAACTGTATTTGCGGCGAATGACTCCACGCACTCCATGATGCTTTTAAGCAGTCTTTTTTGAGCTTGGTCATAATTTCTTCTTTTTGAATTTCATCATGCCAAACAATCGCCTGCTGATATAAGCCAAACCATGTCACATTCTTGGCAATGACTTTATTTTCTGCAAAATATGCTGTGAGATAATCACGGACATAAGCATCAAATAACGACTCCCGTGATTGCTCATGAACTAAATAGAAACGCTGACGAAAATCATCCAACTGAATACGGTGACGTCTTAAGGTACTGTGAAAATCTCTATTTTGCTGAGTTTCTGGGCGTATAAACGCAATCAACTCGGTTGCCAAAGGCTGGGTAATTTTAGACAAATGCTGTAAATACGCCTGCATCACTCGACTGAGTGAGGCATAAACTCGTTTTTCAAGTGTTTGGTCTTCACGTGCAATACAACGAACCAAGGCCATCCACTCATCTAAATATAAAATAGAATGGCTTATTGCAATACGATGATCATCCATCGCCTGTTGCGTCCCTTGTAAAACGGCATGGGTATTGTTCGGATGCTCAAACCACTGTTCCTGATTTGCAAACTCATAACACCGACTAATAAACATGCGAGCAGCAGCATATTGAAAATACTGCAACGTCGCTAAAATAATTTGAGGATGTTGCTGACTACAATCAATAAAGCTCATGGCCGTCATGGCTACACGTACACTGCTATGCTGAATATTTTCACTGATCCAATCGATCACTTCACTTGATTGACGGTACAACCAATTGACAGTGCGCATACCATCGAAGAGTGGTAGCTTCGCCGCTTTTTTTTGCCAAATTCGTGTATTAGCCTGTACAAAATGTTGCTTAGATAAAATATCTGGCTGTTGCCATACTTCACGGTGCATCAGGCGTAAAAAACCCAACATTTTAGGTTGCTCAAGCGCATGCCGATATAGCAGTTCAATATCCGCTCGATGTTCCTGTAAATCATTTAAATTAAAGCGTTCTACAAAGTTTAAAGACATAACTCGATACACAGGTGCATCTAAAAACTGCGTCGCGGTATAGCCAAACTCATCAAAGCTTTCCATCAAATTCTGCACAGGCAAGAATTCTGTCTCCATTAATAGATCAAAGCGAAACATCGTTTTAAATTGTTCGATCACTGCTTCTGGAATAGCGACATCTTTACGGCGAAAATTTTGCAAAATGGGCGTTTTGTAATACTTGGCTTTTATCATTAAATGATCAGTGATTTCAGCTTGTACTTGCGTAATTTGCTGTAAAAAAGCTTCTGCCCGCTGTTCAACCTCACAGCACTGATAAATATATTCAAGTAGTAACTGTTTAAGTTTTTGCGCCTTGCTTCTGAGTAAAAGCGAATGCTGTGGCTTACGATCACCCGTTAAAAAGTAAATCTCATGTAAAAAGAACTCCTCCAACGCTTCGGCATGTGGTTGCCCAGCAACAAAATGCATGTCAAATAAAGTTGGTGAGCTTAGACAGCCCAAGCTTGTATAACGTTCTGGCGTATGAAAATGAATGGAAAATAATTGATTCGCCAAAATAATACGTTGCTTTGCAGGTTCAATTTTGAACATGTTTTGCGAAGTAATGTTTCCTGCCAATTCAATTTGATCAAGATACAGGCGATTTAAACCCTGTGAAATACGTAGCAACTGTTTCGCAATCGCCACCAAAGAAGTGGTAACGTCTTTTTGATCCATCCCCCACTCCTTATTGATTCATACATTTTATTTATTTCTTCAATATAGGAAATATTCGCTATTTGCTCCAGTCTTTTCTATAGCCTGAGCGAATTTATGGCTTATGTGAAATACACTTTAGCACTACGCTACCTTTATACAACATAGTCATAGCTCAAACGCTTTTTACAGTATAATTTAATGCGCAAAAAGATCGTGTTGTTGCTCACGATATTGTTTTAAATCAGATATTCCCTGATAAATCTGTTGCTGTATGTGCTCACGAAATGCTTTCAACTCCTCCACATCTTGAATCTGCATCAGACTTTGACGGGGCATAAATTGAAAATAAAATGGTAATCGCTTTGGAATTAAACTTTTAGGTAAAGATGGAATGACCTCTCCATGCCTTAACAATTTCGCTAATCTTGGGACTTTGAGCAAGGTTTGAAAAAATTTAGTATTCACTAGCGTCGAAGCATCTACACCAATTTCATAAGCTTCATCACCACCTAAGGCAGCAAAAGGTACAATATCATAACCAAACTCTTGCGCCAGTTTTAGAAAGCCGTAACGCTCTTTCCAAATCAGCTGATAAGCTTCGCCTTTACGTTTCAGCACCTCACGCCCACCACCTGGGAAAACTAAGATGGAATAGCCTTGTTGCATCACGCTACGGACGTATTCTTGTACACCGTCCACCGCACCAAACTTTTTGACAATCTCACGCCAAACAGGCAAATAAAAATGGCTATGGTCAGCCATACTAACCACAGCCACTTTATGTTCATTGTACAGGTAGTCGATAATCATCGGTGCATCAAGCACACCATACATCGTATGATTACCCACATACATTGCAGGTATAGATGCATCAATATATTCTGCGCCTAAAAAAGTTGGCTGAAAATATTGCTTGGAGATCGAACTAATTCGCCCAATCCATTTTGCATCATGTTGTACCTGCACCTGTGTACCTTTTACATATCTACTGTTCAGTCTATAAAGACCTAAAATCAGGATTTATGCAACGTGTTTTTGTACGAGGATTGAACCTACTGAATAACCCGCACCAAACGAACACAATACGCCATATTCACCATCATCCACTTGGTCTGCAGTACGGTGTAAAGCAATAATGACACCTGCTGATGACGTATTTGCAAACTCATCCAAAATAATTGGTACTAAATCTGCTTTTGCATTTTCTTTACCTACCACCAATTTCAGAATTAATTCATTCATACTGGCATTGGCTTGATGTAACCAAAAACGCTTCACATTTGCGGGTTCAATTTCATTTTTCTCTAATTGCTTTGAAATCATTTTCGCAACTAAAGGACAAACTTCTTTAAACACTTTACGTCCGTCTTGGCGGAAACGCTTATCATCAGTATCCGTCGTTTCACTTGGATTTAAGAAACCAAAATTATTGCGAATATTGTTTGAGAACTGGGTAAACAAATTAATGTCGAGCACTTCAAAACCAGTTTTGCTTGTTGTTTCTTCAATAATTGATGCAGTTGCAACATCACCAAAGATAAAGTGACAATCACGCGAACGGAAATCTGTATGACCCGACGTAATTTCAACGTTAACCAACAATACGCGACGAGCACCAGCTTTAATCGCATCATAAGCTTGCTTAATACCGAAAGTCGCTGCTGAGCAAGCCACATTCATGTCGTATGCATAGCCTTGAATACCCAGCGCAGTTTGAATTTCAATCGCTACTGCTGGATATGCACGTTGCAAATTAGAGCAAGATAAAATCACCACATCGATGTCTTCTGCAGTAACACCTGCATTTTCCATCGCTTGTTTGGCAGCAGTCACGCCCCATTCTGCTTGAATAGATAATTCATCATTTGAACGTTCACGCAACAATGGACGTAAACGCTTTGGATCTAAAATACCTGTTTTCTCTGCAACATAACGACGCTTTACGCCTGACGCTTTTTCAATAAATTCTGCGCTCGAACCACGACGAGCCTCTAGCTCACCTGCTGCAATTTTTTCAGCATTGTCTTGGTTATACTGTTCCACATAAGCATTGAGACCTTCTACCAGCTCTTCGTTGGTAATAATGTCTTCTGGATGATATAAACCCGTACCTGTAATGCGGATGCCCATGTAAAACTCCTTTTTGAAATTGCCACTATCTTAACTGATTCCAAGTTTTTCCCATAGTTTTTGCAACCGGGTTGGAGAAATTGGCATCTTTGTTTTCATTGGTTGTGAAAATAAAGAAATGCGTAATTCCTCGACCATGAAATACAATTCTTTTAGACGAGCATCGTTTTTAAACTTAAATAATTTTTCCATCCATGGGTCAACTTGATCAATGGCAGAATTGTCCCTTTGCAGATTATTTGCTAAGCGATCTAAACGCAACACCAAGGCCTTTAAATAACGCGGAAATTCTTGCCAAACATCGGTTGGTTTCACATAAACAAAATCTGATAAATTCATCAAATCTAGCTGATCTTCAATATCATCAATATTTTTTCCAAAGATAGAATCATCTAAAACCAGCAGTTTGCGACGGATATCCTGCCATTGAATAAAAATTTCACTTAATGTGGCCAAGACCTGCTGACCATGGGTTAAGAAAGATTTTTTTACATTTAAAACTAAGTTTTGATACTCCTGCTCATTGACAGGAAGCTCATTTATTGCAACTTGCAGTGTGGCATAAACTAACATTTGCTCTAATTTTGCTTTATCACCCAATGGCGAATATGCCAAAGCTAAAGGTTTTGAAATCTGTTTTTTTAACTGACGAACTACATCACCCAATTGCATATACACCAAACGAATCACACCTTCACGATGCTTTCGCACGGCTTCTGCTTGGTCATTAAAGGTTTGTATCACAACACCCGATTCATCTTTTTGCTCTAGGCTCGCAAAAGGTTTTACAGAAACCAAGGCCTGATATTGCTTAACCACCACCCCTGTCACTTTTTGTGAAGCTTCAAATACAAAAGACTCTGGGAAGCTTTTGAATTCACCTTTTAATTGTTTGACTGGGCTATGGGTTTCTGTGCGGCAACGTGCTTTTAACTCACTTAAATCACGACCTTGTTCAACCATTCGGCCTTTTTCATCAATGACTTTAATCAGTGGTTGTAAATATTGCTCAATACGATCAAATGAAAAATCTTTTTCTGTGATTTGATCCCCACGCAGTTGATAAGCCAAAAAGCTAAAAATATGCTGATTCAAATGTACAGCATCAAGTCTTGCCATCAACTTTTTCGCGGTGTCTGGGATGGGTACCAAGCCGCGGCGTTTATCTTTAGGTAAAGACTTTAATAACGCTTCGATCAGGTCCTCACGCCAACCTGGAATTCCCCAAGACCAAATTCCTTCGTCTACTTGTGGCAAGGCCTGTAGTGGAATTTTAACCGTTGCACCATCTTCATCATGACTTGGGTCAAAATGATAGGTAGCCGCCAATCTCAGCTCACCATTACGCAAATAATCTGGGAATTGTTGCGTTGTTGGGCGGTCATTCAGCCAAAGTGCATCATCTTCAATAAATAAATAACGTGGTTGCTGTTGTTCAACAGTAGCACGCCAATCTTCAAAGCTACGTCGGCTTGCAACTTCAGCTGACACTTTAGAGGCATAAAATTGATAAATCGTTTCTTCATCCACCACCAAATCACGACGACGCAATTTATCTTCTACACGCTCTACTTCTTCAAGTTTAAGTAAGTTATGTTTTAAGAATGGTGGGATTACACCTAAGTTCCCTGTGGTTAACGCATCACGCAGGAAGATTTCATGTGCTGCAGGTTGATCGACTTTTTCATAATTAATTTGTCGCTTTGGCTCAATAATCAAACCAAATAGCGAAATTTGGTCATAAGCATTCACCACGCCGGCTTTTTTCGACCAGTGTGGTTCAAAATAGTGATGCTTTAACAAATCACGCGCAGCCAACAAAATCCACTCGGGTTCAATTTTGGCCAAAGTACGCAAATACACCTGTGAAGTTTCAACCATTTCAAAAGCCATCACCCAAGGTGTATTGGTTTTATGTAAGGTCGAGGCTGGAAATACACGCGCTTTTTGCTGACGTACCGCCATGAATACATTTCGTTCATCTGTTTTGTTGGCAATAAACGACAGTAAACCCGTTAATAAAGCACGATGTAAATTTTCATAGCTCGCTTTCTTTTCGTTAAATGACAGCTTTAAACCTTTAGCTAAGTCAACCAACTGCTCATGCGTCTTTTTCCATTCACGTAAACGCAACCAACTTAAAAAGTGAGTACGGGCAAATGAGCGTCGTTTATTTTCACTCATGCTTTCGCGGTTATCGTTTAGCGTGTCCCATAATTTGGTATAAAACAAAAAGTCGGAATCGGCCTCGCGGAACAAAGCATGTTTTTGGTCTGCTTGCATTTGCTTATCGGCAGGACGTTCACGTGGATCTTGCACAGCTAAAGCAGCCACAATCACCAACACTTCATTTAACACACCAAAATGAGCACCACCTAAAATCATACGTGCCAAACGTGGGTCTATCGGCATTTTTGCCATTTGCTGACCAATTTTGGTTAATGAGTCACCTTTGGCATGAGCATGCTTGCCTTGCTGAGCATTAGACTTATCTGCCATTGCGCCAAGCTCAATTAAAAGCTTACGACCATCATTGACTAAACGGTGATCTGGCGGCTCAATAAAATCAAAATCTTCTAATGAACCCAAGCCTAAACTTTGCATTTGCAAAATTACAGAAGCCAAATTTGTACGTTTAATTTCAGGTTCTGTAAATTCTGGACGGCTCTGAAAATCTTCTTCCGAATACAAACGAATACACACACCCGGTGCAATACGACCACAGCGACCTTTACGCTGATTAGCCGCTGCTTGTGATACCGCTTCAATTGGTAGACGTTGAATGCGTGAGCGATAGTTATAACGTGAAATACGAGCAAAACCACTGTCAATCACATAACGAATATTCGGAACAGTTAACGCTGTTTCTGCAACGTTGGTGGCAATAATAATGCGTCGACCACCCCCAGTAGGGTTAAAGATTTTTTGTTGCTCGGCTAAAGCTAAACGTGCATACAGTGGTAAAACCTCCGTATGACGTGGGCCATGTTTGATTAATGTTTCTTGTAATTCACGAATTTCTTGCTCAGTGCTGGCAAAAATCAAAATATCAGCATGCTCTGGATGGCCTTTCGTTTGCGCATCCTGAAAACATTCTTCTACTGCTGACACCACAGCACGGGGCAGATTTTCTTCAAAATCATCAAATTCGTCGTCATCACTGCCCACAATACTCAGTTCTGAAATAGGGCGATAGCGCAGTTCGACAGGAAAACTACGGCCTTCGACTTCAAAAATAGGCGCATTGTTAAAATACTGACTAAAGCGGTTCACATCTAATGTTGCAGACGTAATAATCACTTTTAAGTCTTTACGACGTGGCAATAATTGCTTGAGATAACCCATGATGAAGTCAATATTGAGCGAACGCTCATGTGCTTCATCAATGATAATCGTATCGTATTTGGTGAGGAAGCGGTCATTGGCCAACTCTGCCAATAAAATACCATCCGTCATTAAGCGTACAAGAGAATCTTGCGAACCTTGTTCATTAAAACGAACTTTAAAAGAAATTGCCTCACCCAGTTTTTGCCCAACTTCTTCTGCAATACGTTGTGAGACACTACGTGCAGCCAATCGGCGTGGTTGCGTATGGCCAATCATCCCCGTCAAACCACGGCCTGCAAGCATTGCAATTTGAGGTAACTGTGTGGTTTTACCCGAACCTGTTTCACCAGCAACAATAATCACTTGATTGCTTTGAATCGCATCAATCAATTTGTCTGCATATTGAGTTACAGGCAAATCTTGATTCAACTTGATGTTTGGAATGCTTTCCACACGCTCAAGTACTTTGAGATGTGATTTCTCAAATAATTCTTGATATTGCTTTTCATTGGCGTCTTTGCCTTTGCGCAATCGATTTAAACGGTGAAGATCACGTGCCATCACCATATTTTCTACATTTAAACCTTTTGCAACCAAGTGAACGCCCTACAACTATCTGAAAACGCCCTATTCTACTCGTTTTCAAATAGATTCCCAATCTCCTGATGTCCCGTTTCAAACATTCAAATACACTTTAGCGCCAAACATCACAATTCAAATCGCTCTATACCGCTCAGCTCTACTTTTTAGTGCATACGATTTAAAAATTTGCTTGTGTCTGCTTTAACGAAATGTCATGCCCAAATTTGAGTCCAATAAAAAATAAAAATGACTTTTTTAAAATCTACCCTTGAATTTTTAACTCACTGGCATCATGTTCTTAAGCGAGTATTTGGGTCGATCATTTTGTCATTTAGACATCATATTTTTCATGCTAAATGAACAGAATCATCTGACTTTAAGTCTGTGGATATTTTTCTAATTCGGTTTTTCCGATATTTGTAATGTAAAAATACTATTTCAGCAATGACTTAAAGTTCGATACTCTATTAGAAATCAAATACAAACCTCAATCATGGAGACAATGATGAGCTTAATTAATACTGAAGTTAAACCATTCAAAACTACTGCATTCCAAAACGGTCAGTTCATCGAAGTAACTGAAGCTGATCTTAAAGGCAAATGGTCTGTAGTATTCTTCTACCCAGCTGACTTCACTTTCGTTTGCCCAACTGAACTTGGTGACCTTGCTGACAACTACGAAGAATTCAAAAAATTAGGCGTTGAAATCTACTCAGTTTCTACTGACACTCACTTCACTCACAAAGCTTGGCACGATTCTTCAGAAGAAATCAAAAAAATCCAATACGTAATGGTTGGTGATGCAAACTGGACTCTTGCTAAAAACTTTGACGTATTAATCGAAGCTGACGGCCTTGCTGACCGTGGTACTTTCGTTATCGATCCTGAAGGCAAAATCCAAATCGTTGAAATCAACGCTGGTGGTATTGGCCGTGATGCTTCTGAACTTCTTCGTAAAGTTAAAGCAGCTCAATACGTACACGCTCACCCAGGCGAAGTTTGCCCAGCTAAATGGAAAGAAGGCGACGCAACTCTTGCTCCTTCAATCGACCTAGTTGGTAAAATCTAATTTCTAATTAGATTAAACTGATTAAAAAACCGCGCTTTTAGCGCGGTTTTTTTTATTTTTGCGAAGGATAATCTTAAAGATTAGATCTGGTACATTCATAACCATTTTAGGGATTTACACCTAAAAAGCTAAATGGCGCTGTCTCTACAAATTTAGCCGTAGCATCACCTGCGTATGCAATTGCCTGATCTTTGCCTAAATTCAACTTACGTGTTCGAGACTGCTTGAAGTTAATTTGTTTTAAGTCCACCCAAAATACATTCGGTGACACAGCAGACTCAAAGTAATATTTCAAGTTTTTATGGTCTGCCACAGTACGCCAGCGCGTAGAAGAAATATTTGGTTCTTCTTCTGTATTTAAACCAAAAGGCACAGATACATTGCGAATCACACTAAATACACTGGCTAAGCTAAACTGAGTCTCTGCATTTTTAGGAATGGCATGAATATAAAACGAAGCACGTGCAAATCGGTCAGCTGCGCGATTGATTCCTAGTAAAAAAGTTGTCCCACCTATTTACTTCCAATATTGGTTTAACGCCAATTGCTGATCAAATATTGGGGAGTTGGTCATCACTTGATAACTTGCATCATGATGAATCACTTGCTTTCCAGCAATATATTCAATAATCGCGCTATCCCCAGTCGCATCCGATAACGATAAATGCAAAGTTGCTAAGCGTTGTTCGCCGGGGACTTGATCAGAAATCACAGCAAAGGGGTCTTTTTGTAAAAATTGAACTGCTTCTGCCACAGTGGCAAAATTATCCAACATGTATTGCGCCCAAAGTGAAATACTCAGTGTTGGCTTTTTAGTTTGCTCCAGTTGTGGGTATTCAGCTTCTACCAACCAGAGTAAATTGGCATTCAAACCCTTTTCATTTAAACCATCTGTGGTCGCAATATCATAGCCTGTAGCAATCACATTGCCATATTTTGAGGTCCATTGTGTCGAGTTCTTGCCTGCATTACCCCTAAGCTTAACACCTTGCAGTAAAATCCAAAGGTTGGTACCCACATCACTTTTCCAATCCATGGAGCGGGCCGTCATTACATTTTGCCGCTACCCTTGAAATACCACATGAGTACATGCATCTGCTCAAGAACTTAATAGCAGGCCTGATATGACCATCATACTACATCCCGTTTTTCATACGCTTACCCTCTAGATGAATGTTTTAATCGCAATATTTTTTTAAAATTGTAATGTGCTGAGTAAATCTACTTTGCATCTCTACACGTGAACCTACAAACAGTACGCTGAACTTTCACGGCTTATGCTTTGTTCTAATATTTAATTCTTATCACAGACAATACACTTTTGACCATAATCTCCTCATTATCATAAATTTCAAATATTTATTATTTTTACCGCGCAAATCGCTATGGTGAGCATAATCACATCATATTGCTCATGAGCTCAGCTTGAAAACTGATTATTTTTTGTTACAAATCTATGCTATTAGCATCTCTTAATTTAACTTAAGTTCAAGAGACAGAAGAAGTTCTGTATTGAAAAAGATTGATTCAGATTAAATCAACGAAGGGAGTAGCTTATGGGAACACCGATTGCTGTAACGTCCTGGAAATATAGTGCATCATCACGCTATTTAACGATTTTTTATAATAATGGCTCAGGTGATCTTTACCACCCTGTCCCCGCTTTTGTATACGACAATTTAATGCGATGTAATGATAAAACCGCTTTTGTGCATAAATATTTAGAATACGATTTGCACTTTACTCGGCTCAGCATTCAGTGAATTTCACTAGCTTTCATGCCATCAATCTTGATGGCATTGTTATTTTATGATGCAGGGCTACATTGTTCAGCCCTGCCACATCTACCTTAAACTGCCTGAATAAACTTAAAGCGTGGCAATACGTCCCCGTTGTATTCAACTGTTTCTAAAAACATGCTTAATGGACGAACCCACATCGAATACTCACCGTACAAGCATTGGTATACCACCAATTTTTCTGCCGTTTCACTATGTGTAGCGACTGAAAATACTTGATAAAGTGGTCCTTTATAATGCTGATAAATCCCGCGTTGCAATTCCATATTCTCGTCTCCGCGCTAAATAATCGCATCATAACGAATTTTTAATTCGTAAATGCAACTTTCACTTGAAATCCAGAGAATCAACCTTATCTATTAAGTTGAAATTTCAAATGAAATTAACCAATTATTTATAAAACCGATTGTTTTTATAAAAACAAACTGTTTTATCTATTTTTATATTTATCTTATTCTTATCCCATCAAATATACATTTACTCCTTTGGAGACGTTAGCAATGTTAGATCAAAATACTTCTGCACAATTAAAAACTCTTCTTGAACGCCTTGAAGGTCCAATCGAAATCGTTGCGACTTTAAATGGCTCTGACAAATCAGACAAAATCAAAGAATTGGTTGAAGAAGTTGCTGCATTATCAAACTTAGTGACTGCTCGTTTCGATGGCACAAACAAACGTGCGCCTAGCTTCGGTATTGCAAAAGCAGGGGAAGAACCGCGTGTATTCTTTGCTGGCCTTCCTATGGGCCATGAGTTCACATCACTGATCTTGGCATTGCTACAAACTTCAGGTTATGCACCAAAAGTATCTGATGAAGTATTGGCTTCAATCAAAGGCTTAGGTATTAAATCAGATTTC